>JANPEL010000075.1:0-2241 GCA_031431925.1 Gemmatimonadota bacterium | reverse complement strand
TGGAATGGTTCCGCCGGTTCGGCACCGGCGGACCCATTCCGTGATGCCCGAGCGGCGGTGGCGCTCAACGTTCGGGAGGTCTTCGGCGTCGGTCCGGATGACATAGACCGTGCCTTTCCCGAAGCCGATGACCGTGCTCTTCGGGTTGAGGTTGACCTTCCGGACCAGTTTGCCGGTCTTGTCGAACACATCGTAGGATGGGATCGGGTCGCTGGCCGGCCGAGTTCGGGCCACCCACACCTCGCCTTCGGGGGCCACTAGGACGGCGTTGTTTCCGGTAAATGGCGGCTTGGTGTCCTCGAACTCGGGGTCGGGTAGTTGGATGTTGCCGCCGCCCGCCGCCCGCCCAGGTCCGCCGCCGAATTGGACCATCATCGGGCGGTTCCGCTTCCGGGCTTCAATGACATCCTTCTTGTCCTGTTCGGTGACCAAGAGAACCGTGTAGGGCTGCGGTTGGCCAAGCTTGGCCGTTCCGGCGTTGGCGCCGTACCAGAGGACCTGATAGGGGCTCGGTTGGACTCGGGCAATCGCGCCGTCGCCCGCCACGCCCCAAGCTTCCTGCGGCGTAAAGACTTTGCCGCCCCCGAGCCGGATTGAGACTCGTCCGCCCCCGCCCGAGGCGTTGACGTTCCCCTTCGGAGAGATCAGCCACGCGACGGTGTCGATCTTGGCCGCCACGCCCTTGGCGGCGTCCCATCGAAGGATCGCGAGCGAGTCGGGCGCCTTCGCGTCCGGGTTGCCGATGTTGAACGGCGGTGCCTGGAAATAGACTCGGCCGGCTTGGTCGGAGGTGGTGCCACCGAACCCAATGGCCATCCCGCCCGGCCCGCCGCCGGTGCCGGGAAGGGCCACGGTCTTGGTTGGTTTTCCGGTCGGATCCAGGACCAAGAACCGCCGGCCCAGCAGGTCGTTGATCCAGGTCTCACCGTTGGGCATGGCCAGCAGACCGGCCGGGAGCGCGTACTCGCCGGGGCCTTGGCCCTCGCGCCCGATCTTGGTGGCCTGGCCGGTGGTGAAGTCGAGCATCTGGACGGTTTTGTCCTGCAGGTCCGCGATGATCAACTTGCCGTTCGGCAACTCCCGAACACTAGTAACGCGGGTGTACGGATCGGGGAAGGCCGCGTCGGGTTTCGACAGCGTAACGGGGGCTTGGGCCAAGGCGCCGGATGTGATGAATGCGGTCGCGAGCAGCAGAGCATAAGGTGTTTGCACTGAATGACTCCAGGAGATGGTCCACGGGGTGCCGTTGAGATGCCCGCCCTCGCGTTTTGGTCGCAGGGGAGAACCTCGTCTCCGGCTCCGGTCAACGCAAGGAGTTCAAGCGGCGGGAGGTCTTGCTTCTCAGGGAATCCGAAGGATTCCGGCGTGACCGCCGAAGCCGTCGTCGGCCGCGGCGAGCCCGGCGGGGACGGTCCAGGATCCGCCATCAATCCGGAGGTTCACGTGGTAGACCCCCGGGCCGACGGGCAAGGTGGTTTCCCAGAAGTCGGCCTCGGCTCGCCCCAACTCGACCGGCTGCCAGTTGGTGAAATCGCCGTTGAGCTCGACCCGGGTGGCCGCGGGAATCCGAATTCGGAACCGGTGCCCACCCGTGACCGGCACCATCTCGAGAACCAATCCATCCGTTGGGGCGATGACACGCGCGGGTTCCGGCTGGGGCCGGCGCCGAATGAAGGCCAGTCCCACGGCGACCTGATTGCGGAGCGGAAGGTAGATCGCCTCCTGCGCCGGCATTCGACCAACCGAGGCGGACACTCGGGTCCACCGCCCAACCTGCCAGCCCGCGCCGAGCAGCCACCCCCGTTGGCCTTCGAGGCCGAGGCCGGTGCGTCGCATCATCCGGCCGCTGAGGACGAACCAGCCTCGCTGCCATTGGGCACCCAGGCTCAGGTGCCCCAGCACCCGTGCGGTGGTCGAACCAAGCCCAGATCCACCCGTCGGGGCGGGTCCGGCCAGGCTGTCTCTGGTGTCGGTGGTGAAGCCCGGCAACGAGCCGGTGACGGCGGTGAATCGAGAGAAGTTGCCCGACAGGGTCAAGGCCCCAAACTCAGCGGAGGTGGACACGACCGGACCGACACCGGTCACGAGCCCCGGTCCGGTCCGCCGAATGCCCGCGAGACCGATGCCTAGCGTCGCTGGTCCGATCCGAGGGTGGTAGCCAAGTTCGGCCCGGCCTTCGGCGACGAAACGACTGAACGGCCTCGACCCGGCCCCAACGAGGTGAAACCCGACGCTCTTTCG
>JANPEL010000074.1:0-6057 GCA_031431925.1 Gemmatimonadota bacterium | reverse complement strand
GTCCGCGCGGCGAGTCCACAGCACCCGGGCGATCTCCAGCATGGTGCCGTCGCCGACCGCGTTGTCGCCGACGCCGACGTCCCAGGAGTCGTAGTGGCCATGGAGCAGCACGAACGGCTCGGCTTCGTCGGTCCCGGCAATCTTGACCACGGGGATCGGCGACCGGTACCACCCCTCTTCCAGGTGAGACTCGATCGTCCCGATCTCGTTTCGGCGGGCTCGTTCGATCAAGACTTGGCCGTCGGCGGCGTTGACGGCCACCACCGGGATCGAAGGTTTCCGAGGCAGGTCGTAGAGATCCGGGGTGCCCCAGACGGTGGTGCAGATGCCCCAGTGGGCGTTCTTTCCCGGATTGACCGCGATCAGACCGGCCGCGCCGAGCGCCTCGTAGTGCGCCACCTTGCCGGGCATTCCGAACCCTTCGGTAATCACGATCCGGCCGCGGACCTCGGGATCGCGGTCGGACCCCGACGGGCGAGAGAAGAGCTCCTCGAGGCTCGGATCCTGTTGGTTCGGAAGGTAGAGCAGGGGGGCCGCAGTTCCGCTGGTGGCTCGGCTCATGGCCATGGGCTTGGCTCGATATGAGCCGCTCCCCACCCTGACCTCCGCCGCTCCCGGGATGCTCAGAAAAAGCTCGGGCTCATGCACGGTGACCGGGATGCCGAGGGCGGTCAAGCGGGCCACGATATCCTGGGCGGCGGTTTCGACATCCCGGGGGTGTTCGCGCTTGAGGGTCGAAAACCGTTCGATCAGAGGCCAGGCGTGGTCAACGGTGGCCATTCCAATCGCGTGGCGCACTTCGGGTCGGAGCACGGAACCCTCGAATTCGGCTGATCAGTGAGGTGGTGGGATGCGCTGGACCCCTCCAATCTATTGCCAATTCGGAACTACTGTCCAGTCGCGCCCTTTACATTTCAACACCGTCTTGTTTGTCTACATTGAAATGGCGAGTGTCACCGCAGGATGTCAATCGTAAATAGTTGTCATTGAACGGCTTATTAACTTCAAACATGATGTTGAAAAGTTGCAATGTATTATTTTTGGTCTTGTTGGAAAGTTCGTGGATAGCTAGGTTGCGAGGATGAGACCGCCCCCCGCCTTGCGATCCCCCTCTCTCGGGACTCTCGGCCTCCTCCTGGTCATTGGCTGCTCCGCGGAGCGGAATGCCGGGCTCGATGGCAACCCGGCCGATCCCGAGCGGGTGGAGCTCTCGCCAAGCGAAGGGGCGGTTGTCGTTGGCGACACGATTCGGTTCGTGGTTGACGTGGTTCGGCGCGATGGAACTCGCGAGCGAGCTGTGGTCCCCCGGTTTGAAACGACTGGCGGTACCATTGACGCGACCGGACTCTACCGCGCCGCCGCTTCGCCGGGGCGGTTCGTCGTCCGGGCCGTGGTGCTGGTGGCGGCCGGTCGCGAACTCGCGGGGGAAGCGTCGGTCCAGGTGGCTCCGGCGCCGCCGGTCGTCGAGGGGGTGGAGGTGGTGCCGGATTCCGTGGACCTTCCGGTTGGTGGCGAGCAGGGATTCCGAGCCGAGGCCCGGCTGAGCGACGGTACCCGGCACCCGGTGGCGGTGGCGTGGCGGGCCACGGGGGGAGTGATTGACTCGAGTGGCCGGTTCACTGCCGGCTCCGTCGCCCTGAAGGCCTCCGTGGTCGGTTCGGTCACGATCGCCGGCCGGCTCTGGTCCGACAGCGGAACCGTCGTGGTGGCCGCGCCGGCTCCGCCGCCCCCACCCCCACCCCCACCTCCGCCGCCTCCACCCGTGCCGGCGGTTACCGAGGTCGAGTTGTCGCCAAGCCAGGTGGTGGTGGTGACGGGGGCATCCCAACAATTCGGGGTGGTGGTTCGTCGCTCGGATGGGTCGCCCGGCCCGACGGCCGGGGTGTTTGGGGCCACGGGCGGGCAGATCAGCGCCACCGGGCGGTTCACCGCCGGTCCGGTCGTTGGGGCCTTTCGGGTATGGTATGCGGACCCAGCCGGACCGGCGGACACCAGTCTCGTGCTGGTGCAGGCGCCGGCTCCAACGTTAGGCTCCGTGGAACTCACTCCCGCCACGGCCGTGTTGCAGGTTGGGGCGGCGGCCCAATTCACCGCGACCGGCCGGATGTCGGACGGGACGACGGGGCCGGCTCAGGGGACGTACCGCGCGACCGGTGGCCAGGTGACCGCGACCGGGCTTTATACCGCGGGCCAAGTGGCCGGCGGGTTTCGAGTCTGGTTCGAACACGCCACCGGGAAGGCCGACACCAGCCTGATCCAGATTCAACCGCCCCCGCCGCCGCCACCAGGCGGGCCGTTAGGCGTCAATGCCGACCTCACTGGGCGCCGGATGTTCCCCCTCGACAACCCGTGGAACCAGCCGGTCGACACGGCGGCGGTGGATCCGCTCTCGGACCAGATCGTCGCCACCATCGGACTCGCCAAATCGCTCCACCCCGATTTCGGGGCGAGCTATCTCGGCGGCCCGTTTGGGATTCCCTACGTGGTCGTGGCGGCAACCCAGGGCCGGGTTCCGGTGACGTTCGACTACTTCGACGAAAGCGATCCCGGTCCGTATCCCGTGCCACCCAACGCGCCGATCGAAGGCGGCGCTTCGTCCTCAGGCGACCGCCACGTTTTGGTGGTGGACCGGGACAATTGGAAGTTGTACGAGCTCTATGCCGCGTATCCGCAACCTGATGGTTCGTGGCAAGCGGGGAGTGGCGCGGTCTTCGATCTCAACTCCAACGCCCTCCGGCCGGCGGGCTGGACCTCTGCCGACGCGGCCGGCCTTCCCATCCTCCCCGGGCTGGTTCGCTACGACGAGGTGGCCGCGGGCGCGATCCACCACGCCCTTCGGTTTACCGTCAGCCGGACCCAACAAGCCTATCTGCCCCCGGCCCGGCATTGGGCCAGTTCCGACCGGTCATCGCTCCGCCCGCCAATGGGGATGCGGGTCCGGCTCAAGGCCGCCTACGACATCTCGACCTTCCCGCCGAGCGCCCAGGTGATCCTTCGGGCGTTGAAGACGTATGGGATGATTGTGGCTGACAACGGGAGCGACTGGTATCTGTCTGGGGTGGCGGACAGCCGGTGGAACGATGCCGAGATCAATACCCTGAAACGATTGCCAGGATCGGCGTTTGAAGTGGTCCGGATGACGGGGTTGGTGAAGCCCTGAGTGATGGGCGGGCGCTACAGGTGTTGACCGGGTCCTAGCGATCGCCGCCCGCGTTCGCCCAGGTTTCCCATGTCAAATGGCACCGGTCGGCGAAGAACTCCGCCGGATGGCCCTCGCGATCCAGGAGGTGGTGCAAGATTTCGTGGCGGACCACCATCTCGTGGTCGAGGTAGCGCCCGGCGATGATGATCCGGGTCACCGACCCGTTCTTCTCCCACATCCCGACTTTGGCGCCCTCGCCGGTCTCGAAGGTCTCCGCGCCGGGCACGACAAACCATTGAATCTGTTGGAATTGGCCCCGAATTCCCGAGCAGGCCTCGGTTCGGTCGAACCAGGTCGCGAACTCGGCCCGAGCGGCGATTTGGACCGCCCCCGCGGGCAGGGCGAGCGAGGGCGAGAAGGCCGAACAGCCTCCGATCATGGCGGCCGCCAACGACATGACGCCGAGGCGAATGCCGAACGTGGGACGACTGTAGTTTGGCCGCGACAAAATCTGCACTGGATCACCGTCGAAGATTTCGACTGTCGAAGAAGCGAACTATGTGCCATTTTCCTGGTCAGTTCGGGATCTGTCAACCCTCTCCTAGGTTTGCAATGACAACTCGCCGGGATTTCCTCGGGTCGGTGGCGGCTTCGACGTCGGCGTTTGGGATGGGCGCCGGCTGGTCGCCGGAGCTGCCGTTGACGCCGCTTTCGATCCAGCAGAACCCGGTTCCGCCGGCCATCGCGGCGCTTACCTCGATGGCCGGCCAGATGGTGCCGATTACCACCGCGGAACGGGTGGCGCGGCTCGAGAAGGCGCGGCGGCTGATGGGCGCCACCGCGGTGGACGCGATCGTGCTCACCGGCGGGACGTCGCTCAAGTACTTCACGAACATCGATTGGGGCTTGAGTGAACGGCTGCTGGCGGTGGTCGTTCCGGTGCGGGGCACCGCCTTCCTGGTCTGCCCGATGTTCGAACGCGACCGGGCGCTGGAGCAGGTCAAGACCGGACCGTTAGGCGCCGGTACCGACGTGATGACCTGGGACGAACACGAAAGCCCCTATGCCCTGGTGGCCGACGGGCTCCGGTCCCGGGGGCTCGCCACCGGGGTAATCGGATTCGAGGAGACGGTCCGGTTCGTCTTCAGCAACAGCATCCTGGGCGCGGTGCCGGGGGCCCGCGCGGCCAGCGCCACCCCGATCACCGCCGGATGCCGGATGACCAAGTCGCCGGCCGAGCTGGCCCTGATGCGATTGGCCTCCGCGGTGACCCTCAAGGCCTGCGAGGCCGCCTATCGATCGCTCAAGGACGGGATGACCCAGAACGAGTTCGGCGGTTTGGTGCGGATGGCCCATGACCGGCTCGGATTTTCGGGGGGAGCCGGCGTGCAGGTCGGACCGTATTCAGCGTTGCCCCATGGGTCGGTGACGCCGCAGGTCATCCGGGAAGGGACCATTCTCTTGATCGACGGCGGGTGCAGTGTCGGCGGGTATGCGTCCGATCTCAGCCGGACGTTCGTCCTGGGGCGCCCGACCGACAAGATGAAACGAGTGTTCGACATCGAGTTTGCCGCTCAGACGGCGGCCCTCGCGGCGGCGCGGCCGGGGGTGGCCTGCGGCGCCGTCGATCTGGCGGCCCGCAAAGTCATCGAAGCCGCCGGGTTCGGCCCCGGGTACAAGTATTTCACCCACCGGGTCGGCCACGGGATGGGAATGGACGGGCACGAATGGCCGTACTTGGTCAAGGACAATCCGCTCACGCTCGAACCCGGCATGACCTTCAGCGATGAGCCCGGCATCTACATCCCCGGCGAGTTCGGGATCCGGTTGGAAGACGACATGGTCATCACCGAGGCCGGCGCCGAATTGATGACGCCGCAGAGCCGTTCGCTGGAGACGCCTTTCGCATGACGGGCCCCGATCGGTCGGCTGACGTCGTCATCATTGGCGCCGGGCTGGGTGGACTGGCCGCGGCGTGTTACTTGACCCGGGCGGGCAAGAGCGTGGTGCTGCTCGAGGCGGGCGATGCCGTGGGAGGCCGGGTCCGGACCGACTCGGTCGAGGGCTTCCGACTCGATCGAGGCTTTCAGGTCCTGTTGACGGCGTACCCGGAAGCGCGGGCCTTATTTGATTATGCGGCCCTCGACCTGCGGGCCTACGAACCGGGCGCCCGGATCCGGGCTGGTGGCGAATGGATGACGGTGGCCGATCCGTGGCGTCGCCCGGGCCTGGCGGTGGCGACGGCCCTCTCGCCGGTTGGTTCGCTCGGGGACAAGTTCCGAATCGCGCGGCTGAAGTCCCAGGTCACCCGCGGATCCCCACTCGATCGGTATCGTCGGGCCGAAACCACGACGGCCGAGTACCTGGCGAACGCCGGGTTCTCGGACCAGGTGATTACCCGATTCTTTCGGCCGTTCCTCGCGGGGATCTTCCTCGACCCCGATTTGACGGCCTCGAGTCGGATGTTCGAGTTCCTGTACCGGATGTTCAGCCTCGGCGACGCCGCGATTCCGGCCAGCGGGATGCAGGCCCTTCCGGATCAACTGGCCGCTCGGCTTCCCGCGGGAAGCCTGGTCCTCGGGGCGCGAGTGGCGCGGGTCGGTGACGGCGTGGTTGAGCTGGAGGGCGGGGTGTCGTACCGGGGGCGGTCGGTCATCGTCGCGGCCGGCGCCGGCCAGCCGGATTTGCTGCCGGGGCGGGCGCCCACGGTGTGGCGGGCGGTCAGTTGTCTGTACTTCGCGGCCGAGAGCCCTCCGGAGGGGGCGGGCCGGTTCCTGGTGCTCAATGGCGACGGTGAGGGGCCGGTCAACAACCTGTCGGTGCCGACCGCCTTGAGCCCGGCGCTCGGGCCCGAGGGCCAGTCGCTCGTGTCGGTTACGGTGTTAGGCGCGGAGCGGGACGGCGCGACCCTGGAG
>JANPEL010000073.1:0-5917 GCA_031431925.1 Gemmatimonadota bacterium | reverse complement strand
TCCAGAGCATCAACACCGGCAGTCCGGCGGTGCCTTGATTGGTGCTGCCGTCGGAGGTGCGGGCCCGCGCGAAGACGGCCTGGGTCGCGCCGAAATCCGGTTCGCTGAAATCCGGCAGGACTTCGAAGCTGAACTGGAGGTTGGCGTTGACCGTGGCCTCAGCGCTGGCGAGCGGAACCAAGACGGTCGGCTGGGTCGGGTCGATGGCACCCCGGATGATGACCTGGACCTGATCGAGATCGCCCGGGGGAAGTTGCGCCTGGGTCATGGTGTACTGGGCATCGGCGCCGAAGAGCGGACTGATCGCACCGTTCCGTCCCGTCCCGTTCCAGGCGTAGGTCAGGCCGGTAGTCGGATGCCCCGGAATCGACGCGGTGAAGGTCACCGAGCGCTGGATGAAGTTCACCGATCCGATGGTGGGCGTGAGGGCCCCCTGCGGCAGCCGAGTACCCACCGTGAAGGGGCTGAACGACGTGGTTTGCGCCGTCACCGTGTGCGCCACCGGATCCACGGTCAGATTGGGAAGCTTGACCCAAACGCCACCGGTGAAGTGATAGAGCGCCAGGTCAGTGGGAAGCGCCCAAACCGGGGTCTTGGCCGGATCGTATTTGACCGTCACGGTTACCGGCGCCGAGAAGGTGGTTCCCTCCGGGCCGAAGTTGTAGGCGGTACCGATCACGCCGTACACGCCGGGCAGCAACCCCGCCGGCGGGGCCGTGAAAGGGGTCACCTTGATCGACACTGCGGCAGTCACGGCGCCCGCCGGGACCGCAATCTTCACCGCGCCCCCGGCGGCCTCCACGTTCCCGCCGGTAACCGGCACGAGTCCCCCATCCGCGACCGTAATGGCCGCCGAGCCGGTTTTTCCCTCGCTGGTCGCGGTGACGGTGGCCGCGCCGGTTCCGACGGCGGTCACCAGACCCGCCGAGCTGACCGTCGCCACGGTTGCCGCGCTCGTGCTCCAAGTCAGGGTCCGTCCCGTGAGCGGGTTTCCGGCTGCGTCCAGAACGGCGGCCGTCAGGGCCTCAGTCTGTTGCGGAACCAGCGAGGCCGTGGCCGGGGTCACCGTCACGGTGGCCACCGGGGCGGGCGGCGGTGGGGGAGGAGGGGGCGGTGGGGTCGGGGTCGTCGACCCGCCCCCGCAGGCGGCCACGGTCAGGAGCGCGATCGTGGTCAGATAGATCTGAATCGAGCGGTTCATCGGCGAGCCTTGAGGGGGACACCCTATAAGGCGCAGAACCGGCCCGAACCGGATCATGGGAAGTTGCCCCTCCTGGGCTCGACCCCGACGCGCCAGCGAGGGAACGAGACCGGAGGGGACACGAACAAAGCCGCCTCGCGGCGGCTTTGGAAGTTGCCCCTCCTGGGCTCGAACCAGGACTCTTCTGATCCAGAGTCAGACGTGTTGCCAGTTACACCAAGGGGCAATGAATGGAGCGGAGGGGGATCGAACCCCTGACCTCTGCAGTGCGATTGCAGCGCTCTCCCAGCTGAGCTACCGCCCCGAACAGGCGACTAAGCTAGTGACCTCGCCCGAACCCGTCAACCGGGGATCAGCCCGCGCCGACATCCCTATCTCATTGTCTGACAATGCGATAGAAACCAGATTCTCGAGGCGGTACCAGAAAAAACGAGCGGTGAGTGGGAACCGGTTCGGGGGGAACTTAGTCCTATAGCCCCGTCCCTAGCTCTCCCCTCACCGCTGCTCTTGGAATGCAACTCCCTTCATAGCAATTGTCGGGCCCCATCGAGGCGCTTTCGGACAAAGCGATACGCTACATACACTTACACGTGATCAAGGCGCCGTCTTCCAACCCCGAACCCGTCCGACGATCCGGCAGGAATGCCACAAAAGAGGCAGGGACCGCTAGCCGAGTGGCGGCCTGACCCCGATCGAGGCTACCATCCCACCAATGGTCGATTCCCTCCGAATCCACGCCGCCGATGAGCACGGTCCCCGCCGGAATGGCGAGTTCGTGCTCTACTGGATGCAGGGCGTCACCATGCGCTCCCGGGCCAACTTCGCCCTCAACTTCGCGATCGAGCAAGCCAACCAGCTCGGCTTGCCGATTTTGGTCTACCAGGGCCTCCGTCACGACTACCCATGGGCCAGCGATCGATTCCACACGTTCATCCTTGAATCGGCTCGCGATCTGTATTGGGGCTTCGGCGAACGGGGCATCCAGTACGCGTTCTACCTCGAGACCCGAACCGAGCAGGCCGGCCGCGCCACCAAGGAATCGCCGCTCACGGCCCTCGGCCGCCGGGCCTCGCTGGTGGTGACCGACTTCTTTCCGACTTTCATTCAACCGCGGCAACTCAAACGGCTTCGCGACCGCCTCGACACCCCGGTGGTGGCGGTCGATTCCGCCACGGTGGTCCCAATGCGGTTTCACACCAAGGAATACCTCGTGGCCCGGTCGATTCGGCCGGTGCTGACGGACGCCCTGCCCCACCATCTCTACCCGGTGGAAAATCCCGACCCCATCAACCGCCGCCCGATCGAGATTCCGTTCGAGGAACGTCTGCACGCCGGCAGCACCAAAGACAACCTTCGGGCTCTGGTCGCCGACTGTGACATCGACCACTCCGTTGGACCGACCCCGGCCACGCCAGGCGGCGAACGCGCCGCCAGGGCCCGACTCCATGACTTCGTGACCCATGGACTGCCGCGGTACGACCAACGGGGCGACCCGAATGTCGATGCGACGAGCCGGCTGTCCCCTCACCTTCACTTCGGCACCATCAGCATCCAGGAAGTGTTGCTCACCGCCCGGCAGGCCGGCCCCGATAACCAGTACGCCCCGTTCCTCGATCAGGCCCTCACCTGGCGTGAGTTGGCCCACAACCTCGTGTTCCAGAACCCCAGGCACCGCACCCTGGCCGTGGTACCCGACTGGGCCCGAAAGGAATTGGGCGACCACTCCGAGGACCCGAGACCCGCGCTCTACTCCGACGAAGACCTCGAAGCGGGCCGAACCCATGACCCGTTGTGGAATGCCGCGGAGCGTTCCCTGGTCGACCACGGCGAAATCCACAACTACGTCCGAATGCTCTGGGGCAAGTCGGTCTTGATGTGGACCAAGGACGCCGCGGCCGCACTCCACATTCTCGAACACTTGAATCACAAGTACGCCCTCGACGGCCGGGACCCGAGTTCCTACGGCGGGATTCTTTGGTGTTTCGGGAAGTACGACCGTCCGTTCTACCGCCGGCCGATCTTCGGAACGGTTCGGTATATGAGCCTGACGGCGGCGGCCAAGAAATTCGATGTCCCGGCCTATGTGGCCCGGTTTGCGGCGCCCGGAGCCAAATAGCGGACGTTTCGGTTATATAGTCGGAACCCGCCGGAGCTACTGTGTTCCCGCCTCCAACCGCGGGACACAACGATGATCTGGCATTCGGGCGTCTGGGCAGTAACCCTGTGGACCGCTGGGCGGGTCCCGTCGTTCGTGGCATTCGGCACCAAGCGGGTCGACGCCAGCCTTTTGGGCCGCCTCGTCCTGGATCGGTGGCGGGACATCCCGACTCGGTTTCCCGAGCTGATTGTGGATGAGTTCGCGATTCTGCCGGACCGGTTCCGGGCTCTCGTCCACACCTCGAGCCTCCGGCGCCTGGAGCGAGCGGTCCTCTGGTTCAAGGCCACGATCGGCCGGGAAGCGCGGGTCACGGCACTCTCGTGTCGCAGTCACCTTTGGGAGACCGGTGTCGAGCTGCAACCGGTGGCGGCGGCCGAAGAGCTGGCGAGTTGGCGGCGCCGGATTCGAACCGGACGAGCCCTCGGTTTGTCCGGTCGGCTCCCCGACGACGGCGGATGGTACCCAAACGAGCGCCCCCCAGCCCCGAGCAGTTGGTGACGGCCGTATTGAACCTGCTCGGCTAGCCGGCGGAATCGCTCCGGTCCGGAAACGGCACGTCCACCGCCATGCCGTCACGGGCAATACTCACGGTCGGGAAGATCGTTCGGGCCTCGTCGATCAACTCGGGCGCCTCCCGGCTGTACCGAGCGCTGATATGGGTCAGCACCAGACGTTTGACGCCGGCATCGCGCGCCAATTCGGCCGCCTCCCCCGCGGTACTGTGCCCGGTTTCAATGGCCCGTTGGCGCTCGTCCGACCCGAAGGTTGCCTCGTGAATCAATAGATCGGCTCCCCGAGCCGCCTGCCTAACGCCCTGGCAGGGCCGGGTATCGCCCGAGTAGACCACCGTCCGGCCCGGCCGGGGCGGCCCGACAATGGCGTCCGGCGGCACGACCCGGCCGTCCGGCAGGGTCACCGGCATGCCCCGGTGCAATTGCCCCCAGAGAGGGCCCTCGGACACCCCGAGCGACTTGGCCACCTCAGGATCGAACCGGCCCAGCCGGTCGCGCTCCACGAGCGCATAGCCCACGGTGTCGATCCGGTGCTCGGTTTCGAACACGGCGATGTCGTATTCTTTCCGCTTCAGCCGGTCACCCGGCTTCACTTCAATGATCTCGACCGGAAACTTGGTCCGCTCGACCCCGACCGAGAGGGCGTGGGTGATGATCCGCTGGGCGTGCTTCGGCCCGTAGAGGGTGACGCCATCTTTCCGGTCGAGCAGCCCCATGGTGCGGAACAGGCCGATGACGCCCAGGAGGTGGTCGGAGTGATAGTGGGAGAAGAAGATTTCGGAAAAGCTGAACCCGACGCCGTAGCGCATCATCTGGCGTTGGGTGCCCTCGCCGCAGTCGAACAGCATCATTTCGCCCTCGCGCATCAGCGCCAGGCCGGAGACGTTGCGTTCGACGGTTGGACAGGCCGCGCCGGTCCCAAGGAAAGTGACCCCGAGCATCGCGGCAAATTAACCTCGGCCGGCGCTAGATCAGAACATCGACCTGCTGGGCAATGCCGGTGGTCCCGTTCTCGTTGAGGTAGATCCCCGACCGGGACAACGTCGCCACGGTCTGGTTGGACCCATCGGTGAACCGGTACGGCGTCGCCACCGACCCGGTGAAGATCGCCCCGACCCCCCGGCTCGCCAGGGTATCGGCGGTGAGGCCGGTGGCGCCTTGGTCGACCAGTGCCAACTTGCTGAAGATGCTATCGCCCTCGTCGATGAAGCCGTTCCCGTCCTCATCGTACCCGGCCAACTCAGCGAACCCGTTGCCGCTCTGTCCCACCAATTCGGTGGCGGCATCGATCCGGCCGTCGCTGTTCCCGTCGAGCCCGAGTACGCTCCCGCCCAGCGAGAGCGCTGGCTGACTGGGTGGCGCGGCCGCTGGCGGCGTCCCGGGAGCCGGAGCGCCGGTGCCCGCCGAGAGATTGAGGGTTCCGGAAGCCCGGAGGGATATGGTCTCGGTCCGAGCATAGACCCGGGCCAGATCGAGGGCGGCGGTAAAGTCGATCTGGCGTCCGTCGGCCGTCGCGACGCTGCCCGCGGCCCGGAAACTGGTGACCTCGACCTCGCGCTCGGACTCCCGGCGCCGGTATTTGAGGTCGAACTGAACCGCTTGGTCAACTCGCCGCTCGCCGATCCGGGCCACCAGGCGATCGATCCGGTCGGCCAACTTCTCGTTGTTGCCCTCCCCGGGACGGCCCTCGAAGTACCGCTTCAGGAGCTTGGCCAACTTCTCGAGATCGTGATCCCCACTCGCCCCGCGGACAAACGAGTCCTCGGCGGGTCGAACGGCCACGGTGAGCCGCTCCCGAACCGAGTGGGCGGCCTCGAACCGATGGGCGCTGCTGAGCTGGATGTTCGAGGCGACGATCTGCATGCCACCCAGTATCGGCGGGGCACGCAGAGTCTTGAGGCAGGTCTAGATGTAATTGATGAGGAGGTTGTTCACTGAGCCGTAGCGCTGCATGATGGGGTTTGTCGAGAACACCTAACCGGCAAACGCCAGAGGACTCAGTGAACCAGCATAAGTTAGCACGCCTCACGCCGTTGGGGCGGGAGG
>JANPEL010000072.1:0-18641 GCA_031431925.1 Gemmatimonadota bacterium | reverse complement strand
TCGCTCGAGCTGCACGCGGGCATTGGCGCGGGCGGCGTCGAGATTGCTCCGGGCGACGACGACCCGTTCCTGGGCGGTCCGGAGCGAAGCGAGCGCGCCGATCAACTGGGCTTCGACGTCGTGGGCCGCATCGGTCGACCGGGCCCGGGCCACATCGAGGGCCACCGAACGGTTCAGGACCTGCTGCTCGCGCTGGAACCCATTGAACAGCGGGATCGAGACGTTGAGGCCGATGTTCCGGTTGTTGAACAGTTTGTACTTGGCGAGCGGATCTTGGTCATTGCCGCCGTAGCTGGTGCTGCCGTTGAGCTGGACCTGGGGCCAGTACACCGCCTTGGCCGCACTCAAGCTGGCCTTGGCCGATCGCACCGAGGCCTCGGCCTGGATCACGGCCGGCGAACGCTCCCGGGCCTCGGTCATGACGGCCGCAGTGTCGATCGCGATGGTCCGGATGGCGATGCTGGCGTCGTCGATGGCCGACACCCGGCCCGACACGCCGATGGCCCGGGCCAGATTCGCCTCGGCCTGGGCCAACTGGCTCTCCTCGGTGAGGAGCCGGAGCCGGGCTTGGGAGACTTCGACCACGGCTTGGAGCGAGTCGGACACCGTGGCGCCGCGGGTTCGGAGCCGGGCCACCGCGATGGCGAGTTGCTCCTCGGCGCGTCTGATGCCGTCCCGCCGGACCCGTACCAGTTCGCCGTTCTGGAGCGCGCTGAAGAATTCGCGGCTGGTGTTGAAGGCGGTTAGCCATTTGCGGACGTCGAGGGCCGCTTGGGTCCGGTCGCCCTCGGCCCGGGCGGCGGAGAGTTCGGCGCCGCGCCGGAATCCGGTGAAGAGGTCGATCCCGGCGCTCAGTTGAACGTTGACCGAGGTGGTGGTGGCGTCGACAAGTTGCCCGGTTCGGGGGTCGGTCCGCTGGAACGGCGACCAGCTCCGTCCGCCGCTTGCTCCGGCCGACACGCTGGGCAGGAAGGACCCAAAGCGGGCCCGGGTTTCGGCGCCGGCGGAGCGGACGTCGCCCTCGGCTTGGACCACGTTGGGATCGTGCTTTTGGGCCAGGGCGATGGCTTCGGCCAGGGACACCGACCGTTGCCGGGCGGTCGCTGGTGTAGGGGCCAGGGCAGCGATCAAGACGAGGCCGAGCCCCGCAAACCGTCGTGGATTCATAACCTCATTCTAACCATCGGAAGGGGCGGGGATAAGAGCACCGGTGAGGCGTCGGCTCTAAGATGCGCTAGGCGTCGAAAAGGATGCACTGCTAGGGTTGGCCGGCGGTTCCGCATGGACCCGACTTCGGGGAGGCTCAGCATCTCAGGCTCTTTCAACGGGAAACTGCCGCCAGTTGAATGGTTGCGGTGGGAGCACAAGCCAGAAGAAACGCCGGTTTCGGCGGCTAGTCCGTTTCCTTCCACGGGGCCGAGTGGCCCTAGTGCGACTTGATACCCCCTGCTTTTGGGGGGATTGTGGAAGCGGGAAGATCCGATATTGTAGGGTGCCAAGGTTAGCTCTAGAACTAAGCAACCAGCCCGTTATGTCTGAGTCGACGTAAGATGACCAACCCATGCCAAGGACACTCTATGTGAGCCACCTCCAAAGTCTTACTTCTTGCCGGGCTCACAACGGGAACTGGTGCTCTGTTTCTCACGGGCAAGAGCGCCAGCGCGACCGAGTGGCGAGCCGCCAGCTACTCCACTTGCGGAGGATCATGGCAATGCTGGGCCCTTATTCCCCCTGGCTGCTACTACCAAGGGTATTCGTGTTCCCCGCTAACTGGTGAGGAGTGGTGTTACTACAGCTGCTGAAGCTTAGGGACTCTCCAATTGGTACCAGGATCGCCGCCAGTAGGCCCCGTTGAGTTGTCTCTGATTCCTGGGAGGGATCGATGAGTGAATCACGAGCGACCAGGGCCCTACTGTGGGTCGTTTCGGCATGTGCATTGACCACTACGGCGCTGGTGGTCAAACGCGAGTTCAAACGGCCGGCTGAACAGCAAGATAGCCGGCTGGCGACAGAGGAAATTCGAGACTGGAAAGCTGTCGCTACAGGTGCGGATACTCTGTTCCACTCGGAGAATCCTTCGTTGGTCATAACGGTATTTTCCGACTTTCAGTGCACCTTTTGTAGGCAGCTACAGGCATACCTTGTGGAGTTCGTCAACGAGTATCCGGGGCGGCTGCTCGTACTATATCGGCACCTGCCGTTGGAGGCTATTCACCCCGACGCTCGAAGGGCTGCCGCAGCTTCAAAATGTGCCGGGGCCCAAGGTCGCTTCCGGGAATACCACGACAAACTCTTCGAATCCCAAGATTCCATTGGGCGGCTGCCCTGGGTTGAGCTAGCGGCCCGGGCCGGTGTCGCGGACCTCGAGGCGTTTTCGGCATGCAGGGCAACGCCTTCGATCGACGCGGCAATCACCGGGGATGTCGAGGCGGCTCGAGCTCTCAGGATACAGGGCACACCGGCAGTCCTCCTTGGGGGGCTACTCGTTCGAGGTTTGCCCCCTACGGCGGAGTTCCGGCGTTTGGTCGCATCCCGAATCGCCATCCGGACGTAGCTGCGTACACTGGTCCACCGTGAACACCCAGATCGGGCTCGTGAACACTTAGATCGGTGTTCGTGAACAGGCAGGTTTCGCCCCCATTGGGGCGGGTGCCTGGGATTGCGCGACGCTGGAGAGTCAGTCGTTCACCGGCCCCCCAAGGGCGGCAGCAGGATGACAACCGAGCGACTGTCTATGCGGCATACCCGAGAGAATTCTTCGTCAGACATGGCTCCTGGGCCGCAGCCACTCGGGACGTGGCGGCGAGCCTGGGGATTCGCCTCGGCGTGATTGCGGCCACGCTCCAGCGGGCGCGGGCAGCGGGGCTGGATTGGCCCACCGTCGAAGGCGTGGACGAGCCGACGCTCTAGGGGCGGCTCTACGGCGCCTCCGGTCTGGAGCGGCGCCCGGTGCCTGATCCCGCTATCTCCACACCGAGCGGAAAAAGCCCGGCGTCACCCTGCAGCTCCTCCATCAGGAATACCTCGCCCAGCACCCCACCGGGTATCAGTACACCCAGTTCTGCGACTACTACCGGCGTGGGTGTCAGGGCCCGGCGGCTGTCGATGCGGCAGGTCCATCAGGCTGGCGAGAAGCTCTTCGTCGATTATGCCGGCCAGAAGCCGACGATGGCGGATCCCGACACGTGAGGGATGAAAAGGATGCACCGCTAGGGGTTAGCTGGCGGTGGGTCCGGGTGGATCTTGGGTTGGGGGGGGGCACTCGGATGAACCCGTGTTCGGTGGCAGCGTTGAGTAGGGGGATTCGGCCATGGGTTCCGAAGGTCTGGGCGGCCCGACCGAGGTCTTCGACGACGGTCTCGTAGGAGAGGCCGAGTTGGGCGGCAATCTGCTTGGGGAGCATACCGGCGCGCAGGTCGGCCGAGAATGTCCACCTGTCGTTTGGTTAGGTGGACTGACGGATCGATCGTTGAACCGACCCTGCCGAACGTCGTCATGGCTTGTGCCGAAGGGGGTGGTTCCAATCCGGGGGGAATCGGTCGGGGCAACAAGCTAGGAGAAACCTTGGTGATCGTTCGTGGTGAAGTTGGACGACAGTAGGGCCAAGTGCTCTGTATGAGAGTCGAATACCCCCAGCTTTGGGGGATTGCCAAACCGCATCGGCGCTCTGAGCTTCTTGGTGTCCAGGGCCCCCCCTTCTGGCAATAAGAGTGGGGCACCGAGTTCCTTGGAGTTTAGTGTATGAGGGAACCATGCCGTGCAAGCAAGGGGCCTCGGTGAAACGTGGTTTAGATCGCCAGCAATTGGACGGCACCTTCAAGCGGAAGGAGGACGGCACAGTACTATCGGCGAGGCAGCTAGAGGTCGTCGCGCTGCTGGCCAAGGGCTTGTCAACCAAGCAGGTGGCACGGCACCTGGGTCTCAGCTATCACACTGTTCTCGAGTATTGTGATATCGCCAAACACCGCTTCGCCGCCGCGAACAGGACCGGGCTGATTGCGAAGGCCATTGAGGCAGGGCTCCTCGATCCGCCCCGGGCTCCGGCGATTCCGCGTGGGTCGAGTGAGTGAGCAGCGACTCGCCTATCTAGGCGCATGTACCGAGGGTCCGTTCATAGCGGTGGGCCAAGCCTGAAGGAAGAGCATCGCCCCGGTCCGGAACGTCGGAAGATGCCGATCTCGTCGACGATCATCAGCGTCGAGAAGCCGAGTGGGTTGAGCCCACGCTGCGGCGTACCCGCCCGCAATTTCGATCGAGACCCGGTCGCCAGACGCGCGGGAGCTCGTGATCATGTACGGGCCGAAGGGCAGACGCTGCGGATTCGGCAGAAGCATTGACCCTCTCGCGATTGCGGCCGTTTCTTCATCGCAGAAGGGAGCAGACGCCGCTGGCTTGTTTCGCGGAGGCTGTTGCGACGACCGCTTGAAATCGCTGGAGCATGGTCAGCGGACCCTCTTCTCAAGGTCCGTTTGAAGCTGACTTGGGGTTACTTGTCTCGGGCGGGGACCAGTGGAGTGAGATTCTCTCTTGCCGGAGCAGATCGCCAACCGGCGCATTTGACGTCCAGTCGCCTGTTGTATCGGGGGTCTTCCATGTTTCTTCTCGCCTGGCAGGGGTTCAGAACTCTCGGATTGTTGCTTGGAACTCAGGTCCCGTCCGGCTTCACGCCGCCGCACACCCTGTCCCTTGGCCGCCCGGCCGAAGTCGGGATGTCGGCGTCAATCCTCGCAGCCGCCGTAGCCCGCTACCAACAGGCTATCGAGACCGGCCGGTTGGTCGGCGCCGTTCTGCTTGTAGCTCGAGACGGGAAGGTCGTCCTCTACGAGGCTCTCGGCTGGCGGGACAAGGCGAGGCGCCTCCGAATGCAGAAGAGCACAATGTTTCGGTTGGCGTCGAACACCAAACCCGTGATCGCCACGGCGGTAAGCATCCTCGTTGAACGTGGGCAACTTAGCTATGACGACCTAGTTCGAGAGTATGTCCCCGGTTTCGCCAACGAGCTTGCCGGCTCGATTCGGGTCCACCACTTGCTCACCCACACCAGCGGGCTCCGGATCGGCCCGCTCTTCCTTCCGCCCGCCAAGGACTCGGCTATTGGGCCGTCCACCCTGCAGGGCGAAGTGGCCCGGTTTGGTGAAGTTGGCGCGAAGGTACCGCCGGGCACCTCCTACAGCTACAGCAACGCGGGTTTCAACACCTTAGGTGGGTTGATCGAGATACGGGGCGGAAGACCCCTCGCTGTCTTCCTTCGCGACGAGATCTACGAGCCGCTCGGCATGTTGGACAGCTACAACCTGGAAACGGACGAGACGCTGGATGGGAAGCTCGGCCGGATGTCCGTCGTGTACTACGAGAAGAAGAATGGTGCGTGGATACCTGGCTGGAGCCCGGGCGATCCACCCGAGGTCCCGTTTGTGCGAGCTTCCGGTGGAATGATTTCGACCGCATGGGACTACGCAATCTTCTTGCAACTGTATCTTAATGGCGGGATCTACGGCGGGAAGCGGATCCTGACGAAGGAGTCGATTGACCGGGGCACGGCGCCCTGGACCCGTCGCGATTTGGGCGAGCCAAGGATTTCGGCTGATGGTGATGCGCACGGTTACGGGTGGGCCGTGTCGCCCGATGGAGTCTTCTGGCACAGCGGGACGGACGGTACGATGGCGTGGGTCGATCCTTCCCGTCGCCTCATCGGGCTCGCCTTCACACAGACGCCCCTATGGCGAAACCCGTTCCGCGAGTTTCGAGCAGCCGTGAATCGGTCAATCGAGGCGACGCCCGGTTCATGGTGAAATGGCCGGAAGTGGCGAGGGGCGTTGCTTAAGCGGCGGCGTCCGCCCAGATGGCCCCGCGTAGCGGAGCAGGAGGCGCGAGAGCACTGGTGGGAGCCTCCACCAAGTAGGGCCGGTCTGTTAGGTTGGAAGTCCCGACGCCAATTGAGGAAGTGGCCGATGATTAAGCCAGGGCCCACCGGCGATCGAATCATTCGGATTTGGAATGAGCTCCTCCGCCCGCTGTGGCATGCCTGGGGAGTCCGGTTGAGGGCGCTGCTCCGCCCCGCGGCGCCAGCAGCCTGTATGGGCGACAGAGCACCGGTGTTCGGGGGAACGCGCTGCGCAACGAGAGCGTATTGTGCGCGGCCTTCCTTGGCGCGGGGTGAAAGCTCGCAGCCGATGACCGACCTGACGGGCGAACCGGGGACATTCGGAGCTCTTGCTGCCACCGGCGACCCGCGACTGATCCCGGAACCCCGGGTGAACGAGCAGTCCTTTCTGCGCTGGGCCCCCCTTCTGGCGGCCGTTGCGGCGTCACTTTGCGGGTGTCGTACGCCAGCGGCGAGCGAGTGGTTCGTGGCTTATGACAGCGCCGGGGCTCGACTTGCTATTTCCGCGCGGCCAGCCTGGACGGACCAGACATCGTGGCACCTTACGATAGTTCCGGATCGGGTCATTGGGGTAGCAGACGGACCCGAGGAATACCAGCTCGACTGGATTTCTGACGCTATGCGGTTGCCCAGCGGGGCCACCGCGGTCGGCGTTGCAGGCTCGAGTGAGGTCCGCTGGTACGATGGATCAGGTACGTACATGAGGCGGGCAGGCCGACGGGGGGGGGGGCCTGGAGAGTTCAACACGATGGCTGACCTCCGGATGTGGCCGCTTCCGGGCGGGATGATCGCCATCAGTAACAGCCCCCTGCCCCGGGCAAACGTCTTCGACACGGCGGGCAGGTTCGTCCGAACGATCCCGCTGCAGGCTGCCCCGACTGGCGCTCGACCATCGTTGATAGGCACTTTTGCCGACGGTACGCTGCTGACAATGACATCGGAAGCTGATGCCGGTAGGCTGCCAGGGCAGATCACCCGTTCCACGGTGCGGTACTTTCACTATTCGGCAAACGGCTCGGTACTCGCCGAGATTGCGCGCGCCGAGACGGCACCGCGGTACGTCCACAGCCGCCGCGGGGTCACCCACTCTCCTTACCTCCCATTGACGGTGCCGCCCGTTGCGACGGCCGATAGCCTTTCAGTTCTGGTGCTTCGTGCCGGTGAGCCCGTTCTTGAGCGTTTCGATACCAGTGGGCGACTGATCGGCCGTATCACCTGGCGGGCTGCTCGGAATCCCGTCACACCTGAGCTCTACCGCCGATACGTGGCCGCGAGCTTGGGAACGCTGACCGGGGACCAGAGGCGCTTGTACGAGGACTACTATCGGCTCGAGTTGCCTCTGCCGGAGTTTGCTCCCAGTTACCGCGGCATTCTTGTCGACGAGTCGAGGCACATCTGGTTGGAGCGGTTCCGAAACCCCGGCGAGGCCGACCGCACGTGGGACATTCTGGATCAAGAGGGGCGCTGGCTCGGCTCGCTGAATCTGCCGGGCCGGTTTTGGCTGCACCGAGCTGGAAACGACTACGTCCTTGGCACGGCCCTGGACAGTCTCGAAGTTGAACGGCTCGAGGTGCATCGGCTCTCCCGTGATCGCCCCCCCGGCGGGCGGCGTTAACTAGGCCGTCGATGAGCCTCGGGTCTTGACGCTGCGCACGCCAGGGCGGAGGCTGAGGTCGCTCACGGGCCGCGTCGTTCTAGCTCTTCCAGCGACCGGCAGATCACCGGTGTGGCTTCGATTCCCCGCCGGCGAGGCCAGCATGATGACCGGGTCCGTCGCGGACGTTTGGGTCGACCGCTTCGGCTCCGCGGCGGAATCCGGCTCGACATGGCCGGGTTGCACGGGCCCTCCGGCGCGGATCGCTTCACAATGGGTCCTCAACCCCCTGAGGTCTGGGGGCAATCGGCAGCGACCTGAGCGTCCGAACCGACCAGCGTCTTTTTCCGCCAGCGGCTGTGATGTCGCGCCCGCAACGGTGCCGTACCACCCCTACAACTAGGGGGTTGTCCGGCGACTATTCATGGACAATAATGTGACCTGGTCGGCGAGACCCGGGGCGAACCGACCCTCATCGAACTGCCAAATCACTTGGCGTTGTATTGTTTCCTCGAACTTAAGGACGTGATGCTATGGCGCGCAACGAACGAGGTGCGGCGCTGGTCGGTGTCCTCATGGCTGCGAACATCGGCTTGGCTGCCTTAGCCTTTCAGCCGACAAAGGCCGCCGCAAAGGCGACCTGCGATGACGAGGGATGCGTGCTCGATAGGTGCACCGAGTACACGGGCTATAACTGCCTGCAGCTCGGCAACGGGTGCGTTGGTGGAAAGTGTGCCTCCAAAGAGTAGGCGGACGGCGCGTGAGCTTGGGTCGGGAGCCGGTCGGCAGTGTAGGCCTCACGGTGCGGCTGCCTTGCGCTGCTGCACCGTTGCCCGCTGCCAGCAATTTCGCCCCTAAGGGTGGCCCTTGAAGACATTCCTCGCTGGTTAAACACTCGTTGTTTTGATGGCTGTTCGATGCACGCGAGCGGGGGGCGAGTGGTGCAGGAGGCGGTCGATGAGGGCCGCGGCCATGACCTCGTTCCCCGAAGATCTCCCACCACTCCTCGAAGCTCTTGCTGCTGGTCATGCTGGTCGAGGCCCGTTCGTTGCGACGGGCCATGACCTGAAAGAACAGCATCGCCCTGGTCCGGGAGATCGGGAGGCAGCCGATCTCATCGACAATTGTCAGGGTCGAGAAGCCGAGAGTCTTGAGGCGGTGCTGGAGCGTGCAGGCCTGTTGCGCCTCATCCAGGGACGCGATCAGTTCGCCGAGGGTGGCGTAGTAGACCCGGCGGCCACTTTTGACGATGGCGACGGCCAGACTCAGGGCCAGATGCGTCGTACCGACGCCGGGCGGGCCGAGGAGGATGATGCTCTCGCGGCGGTCCAGAAAGCCGAGCGAGTGGAGGCTGTCGTGACCTGACACCCGAAAGCTGATCCGGATATTATGTTGGTTCTCGTCCGGAGGACCGATGCGGAAGAGTCGATTTACCGAAGCCCAGCTTGTGGCCGTGCTCCACGAGGTGGAGGCGGGGGCGAAGATCGAAGCCTGGCGCACCGACTACAACGAAGTGCGCCCTCATAGCAGCCTGGGGGATCGTACCCCGGCTGAGTTTCTGAAGACCCTGAAGGGCCAACGCAGGATCACCCTTTGCCAAGGCGAACCTGACATAATGATTGGACCTGCTTTGGGCGTCAGGTCAGTCGATCTGCACGCGTTTCACCGAGGGCTGAAACGTGAAGTCGGAGTTGGCGAGAGTCTTGATCGCGGGGAGCCGCTTCCCGCCGCCGGCCGTGTTGTCGCGCCCGCAACGGTGCCGTGGCACCCCCACAACTAGGGGGTTGTCCGGCGGCTTTTCATGGACAATACTGTAACGTGGCCGCCGTGAAGAAGCGGCCCTCTCTGAACTGCCAACTCAGTTGGCGCGTATGTTCCCTCGAACAAAGGACGTGATGCTATGGCGCGGAACGAACGAGGTGCGGCGCTTGTCGGAGCCCTCATGGCTGCGAACATCGGCTTGGCTGCCCTAGCCTTTCAGCCGACGAAAGCCTCCGCAAAGGTGACCTGCGGTGACGAGGGATGCGTGCTCGATAGGTGCACCGAGTACACGGGCTATAACTGCTCTAAGCTCGCCAACGGGTGCGCTGGTGGAAAGTGTGCCAGCAAAGAGTAGGCTGACGGCGCCTGTGTTGGTGTTCGGCTGCACCGTTCCCCGCTTCCGACAGTTTCACTGTTAAGGGTGGCCCTTGAAGACATTCCTCGCCGGTTCAACACTCGTCGTTTTGATGACTGGCCGATGCACGCGAGCGGACGGCATGCAGTCACCCAGCAATCCGGCCCGGGTGCCGTGGGAAACCGTTACGGTTCTCCCTGCAGCCCAGCGATTGGACGGCGTCGCGGCTGCTTTTGAGGCCATTGGGACTGAACATGTCGGCGTCATCTTTTCCAAGAGCGGAGAAACGGCGTCTTTGCTGAGGCTCGGCCGCAGGGGCGCGACCTTGACCGAAATCCGGTTGCTGCCGGCCCTCTATGCGCCAGTCTCGGCGGCGATGTCGCAAAAGGGGGAGGTGTACGTTCTTGATGCGGCGGCTGCCCAAGTGGTAGTTCTGGCGGACCCGTACAGCGGTCACGTCGCCCGCCGGTTTGACGTAAAAGACAATGCCAAAGGGCTCTGTGTCTTCGACGGTCAGGTCTTCGTCAGTGGACTGTCCGGCGGCGCCCTTGTGCATGTCTACGATACGAATGGCATCAGCCGTGCGGCTTTCGGTCAGTCGTTCGGGGGCGACAAATTGACTGAGGAGCTGATCTCCGTGGGTCCGGTCGGTTGCATGCCGGATGGAACGTTCATGGTCGCGTCCGACTGGACGGGTCATCTCCGCGCGTACTCGGTCGACGGCATGCTGAGATGGGATATATCCTTGACGGGCTATCTGCCAATTTCCGTTACCTCGGACGGCACAGAGTATCGTACCGCCGTCCGTGAAGGCGGGTTCCACCAAACGCTTGGGATCGTCCCGCTCGGCGCCGGGCATGTAATTGTTCAAATAGGCCTTAATCGCCGCGCGCGGTCCCCGCACGATGCCTGGGACGCGGCGGAGAGCATCAGCACTATTATCCTGCGTTCGGCGGATGGCGCAGAAGTCGGACGACTTGACAAGACCGAGCGTATCCGTTTTGCGCAGCGGCGTGGGGACATGGCAATTGTAGAGAATGGAGCGACTCAACGAGTGGTGCGGCTGATTCCGGCGCGAGTCCGACGATGACCGAGACAAGCCGGGTGCAGAGCCGCGCTGATGGGCACGTAGACGGCAAGTATCGTAGGCTCGCGGTGCCGCTCGTTCTAACCCTCATGGTCTTGGTTGCTGTGAACATTCGAAATCTCGTGATCGCGCCGGACAGCCAGTTCCAATCGTCGTGGGCTGCGGCACGTTTCCCCCTTGATCCCACGACAGATCGGGTGTCCGACCCAACGGCGCCCTGGGCAGGCAGCGAGACGATGGTAGCACTAGTTGTCAGTAGTACTTGCGGGGCGGCCCGAGATTCAACTCTTCGCCGGTTGTTGGTTGGGCTTCGTACGAGGATCAGGAACGGACTGGGGCACGAGCCTGGCGAACGTCTGGTATACGTCGGCGTCGCGCTCGACCAGTCGGTTGAGAGCGGCGTGAACATTCTTCGGCGCCTGGGGCCATTCGACGAGATTAGCGCCGGAGGCGGGTGGATGAATCAACTCGCTATCCGGTATCTACACCGGGATCTAGCCGGAGAGGCCGCTACGCCACAAATACTTGTCGTGCGGCGAAGGCTAGGTAGGTCGTGGGCGGCGCATGCCGTGGGGGTGGACACTCTGCTCGCCCGAGTGGTTGGTTCGTCGGCACTCATCGGCTGGCTTAAGCAGCCTGATCCGTTTGAGTCTTTCCGCTTTCCGTCCACAAGCCCCATCAGCGGTACGTAGGGCGCCGCGATGCTCAGCCACCCCATCGACAGGTGGGTATCGAGCCTTCTCGAGGAGGCGATACCGGACGAGCCACTCGCGACCTGCGCCGCTTGTCCACTGGCCGAGAGTCGTGGAGCGGAGCGGCCGGCATTTGATCCAACAACAAAATGTTGCACCTATGTGCCGGTGCTTCCGAACTATCTCGTCGGGATGATCCTCGGTGACGATGCCGTGGCGCTCGACACCGGTCGGGAATCTGTGGTCGAGCGGATAGCCCGCGGCGTCGAAGTCACACCGCTAGGCCTGGGGCGGCCCGCCGTGTATCAGATGATCTATGAGGCCGTCGCTGACGGCCCCCGAGGGGCTTTTGGGAAAAGCCCGGCGCTCAGGTGCCCGCACTATTTGCTTGAGACAGGTGGATGTGGCATCTGGCAGTACCGAAATGGCGTATGTGCAACGTGGTTCTGTCGACATGGCAGGGGTGATGTTGGGATGCGTTTCTGGCGCCAGCTGCGGGGCCTGATCACCGCGATTGAGAGCGGGGTATCACGGTTTTGCGCAAGGCGCCTCGGGCTGGATACCCCCGCACTCGCGGCCAGACTTAACAACTCTTCCCGGGGTCAAGTGCTGGATGAGGTACTTGGCCGGCCGGCTCCTGATGAGGAAGAGCTGTGGCGTGCCTGGGGCCACGACAAGCAAGGCTACTACCGCGCCTGCGCTGATATTGCTTCCAAGATCAATGGCGAGGACCTCCTCGGGATCGGAGGTGCCGATCTGGCGTTGCAGCTCAGCGCAGTACAGAAAGTGCTAGAGGAGCACGGGCGGCCGACGCCAAAGGGCCGCCTGTCAATGGGGTCCTTCCAACTTGAGTCGTGCGGCGACGAGCATGTTCTGATGACAAGCTACAGCCCCTACGATGTTGTGCGCATGAGCGTCACGGAGCTTGCTCAACTGGCCAACACGGTTGCGTCGGCCTCAACGAAAGACGCACTCCTAGGAGGGCCGACAGTAGAGCGGCTTCTCGCTATCGGCGCGTTACGGGTGATTGCCGGGCCCGACGCAGAGTGATATCCGACCTCCCAGCCGCGGCTGGTTGGATTGACGTTTCCCCCGAGCATGGCTCCGACTAGAATCGTAGGAAGCCCATAGGACTCTGTCAGCGGTTTTGAGCGGAGGAGGAGGCCCGGGTAGGGGTTGAGCCCTGGCGTTGCGTTCCTGACCGCATCAGTGGGGAATCGTGTATCGGCGCCCGTCGGTAGGAGGCTGGCTGGGCGTTTGGGAAGGGCTGGTCGATCGGCGGTTTGTGCTAGATTCTCGATCTGGGCACCGTTGCCTCGTTCCAGCTCGGCGCGGACTCGACGAAAACGGAGCCGGAGGTGGGGTGTTCTCAGGCTTCTGACCGGGCGGGTATTTGGTGCTTGGGATCCTGGGAGCCCAATTACCCTTGGCTTGGGGTGTTTCAGAAGGGAAGAAGCTCAGCTCATCCCGCTGGGTTCGCGCAGTAAGGGACAGGTAAGCCCAGCGAGCTTCAAACGGTGCTTGAAAGGAGGGGTGGCTGACCATGCTCCTTCGCTTTCAAGCGATCGGCGCAACAGCCTCCGCAAAACCATGACTTTGCGCGGATTCAGCGGATGAGCCAGTTGGCCTCGCGAGCGGGCCCTGCCTCCACCCGGTATCGACGGAGCCCGGGGCCGTATCTGCCGCCGCATGCCGACCTCTCGACGGTCCTTCCACTGGTCGTGCGGGCCGTACGACTGGATTCGTCGGCCGCGTCACTCGTGTTCGAGTCCGCCAGGCTCGCCCGTGGGATTCCAGACTCGACCCTTTTCTATCCGACCAGCTTCGAGCTTCCGACGTTTGGTTCTTGGATGCTGATCGCAACGGTCGGCCGCAACTGGGGGTGTTTCCTTTACGAGCCGCCGTAAGAACCGAAGTCGGCCGGGGTTTCGAGCCGAGTCCCCGCGGTCCTCACGTATTGGTTGGCCGCCTTCGATGGGCGCCCGGTCGACGATGTCGTAGAGCAACTGCACCTGGAGCATGACGTCCTTATCGACGTTGACCTCGTGCGGCGCCTTGTCGACTTTGGCGTCCTGTACGAGGAATCGAGCTCCCAGTCCACTGGGACGGGTGAAGTGATCTCCCTGCCACGAGCACCTGACGGATACCCGATTGTAGGAGCCAATCATGGCCGTTGATCTCCCGATCAGAGTACTCGCTCCACCTGGGCACGTTGTGTTCGGCCTGGCCGTGCTAGCTGCTTCAACTCCGGTTGGTCGATCAGGGGCGCAACCGCCTGTTTGGCGAGTCTCGGCTCGACCCGATGTTGTGATCGACGAGTCAACAGGGCCCCAAGGAGACTTCCTCCGGATCGTCGGTCTCGCGAAGCTTCCGAGCGGCGCCATCGCAGTCGCCAATGGGGCCTCGGCCGAGGTTCGCCTCTTCTCCGCGGATGGCCGTCACCTCCGGACCCTTGGGCGTTCGGGTGGCGGGCCTGGTGAATTTCGCCAGATCTCATGGATGGGAGTCTCAGCGGACACCATTTTCTTCGCGGACCGCACCGGTGCCCGCATCACGACGTACCTAGAGAGCGGCACCTTAGTTCGGACCGTGCCGATCATGGCGGCCGACAGCGTCGGTGCCTTTTCCGTCTCGGGGCGGCTGTCGGATGGCCGGTGGCTGGTGCGCCCACTGCTGAATCCGCGGATCGACGGCCCCGAACGGCTCTATCGCGACACGATGTCCGTCGGCCTGCTGTCACCGGATGGCGGGCGAGTCGCTTGGCTCGCGAGGCTGCCATCGGCGTCGGTTTTCGTTTACAACCCTCGTGGCACGCCGAACGGGCTAGCCACGGGTGTGGCTCCATTGGGTCCTGGTGCTCACGTCCTGGCCGACGGCGGGCGGATCGCCTTCGCCGACATGGCCCGCCCGGCCATTGTGATCTTCAACGACCAGGGGAGGATCGAGCGGACCCTGTCCTTGCCGTACGTGGCGGGCGAGTTCGACGAGGCTGGGGTCACCGAAGCGCGCCGCCAACGGCTCGAGGAGTCGAGGAATGGCGGGGCGAATGTGATGATCGGCGCGCTGTATTCGAAGGGCGCCCGTCCGCCAAAGATGCCGGTTCTTGGGGGCATGGTGCGCGGACTCGATGGAGCCTTCTGGGTCTGGCCGTTCACGCTGGCCGATGACGTCGCCAAGGACTATCTGGTTGTGGATAGCAATGGCCGTCCGCTGGCGACCGTGGCCGGCCCGGCCCGGTTTCGGCTGCGCGAGGTTGGCCCGGACTATCTGTTGGGTGTGAGGATCGATGCCGATGGGGTAGAGAGCGTGGTCCAGTACCGCCTCACGCGGGTGGGGGCGAGCTAAGCCGACAGGCCAAAATGCCCAAGGACTCGGGCCCACTGCTTGCCACCGGCCTGCCAAGCTCGGGACTTCGTTCGGGTCTTGGCCTGGTAGTGCTTTCGAGCCTTCTTGGCCGCGGAAACCGCCCGCTTCCGGGTCAGACTCGGCTTCTTCTTTGCAACCTTCGTGGTCTGCACCGAGTCGCTCCAGTAACAGCCATCGAATCCATGATTAGAATACGGAGCCTGCTGCCCAAAGGTCAGTGTTCGCCTGCAGCAAGCGCGCGGCCAGCTTCACCTCAGGCGCGAACCGCTCGGCGCTCAGTCCCTCCGCAAGGTCTCCTTTGATGACGCTTGATCACGACGTCCCGATTCAGCGCTTCATTGTGAGTCAGGAATAACATGCAGTCTTCGAGATACCAGCGTACTTGCGCGTAGCGGTGTTATGCCGCAGTAGCCAGCGATCGTCGACCATCCTTCACAGCGCCGAGAATCGCTCCCGGGTGCCGCTCCGCCACTTCCAGCAGTCGGCGCGAAGGCCCGTCGGGCGTCCGGACGCCCTGCTCCCAGCCCCGAACCGTTGCGATGCTGACGTTCAGGGCCTTCGCAAAGACCGGTTGGGACAGGCCCAGCCGTTCCCGCAGGCGACGCACACGCGACGAGCCGTATCGTGGAGGGGGGGTGACGGCGGAATCGCGAATGGTGCGGCGGTGTCGGCGAGGTGCCCGGAGCCGGCCAGCCTCGATCGCGACTGCCTGGGCCATGCTTTCGACCAGCAGAGCGCCCAGCCGGGGTTGCTTTGAGTTTGTCATCCGCCCTCCTCTAGCTGCCGCGCCAGTGTTCGCAACGTTCGCTTTTCGGCTGCCGAGAGGTCGACTTGCGCATTCTTGGCGTAGGCCAGGAGCATGTAGACCGTTCCCCGGACTTCGATTTACAGATATACCAACCGTGCGCCGCCCCGCTTTCCACGACCGGGAAGGGCGGCGCGTACCTTCCGGATCCCGCCCGCTCCGGGGATGACGTCTCCGGCGCGCGGCTCAACCAGCAGTGTGATCTCGACTTGGCGCAAGGCCTCGTCGTCCAGGAGATCTCGCGCTGATGCCAAGAAGAGTGGCGTGTAGACAAACTCCAGCCCGCGCCGGCTCTCGGTCATCGCTCAAAGTACTACTGGGTAGTACCCCAGATCAAGGGACTGTTCCGTGGAAGGTCCGTGGGACTCGGAGGCCTGGCTGCGGCATAACGGCCTAGTGTTAGACAGCGGGACTCAGAGCCCCGCGAGCCTCGGGAGAGACGCAGAAACCACGCTGGCGCTTCCCGGGAGCGCGAAGAACACCAGGGCGCGGGCCGGATCGAGGGCAAACGACCGGGCGCCATGAATGGCCGGGAACGTCAGTCTGCGGACGACTTGACCGTCGGGCCCGATCGCCAAGAGCACGGCCGGTCCATCCGCGGTGGTGTTCAGCAGGAGCCATAGCGTGTGGCCAACGACCGCCGCGTCGAATACGAATCGTATCGGCCTGACGGAACGCTGATCTTCGAGGGTTGCCTTCGCGTATGCGACAGCCTCGCTCCGTACCAGCCTCATTTCCGGCGTTCGCAGTGGAACCGACACTTTGAGGGTACCGTCCCTCGAGTAGCGCTCCAGCTGCCCTTCGCCAGTCAAGATGAGCCACAAATCGCGATCCGGGGCGATCACCGGCAGCACGGCGTTGCGGAACAGGGCCGGCACCCGTCCCGCAATGAGGGCTTCCTTCGACTGCCGCGGGTTCAGGGCTGGGGGACCCGAATCCGGCGGGGTACCCAACCTCACCTGCTCCATTCCGGACGGGTCATAGTACGCCGCCAAGGCGCCATGCATGCCGAGGGTCGTAACCAGAAAGCCACCATCGTCTCCCACGGCGACGGGGCCCATGGTCGACACTGGGGGCAGGAGCACGCTCCTCGTGAACGGTCCGGGCAGAGCCAGCGTCTGCAAACGCCCGTTGCCCTGATCGACAACCCGCAACGAGTCGTGAGCCAAGCTAAAGCTGCCCGGCCTTTGAAATTCGCCGGGCCCACTCCCGGCTCGGCCAATGACTCGGATCGCGGCGCCGCTTGCCGAAACGATGAGGATCTGTGCGGCATCGTAGTCCAGGACGTAGAGCAAGCCGCTCTGGTCAACGGCGAGATCAACCGGCCCGCCGAGCCTGGCTGACTCCGTCGAGATGACAATCGTCGCACCGTCGATGCGATCCTCGGGTGGGTCCGGGAGCGGTGGACGACTGCAAGCGAGTAGGGCGACCAGCGCTACTGACGGCCGGAGGCGCACGGGACTGCTCCGGGGAGAGGGGTTGATGAGAGCTAATCACGTCTTAGGTTCGGACCCCGACGCTGTCTAACTTGTATTTCAGCTGTGAGGATGGTTCTTCGCAGCGTAATTCGTGACATTGCAACCCTGAAGATCGATGAAAACCCAGCCCCGTCAAGAGGTTAGCAAATCAAGCATCCCCTTCGTCCGACTGGAAACGTCGCACGGCTCGCAGCCTAATCCCCCGATCGCCGGAATAAAACGCCAACTGGGCTAGTGCTTTCGAGCCTTCTTGGCCGCGGAAACCGCCCGCTTCCGGGTCAGACTCGGCTTCTTCTTTGCAACCTTCGTGGTCTGTATCGAGTCGCTCCAGTATCAGCCATCGAATCCATGATTAGAATACGGAGCCTGCTGCCCAAAGGTCCAGGCCTCCCCCGATGAGAACGCTCAGGCTGGCCCGGCACGTTGCGTTCGGACTGGGTGTGCTAGCTGCCCCCCGATTGGTTGCGGCCCAAAGTCCGTGCCCGCTCGTCGTCCAAGTCGGAGAGACCCTTGGCGGCCCGCGGTGCGAGCGGTACCTTCACCCTGGGTTGGCGCAAACCAAATCGCACCCGATCGGCGGGTACAATGAAAAGCGCGAGCTTCCTGTTGTCGGCGGTGCTACTGCTCCTGACCGCGCATGCCAACGCCCAAGATGTCATGCGAGTCGTCGCGGGGCGGGTCCGCGACCAAAAGGCCAGAAAAATCGCCGGGGCGGAGATCCTCGACGCTGAGCGGCGGCTCCTTGGAACAAGCGATCGGGACGGGTGGTTTTCGGTCCGCCTGCCGGTCGAGGCGCCGAGCATCACCTTCCGCCGGATCGGGTACCTGCCGGCTGCGTTCGCTCTTCCCAAGGGGTGGGGCATCACGGACACGGTGACTGTCCTCCTCACCGAAGCGGCGCAGGTGCTTCCCGATGTTGAGGTTGAGGCCAAAGCGTGGAAACCAGTGCGCTACGCGGGCACCACCAAGTATGACGACCTCTTTCGGCGTCAACGCCTTGGTCTCGGTTGGTACTTGAGCCGGGCGGATCTTGACCGAAGACCCGCGATCCAGACCTTGGAATTGCTGCGAGGGATCCCTGGCGTCCGGCTTACGATTGGGCCACCCGGACTCGAAGGGGGTAGCAACATCACGATCACCCGTTGCAGCGGGTCGAGTTCGAAGGTGAACGTGTATCTGGACGGGGTCCGCATGATCGGCGGTGCGGGGCAGCTTGCTCCGGCGGCTGCCGCCGCGGTCGACCGAAAGATTTCGCCGTTCGACCGAAGTACCAGTGGCCCGGTTTTCGGCAGCGGTGGGACGCCCCGCGACGTCATTGAGAAGTTGAACCGGATTCCGCCCGGCGACATTGAAATGATCGAGGTCTACCGCGGGGCGGCCCAGCTTCCGGCGGAGTTTCACGACGACGGATGCGCCGCCATCGCCGTGTGGACCCGCTGGAACGCCCCGGTCGAGACCCGCGACAGCTCCAGGTCTCCCTAGATGTAATTGATGAGGAGGTTGTTCACTGAGCCGTAGCGCTGCATGATGGGGTTTGTCGAGAACACCTAACCGGCAAACGCCAGAGGACTCAGTGAACCAGCATAAGTTAGCACGCCTCACGCCGTTGGGGCGGGAGG
>JANPEL010000071.1:0-2183 GCA_031431925.1 Gemmatimonadota bacterium | reverse complement strand
GTCGGTCAACTTTCCTCAGGGACCCTACATCAACCGGACCGATTACGCCGAGTACTGGGCCGCCAAGATGAAGGAGTACGGGGTCCGGCCCGAAATCGAGTGTTTCGATGCCAGCCATATCGAGGCCGGCGCCCGGCTCTGGAAGATGGGGCTGATCGACGATCCGCCGTTCTTCGACTTTGTGCTTGGCGTCCAGAACGCGTTGTCGTTTACACCCCAGAACATGCTCACACTGATGAACTTGCTCCCGGCCGCCGCCAAGTGGAGTTGTATCGGGGTGGGGCGGGCCCAGCTCCCAGTGTCGACGCTCGGGATCATCATGGGCGGTCATTGCCGAGTGGGGATCGAGGACAACATCTACTACTCCCACAAAGTGCTGGCCACCAACGTCGAGTTGGTTGAGCGGGCGGTTCGCGTGGCCAAAGAACTCCAGCGTGACATCGCGACCCCGGCGGAAGCACGCCAGTTGCTCAAGATCAAGAACTCCTGAGGCTTCCCGTGGCTCTCAATCGGTATAGCGCCCGTTTAACCCAGGCCCGGGCCCAAGTCGGCTCCCGCGCCATGTTGTTCGGCGCCGGTTTGACCGAACCGGATCTGGATAAGGCGCAGGTTGGAATCGCCAGCATGTGGTTCGACGGCAACCCCTGCAACATGCATCTCCTCGGGCTGGCCGATATCGTCAAGGAAGGGGTGATCTCGGCGGGGATGCTCGGGATGCGCTTCAACACCATCGGCGTGAGCGACGGCATTTCGATGGGCACCGAAGGGATGTGCTACTCGCTCCCGTCTCGCGAGGTCATTGCCGATTCGATCGAAACCATCATGTCGGCCCAATGGTACGACGGGCTGATCGCGATTCCCGGGTGCGACAAGAACATGCCGGGGTCCCTGATCGCGATGGTCCGGCTCGACCGGCCGGCCTTGATGATCTTCGGCGGCACGATCCGGCCGGGCCACCACGCCGGGGAGACCCTCGACATCGTTTCGGTCTTCCAGAGCTATGGCGAGTTTCTGGGTGGAACCCGGACCCAGGCGTCGGTTGACGCCGTCGTCCGTCATGCTTGCCCGGGGGCCGGGGCCTGCGGCGGGATGTACACGGCCAATACCATGGCCACCGCGGCGGAGGCCCTGGGCCTGACCCTGCCGTACAGCTCCTCGACCCCGGCCACCGATCCGCTTAAGCACGACGAGTGCCTCCGGGCCGGGGCGGCGCTCCGCGGCCTCCTCGAAACCGGGCTCACCCCCCGGCAGATCGTCTGCCGGGCCAGCCTCAAGAACGCGATGGTGGTGGTCATGGCGTTAGGCGGGTCGACCAACGCGGTGCTTCACCTGTTGGCCATTGCCCGGTCGGCCGGGGTGCCGCTTTCGATCGACGACTTCCAGGCGGTCAGCAACCGGGTCCCGTTCCTCGCGGACTTGAAACCCAGCGGTCGGTATGTGATGGAGGACCTCCACCAGGTCGGGGGCACCCCCGCCGTCATGAAGTATCTCCTCGAACTCGGCCTGCTCGATGGGCGCTGTCGCACGGTGACGGGCCGAACGGTAGCGGAAAACCTGGCTGAACTTCCCGGCCTCAAGGCGGGCCAGGACGTGATCCGGCCGATCGACCGCCCGTTCAAGCCGACCGGGCACATCGAGATTCTTCGTGGCAACCTGGCGCCCGACGGCGCGGTGGCCAAGATCACCAGCAAGGAAGGGATGCGATTCGAAGGTCCCGCCCGGGTGTTCGACGCCGAAGAGGACGCGATGGCCGCACTCGAGCGGAAAGTGGTCCAACCCGGTGACGTGGTGGTGATCCGCTACGAAGGGCCGAAAGGCGGCCCCGGCATGCCCGAAATGCTCTCGATTACCGGCGCCATCATGGGCGCCGGGCTCGGCACCTCGGTGGCGCTGATTACCGACGGCCGGTTCTCCGGCGGCACCCACGGCTTCGTGGTCGGGCATGTCACGCCCGAGGCGCAGGAAGGCGGGCCGCTGGCGTTGGTCCAAGACGGCGACCGGATAGCGATCGACGCCACCACTCGCACTATGAGCGCGGCGGTCGATTCGTCTGAGTGGCAGCGCCGGCGGGATGCGTGGCGGGCGCCACCGCTCAAAGCCACGCATGGCGTCCTGCTCAAGTACGCCAGGGCGGTGGGACCCGCGTCGGAGGGGTGTGTCACCGATGGCTGAGCTCCCGGTCG
>JANPEL010000070.1:0-2179 GCA_031431925.1 Gemmatimonadota bacterium | reverse complement strand
CGCCCGAGAGCCGCTCCAACAGGCCGAGAATTTCGTTCCCGGAGGCGGCATCGAGGTCACCGGTGGGCTCGTCGCCCAAAATAATGGTCGGATCGCTGACCACCGCCCGGGCAATCCCGACCCGTTGCTGCTGGCCGCCCGAAAGCTGCCGGGGAAAGTGCTCGGACCGGTCGGTCAGCGCGACCATCTCGAGCGCCGCCATCACATGGTCACGCCGCTGCTTCTTGGAGAGATTGGTCAGCAACAGGGGCAGCTCGACGTTCTGCGCCGCCGTCAGCACCGGGAGCAAGTTGTAGAACTGAAAAATGAAGCCGATATGGGTCGAGCGCCACGTGGCCAACTGCTTGGCGTTCATCCGGGTAATCTCTTGCCCGTCGACCACGACGCTGCCGCTCGTCGGCGTGTCGAGGCCGGCCAGGATGTTGAGCAGCGTCGACTTCCCGCTGCCTGACGGCCCCATCAGCGCCAGAAATTCGCCCGCCTTGATGTCGAGGTCGACGCCTTCGAAGACCCGAATTTCCTCGGTGCCCCGCCGATAGGATTTGGCGAGGCCGCGAATTTCAACCAGATTACTTGTTGGGGATGACATTCACCTTGGCTCCGTCTGACAGGTCTTGGGACGGATCGAGCACCAAGCTCTCGCCCCCGGAAAGCCCGCTCCGTACTTCCCTCCGGCCACCCGACACCGGGCCGGCATCCACCGTCGTCCGCTTGACAACGCCCTCGCGGACCACCCAGACCACCGTCGTCCCGCCCACATTCGCCACCGCCGCGGCGGGCACGAAAATCCGGGCCGGAGCGTTAGGCGATACCGTCGCGGTATCGAGGAACTCGACCCGGGCCCCCATTTCCGGCAAGATCCGGGGGTCCCGATCGGTAATACTCACCTTGACCTGGACCGTGGCCCGCTGCCGGTCGGCGGTCGGAACGATCTGGCGAACCCGGCCCGCAAACGTGGCCGTCGGATAGGCATCGAGCACGACCCGGGTGGGCTGCTGGTCTTTGATCTGGGCGATATACGCTTCGTTGACGTCGACTTCAACCTCGAGCGTCTTCAAGTCGGCCATGGTGACCACGGCCCCGCGGGTCAGGCCCCCGCCCGAGGCCACCGGCGCCACCACCTCGCCAACCTCGGCGTCCTTCCGGAGGACGGTGCCGTCGAACGGCGCCCGGATCGTGGTGTTGGCCAGATTGGCTCGGGCAAACTGCACCGCTGCTTCGGCCGACTTGATCTGGGCCAGCTGGACATTGATCCGGGCCTCCGCCGACGTCAGCTGCGATTCGAGATCCTCGACCACCCGGGCGGGCTCGAGCTTCTTGGCGAGGAGCTCCCGGGAACGGGCCAAGTCGCGGCCGAGTTGATCGCGGTTGGACCGCAACTCGGCGACCTGGGCTTCGGCCCGAAGCTGTTCGGCCTCGGCCTGGGCTACGGCGGCCACGTAGTCGTCGTTGTCGAGACGGGCCAGGATTTGGCCCCGCCGAACCACCGTGCCCTCTTCGACCGACAACGAGGCCAGTCGCCCGGAAATCCTTGACGCCACCGAGGCCCGAGTGCGGGCCACCACGTACCCATTGGCCGTGATGCCGGCGGCGTTGGCGCCGCCACCGCCGATGATGTCGGCCCGGGCCACTTTCACCTCGAGGCCGCCCCCGTTCTTGAGCACGAAGAAATACAGCCCGGCGATGAGCGCTACGGCGGTCGTCGCCAAAATCAGCGGCCACTTGAGAATCTGGCCGGGTGAGCTGGGAGCCTGGTTCCGGTCAATCCGGAGCCGGGCTAGATCGGGACGGGGTGTGGTCATTCGACTCGGGCGGTTCGGGACTTCGATAGCGAGATACGTCGTACGTTATATCGTACGACAGGTTTCACGCCCCAGTATAGCGGGGTTGGCGGCGCTCTGCCGCGGCCCCGGTTGCCTCCTTGAAGTCTTTGGAGACCAAGAGTTTACGGACCTCGAAGGCGGACGCTCGAAGGCCGGCTTCGGCCGAGGATTCGGCGGCCCGAATGGCCCGTTTGGTGGCCCCAATGGCCAAGGGGGCCTGTTTGGCGATCCGCTCGGCCAGGGCTGTGGTTACCGCCTCGAGGGTAGCGGCGCTCGTCAGTTGATTGACAATCCCGAGCCGGAGGGCGGTGTCGGCATCGAACCGGTCGCCCAGGAAGATCAATTCCTTGGCCTTG
>JANPEL010000069.1:0-4383 GCA_031431925.1 Gemmatimonadota bacterium | reverse complement strand
AAATGGGCGGGCGGTTCGCCTTGGCTGTCGGGCGGTGCCGGGTCGACCACGACCGGTTCGCCGAAGGACACCTGGGCCGCGCTCCGGAAAATGGCCTTCTCGGTGTAGAAGAGTCCGACCGGGACGATCGCGACCGGGGTGCCGAGGGTGGCGCCTAACGCGATCCGGGCGGCGCCGGTTTTGAAGGGGCGGAGACTCGGGTCGCTGTGGCTGGTGCCTTCCGGCGAAATGGCGATCGTCCCGCCCCGGCCGAGGAGCTCGCGGGCCCGGTCGAAGGTCGCGCGATTCTGGCGGAGGTCGGCCTGGTCCTGGCGACGGTAGACCGGGATCGTGTCGAGCCGGCGAATTACCCAGCCGAGGATCGGCAGTTCGAACAGGGGTGCCTTGGCGAGGAACGACACCGGGCGGGGAGCGAAGGTCAAGAGCAGGAGCGGGTCGACGAGACCGTTCGGATGATTGATTGCGAAGATGACCGGGCCCCGCGGCGGTACCCGATTGGCCCCGGACACGTCGATGCGGCGAAAGAAGAGTCCGAGGATCCAGCCGAGCGTCGCGCGGAGGACGGTGCGGAGCATCGGTTACCCGGTCGGGGCCGGCTTGGCGGCGCGCCGCCGTTTCGCTTCCATCTCAACATAGAGCTGGCCGCAGGCAGCGTTGATGTCGAGGCCCCGGCTCCGGCGGACGACGGCTTCGATGCCGGCCGCTTTGAGGCGTTCGGCAAAGATCCGGATCCGGTTGCCCGAACTCGGCACCAGTCCGTCGCCTCCGCCCGGATGCAGCGGCAAGAGGTTGACATGGGCTCCCAGCGGTTTCGCGATGGCAGCGAGTTGGTCCGCGTCGTGGTCGGAGTCGTTGCGGTCCCGGATCATGACATACTCGAAGGTGACCCGGCGGCCGAAACGGCGCGCCGAGGCGAGGACCTGATCGAGGGGATACTTCTGCTCGATCGGCATCAGCCGGATCCGGGCGTCGGGGTTGGCCGAGTGGAGCGAGATAGCCAGCCTGAACTGTTCCGGCCGGTTCCGGAGCGCGTCCATTCCCGGCAGAATCCCAACGGTTGAGACGGTGATGTGCCGGGCCCCGATCCCGAGGCCGGCGGCGTCATTGAGGATCGTCAGGGCGGTGTCGACCGCGGGCCAGTTGAGGAGCGGCTCGCCCATGCCCATGAACACGATGTTGGTGGGGCGGTCGTCCGGGTTGGCCAGAATGATCTCCCGGGCCTGGGCCGCGATTTCGCCGCCGGAGAGATTGCGGCGGAAGCCCATCCGCCCCGTCGCGCAAAAGACGCAGCCTAACGCGCAGCCTGCCTGCGAGGAAATGCACAAGGTCCGGCGGGTTCCGCTTGGAATCAGGACCGACTCCACCGCTTCACGGTCGGCAAGGCGCCAGAGGTACTTCTTGGTCCCGTCGGCGGAGACTTCGACCGATGCGGCCGTCAGCCGAAGGAGGGGCCAATCCTTGGCCAGTGCCTCCCTGAGCGTGCCCGGCAGCTCGGTGGCGTCGCTCCAGGAACCGATCGGCGCAATCCAGAGCCGGCGGAGGATTTGGTCGGTGCGGTACCCGGGGAGGGCGTGCGCCGCGACCCAGGTGTCGATCGTGGAACGCGCCTCTGCGGGCGACAGGTCGAGAATGCTGGGGGCCATGGCGGGAAAGGTAACGGTCAACCACCGGGCTGGCGAACACCCGGAAGAACTCACGTAACTCCTCTTGTTCCAATTGCTTGCCCGCAGGCAACCGGCGGCGTTACGTTTGGCCAATTATGCTATCATCACCCGACCGAACGGCCCACCGAACCCATCGCGCCGGCTCTCTGACCAAGGCGAACCTCGGGCAGACCGTCCACGTCGCCGGCTGGGTCCACCGCCGCCGAGATCTCGGCGGCTTGGTGTTCCTCGATCTCCGCGACCGCGACGGGCTTTTGCAACTCTCGTGCAGCCCCGATTGGAGTTCTGCCGCCGTGATGGCGTGCGCTGGTTCGCTCGGGGTCGAAACCGTCATCCTCGCGACCGGGCGGGTTGAACTCCGGCCCAATCCGGCGCGCGACGCGGACATGACGTCCCGGGAAGTCGAAGTCTACGTCACCGAGTTGGTCGTGGTCGGGCCCGCGGGTACCCCGGCTATTCCGGTGGCCCGGAAGGACAACGAAGAGCTCTCGTCGGAGGAACTCCGGCTGCGACACCGGGTGCTCGATCTCCGCCGCCCCGAGTTGCAGCGGAATCTCGTGTTGCGCCACCGGTTGGCGCAACGGGCCCGGGGCGTGCTGAGCGACTTGGGGTTTCTCGAGGTCGAAACCCCGATCCTGACCAAGCCAACCCCCGAGGGGGCCCGGGACTACCTGGTGCCCTCGCGGGTTCATCCGGGCGAGTTCTATGCCCTGCCGCAGTCGCCCCAGATCTACAAGCAACTGCTCATGGTGGCAGGATTCGATCGGTATTTCCAGATCGCCCGGTGTTTCCGCGATGAGGACCTTCGGGCCGATCGGCAGCCGGAGTTCACCCAGATCGATATCGAGGCCTCGTTCGTTTCGGCGGATGACGTCATGGGGTTCATCGAAGCGGTGCTCCAAGGGCTCTGGGCCGAGGCGGGCCAGCCGGTCCCGATCCCGTTTCCCCGCCTCACGTTCGCCGAAGCGATGGAGCGGTTCGGGATCGACAAACCGGACTGCCGGTTCGGGCTCGAGATCCGCGATCTCACGGCGCAGTTAGGCGCGGACCGGGCCCCCTTCCTCTCGGACGCCGGCCGTGGCGGGATTCGGTTCCGCGGGATCCAGGTCCCCGCGGCTGCCGCGCTCACCCGGAAGGACTTCGACGCCCTGACCGAAACGGCCAAAGACGCGGGGGCCGGCGGCTTGGTCTGGATGAAGCGCGGGGATGCCGGCTGGGAAGGGCAGGGCGTCAAAGCGGTCGGGGCCTCGGGCACGGCGGCGTTGGCCGGTTCCCCCGGCGACGTGGTGGTGGCGGTGGTCGGGCCGGACCGGATGACGTCGCCGGCGCTCCATGCCGTCCGGACCGCGCTGATTCGCCGGTTGGGGTTGGAGCCGTCGCGGAAACATGCGTTTCTCTGGGTGATCGATTTCCCGCTGTTCGAGCCCGACCCGGCCACCGGGCAGCACATTTTCGTGCACCATCCGTTCACCTCGCCCCACCCCGACGACGCCGAATTCCTCGAGACGGACCCGGGCCGGTGTCGCGCAGTCCATTACGACGCCGTGTACAATGGCAACGAACTCGGCAGCGGGTCGATCCGCATCACCGATCCCGCCCTCCAGGCCCGGGTCTTCAAGCTGTTAGGCATCGAGGCCGATGATCAGCGGCGCCGGTTTGGATTCCTCCTCGATGCCTTGGCCACCGGGGCCCCGCCGATGGGTGGGTTCGCCATCGGGTTCGACCGCGTCGTCATGCTGCTCGCCGGCGCCACCTCGCTCCGCGATGTGATTGCGTTTCCGAAGACCACGGCGGCCCGGGCCCTCTTCGAAGGGGCCCCGACGCCGGTCGAGCAGAAGGATCTCGATGTCCTGAACCTGGCGATCCGCCCGGCGAATCCGGGGGTACCCGGTGTCTGAAGAAATGACCCAGCGGTTCGGGGTTGAAGGCGCCGACCCGCTGCTGCTCGCGGGGATCAACGACGCCAACTTGGTGGAACTCGGCCGGGTCTTGGGCGTTCGCGCCACCCTCCGGGGCGACACCCTGGCGGTCTCGGGGCCCGGCGAGCAAGTCGACCGGGCCTCACCGATCGTCCAGGGACTCATCGATCTCGCCCGGATCGGGGAGGCGGTGACCCCCGATGTGATCAGCCGGCTGGTCACCGACGGCGTCATCCCGGCCGATCTCGCGGCGCCGGGCGAGGGGCGGATCCTCCTGCCCGGCCTCCGCCGGGCGATCCTCCCCAAGACCGTGGGTCAGCGGGACTACCTCCAAGCCATCTCGCAACACGACATCGTCATCGGGATCGGACCCGCCGGTACCGGCAAGACCTATCTGGCCGTTGCCAAGGCCATCGAGGCGCTGGCCCGCAAGCGGGTCCGCCGGATCATCCTCGCCCGTCCGGCGGTCGAGGCGGGCGAGTCGTTAGGCTTTCTGCCCGGCGATATTCAGGCCAAGGTCGACCCGTACCTCCGGCCGCTCTACGACGCGCTCGAAGACATGATGCCGCATGATCGGGTCCAGAAGGCCATCGAGAGCCGGACCATCGAAATCGCTCCGCTGGCCTACATGCGGGGCCGGACGCTGGCGGACGCATTCATCATTCTGGACGAGGCCCAAAACGCCACCGGCGCCCAAATGAAGATGTTCCTGACCCGCCTCGGCGTGAACAGCAAGGTGGTGGTCACCGGCGACAAGACCCAGGTCGACCTGCCGAAGCGCGAGGATTCGGGGCTGATCC
>JANPEL010000068.1:0-13572 GCA_031431925.1 Gemmatimonadota bacterium | reverse complement strand
CCGTAGGCTTCGTGGATGTGGCCGAACGCGTGGAGCCTGACGTTCGGCAACTCCGCCAGGCGGGCGGCGAGCGCCTCGCATCCGACCCGCCCGGGACGGTGCCCGACGGTGCGATCGAGGACCCCGTGGGGCGGACCGTGGGTGACCAGGATGTCGGTGTCGGCCGGGATGAGCCGCCATTTCATCGCGATCTCCTCGCCCCGCTCGAGGTTGAACGCCCAGTCGTAGAATCAGGGCTGCCACGGTGAACCCCAAATCGCGAGTCCGCCCACCGTGACGCCGCTGTCTCTCAGGTAGGTGACGCCGGGAGGTATCATGGCCTCGGCGCGGGCGGGTTCGTGCTCGAAGAGAAAATCGTGGTTCCCGGCGATCAGGACTTTGTGGGGGTGCCGGAGGTCGCCGAACCACGCCAGGAAATCGGCCGTCTCGTCCGCGACGCCCCGGTTGGTGCAGTCGCCGGCGTGGATCAAGAGATCCCCGTCGGGGATCGCCGGCATCCGGTGGTGGAGACCGTGGGTGTCGCTGATCAGGACGATGCGCAAACGATCCGGCCTTCGAGATGGGAACCTCCTGATTTCTAGCCGGGCGAATGCCGAGTTGCCAAGCCCCGCGTGGGGCGGGGGGCCGCTCGGCATCGCCGGCCCGAACGGTCGGCATCGTGATGCTCGTCACAACTCGGGTGGGCCCTCCCAGATACCTTCCGCGGATGACTCGCAGCGGATTTCGCGATCTTGGCCTGGCGGGCGGCCGGGTCGGCGCCGTCGTCCTCCTCCTCGGACTGGGGTGCACGACCGATCCGTGTGCCTGTCCGCCGGCCGCCAGCTCCCTCGTGTTCTACGGGCGGGTCGTCGCGGCGGGCGGTGAGCCGATCGGGGCGGCGGCAATCGCGGTCACGCTCGCGAGCCCGGACTGTAGCTTTGTCGCCGGCGCCTCGGCGACGATCCGGGCCGTGTCGGACAGCAACGGCCGGTTCCGCACCGCCGCGGATCAGGCCCCCGTTGGAGCGTCCGTTTGTGTGGCTATTGCCGCCTACCGCGGAGGGGCGACCGGACCCCTGATCGCCAAAGTGGAGGGATTGCTGACCCGATACCCGCGAACCCAGGGCGGAGTGGACAGCGTCGGCGTGGTGCTTCGGGCCCTGCCGGGTGGGTCGCCGCTCCCTATCCGGGTTGCCAGAAGTCGACAATCCGGCTGATTCGCCCCCCGTCCAGATCGTACACCGTGAGTTGGGTTCTGGCGCTCGGCTCCCAACGCCCGTTCCGCAGCATCTCAAAGGTCAGGCGTTGGGTGACGGCGACTGCGCCAGCCCAATTGAAATCAGGATGGTACGCGTAGATTAGGGCGCGAACTTCGCCTCGTAGCGGGCTTGCTCCGCCGCCACGGTCCTCGGCCGTCGGACACCCCCTCCTGACCTCGCGAGCTCACCAGGTGGCCGTCCCCCCGGCTGCCGTGCGGCGATCTCCCTCGTGTTGCGATACCACGTATCAATCAGCCATGGCGCAACGCCCCCAGAACCAACTGTATCGACTAGTGCTTTTGCCAATTCGCCATCTGATCCTGAAAAAAGCGCCAGTTGGTGATGGCGATCCCTCCCCCCACTAGAATGGCCCCCGCCGCCACTGCGAACCAAGTGCCGTCCGGCCACCGGACCGGCGACCCGTCCAGGGCGATACCGACGCCCGTGAAAATGGGCAATGCCGCTACGACTCCAACGACAGCTGCGCCAGCTCGCCACCGAAGTAGCGGTAGCATGGCCCCGACCAGACCTCCAGCAGCGGTGCCGCCGAGAAGATAGATGGCCGCGGCCTCCCACACGTTGACACCGTTCTTTGCCAGCCCATGGCCCCCTAGAAGCTGGACCGTCAGCACAAACATCAGATTGAAACACCCAAAGAGGAATCCGCCTAGTGCCCCGAGAAGCGGGTGTGGTCTTGTTGGCCGTGGTTCGGTAGGACGCTGCTCTTCTCTCATGCTCAGTTATCCCGGAACAACGGTATGCACTCTTGATAAGCCGTCCTCAGAGCCCGACCGCTAGCAATAAACGGCACGAAATCCCAAAGACTTGACCCGAGCCGTGCAACCTCGGAAACCCCAACCTGAACAAAGTTACTCTTGAAGCCGCTAACTAGTGCCGAGCCGTAGGGCAGCCCAGCCGCCGCCCTGGTGAGCTGGTATGATTCGTTCAGGGCTCGCCCTCCAATCTCCCGAGTTGCTGCATTGACAAGTTGGCGCGCCGCCACTAGGCCCACACCGAAGCCTTTTACCGCCAACACCGAGCCGCGAACGAGCAGGCCCCCGAAAGCGATGTCGCCAATCACGTTGACCCCTGCGAGGCCAGCCGCCACCACGCAACGGGTCAGCGAGGGCTGATTCGCTTTCGGCTTTGGGTCTCGCCCAGGCCGGACGTGGTCCACTCGGGTCGGAACGAAGGGTGCGGGCTCGCCAACCGGCGGCCCGTCGTTGTCGCAGGAAAACCCCGTGATCACCGTCCGCACGTAGGTCCATACGCCCGTGGCGTTGTTTACCGAAAACTCAAGATAACCCGTTGTCTGGCACAACCCCGTTGGGTCGCTCCCGTTGACGGGGTCGCTCCCCGCAAACGAGTACAGGTTCATCCCCGCGTCAACCCCGAGCGGATCTTCGCTCAGGAACCGCCCGGTTTCCGGATCGTACCACCGGTTCCGCAGGTAGTAGAGGTTGGCCTCATTCCCGTACCAGAGCGCCCCCTTCCACCGGAGGCGATCCGCCCCGCTAAACGGAAACCCATCCGACCCCCCGCTGAGCTTGCCCCAGTCATCGTATTGGTAGGTCCGATCCGGCCCGCCCAGACTGTCGTTGGTGACGATCACGTTCCCGACGGCGTCCCGATGGGGATACCAGGTTCGCCCGTTCCAGATGAACGCATGCGGACTATCGAGCCCGGGAAAGTACGAATACTCCGTGGTCTTCGCGGTGGCCAGTCCGTTCAGATCCGCGATCGGATTCCCCCCATCCCAGAGCTGAAAGGCGGTGGCCGTATTGTTGACCCGCTTGAACACGAACCGCCCGGCGGCATCGTAGAAATACTTGACCCCTTGCGTCGCGGTCTGGACCGAATCCAACTGCCCCTCGGCGTTCCAAAAGAAGCTCGCCGCCCCGGCCGCACAACTGCCGCCACTCCGTCCGGTCACGTTGCCATCGGCGTCGGTGGTGTAGGTGCAGTTGTTGAAGCCGGTGATCCGGTTCCCGGTGTAGGCGCCGCCGTTGTCGGTTCGGTTGCCGCCGAGATCGTAGATGTAGGTCTTGGTCGTGTCGGTGATCCACCCCGACCCGCCCCCGGGTTGGCAGCCGGCGAACAACATTCCGAAGTTGGGATCCGGGCAGGTGACCGGCGGCACGAAGGTCGTGTGCTGGTCGCGGCGGACTCGAAGCTGCCCTAACGAGTCGAACTGAAAGAACCGGCCTTCCTGGCCGGTCGCGTCGTTCCGGAACAATTGCTGCGACATCCGCCCAACGCCGTCCTGACCGAGCCACCGATTGAGCTGGGCGGTATAGCTCGGGTTCCCACCGGTCCCGTCGCCCGCGATGACCTTCTCCGGCAGTCCGAGATTCCCGAAGGTCGTTCCGACGGTGTCCAAGGCGGGGTACTTGATGCTGGTCGGTCGGTAGTTGCCATCTAGGGTGAACAGGGTTTGGCGGCCACCGAGCGTCACGCTGGTGAGCGAGCCGCGGCCGGTGTTGTACCCGTACTTGCGCGAGGCAAACGTTACGCCTGCCGGCCCAGTCACGCCCACCGTATCGAGCAGTCCGGGGAGGATGTAGGCGTACTTTCGTCGATAGGACTGCGTCGGCACGCCGACGCCGCCGAGAATCGTCACGACACTGTCGGCCTGGCCCCGGGCGTTGGAGAAAATCGAGTCGACCGCATACGGGCTGCCGGCCCGGACGATCCAGCCCCCGTTGGCCGAGTACCCCCAGGTGGCGACGTAGTCCCCAGTCCGTTGAGTGACCCGGTGGAGGGCGTCGTATACGAATGAAAGGGTTTTGAGCCGGCGGGTAGTGACCTTTTTGAGATCGCCATCGAGGCTGTACTCGAAGAGGTCGTTGGCCCCGGCTTGGTCCCGGTGCTTCGTGGGCCAGCCTAACGCGTTGTAATAGGTGCTGTCACGGGTGCCGTTCGGGGCAACCGTTCCCCGGAGGTAGATGTTGTCGTACTCGTAGGTGGCGGCACTCCGGACGCCCCCGATCGTCGTGGCCACCACGGTGGGGCGGTTCAAACGGTCGTAGTAGGTGCTTTCCGCCACCGCGAGGGGTCGGGTCACGGTCCGGACCCGCCCCGCCGCATCGTAGCCGTAGGACAGGAGCCGGTTGCCGGGCTGCTGGACCTGCTGGAGGTTCTTGAGCCCAGTCGGCTGGTAGGTCATCGTCGCCACCGTGGTGTCTTTGGCGTCCTTGATCGTCACCGCCCGGCCAAAGGTATCGTAGGCGGTGATCTTTTGAACGATCTGCCCGGCCGCCTGGACATTGAGCACCTCGCCGTGGCTGCCGAGGGTGTAGGTCATCGACGGCTGGCCGGTGCCCACCGTGGTCGCCACCTGTCCGAAGACGCCATAGGTGACGGTGGTGGCCGACGACGCGGCGGCCTTGGCATACGTCGGGAGGCCATTGGCATTGTAGGCGGTCGTATCAAACACCCCACCCGGATAGCCCGGCATGACTGCCTTGACCAGCAACCCTTCGGCGCTGTACGACACGGTCGCTTGTTCCAACAGGGCGTTCACGATGACCTTGGGCTGGCCCCACCGGTCAACCTGATACTTGTTCACCGCGCCGCCCGGTTCGGTGACCCGGGCCCAGATCGTATCGGCGCCCGGCGACGCCAACGGCGTCACCGCGGTGGCCGTGAACGGCACCCCGCGCAGTTGCCACGAACTGAGGGTGGTGACCGGGGTGCTCGACCCGCCGCCGAAAATCGGCACCGACGGGGCTGTGATCGTACTGACCGTCTTGGTCGCGTTCGCGTCGTAAGCGAGGGTCGTGGTCGCCAGGTTGGGATCTTGGATCGTGGCCAGGCGAAGGCTTGCGTCGTAGCCCAAGGTGGTCACGACCCCGGTGGTGTCCTGAATTTGGGTCAGGGTTCGATTGGCCGCGACCGTGATGTTGGTCGTGCGGCTGGCGGGGTCTACGATGGACGAGAGACCGTTAGCCCCGTAGTTGAGGGTGGTGGTCGAGAGAAGGGGATCCTTGATGAGCGAGACCCGGTTGCTCCCGTCATAGGTAATCGTGGTCGCGTTGCTCCACCGATCGGCCACTTGGGTCAGGTAGCCGGTGGCGCCGAAACTCACCACCGTGCCGTCGACATAGGTCCGGGTCCACGGTCCGGTCCCGGTCAGGGTCGAAAACTCACCCGTGGGCGCCTTCAAGACGGTACCGATCTTCTTGAAGTAGACAGCGTTGCCATTCCCTTCGAGGATCAGCACCGAGCCGTCGGCTTGTGCGAACGCCCGCTGGACGCCGGCCACGGTCCAGCCCCGCGCCACCCCGTTGTTGACCTCGTTCACGCTCAGGTATTGGGTCTTGTACTTGGCCGTGAAGGAGCTGCCCGAGTAGACCGCCGTGACCCAGATCTCGAGCGGGTACACGGTGCCGTGGGCGTAGGTGGCGATCGCGCTGGCATCGAACTGCCCGCCGATCCGGACCACCGGATTCCCAGCCGGGCTCGAAAACTTGAGCACGGTTTCGCCGTTGACAAAAGTGATCGGGGTGGCGCCGGCCCCGAATTTGAGCTGGAGCTCGTACCGAAGCGGGGTCCCCGCCGTGCCCGGATCCGGCGACACGTCCACATGCACGAACGGCCGAGGGGCCACCCGCGATTCGTTGTAGGCGAGCACGACGTTGCGAGGCAAATCGAGCGAAATGTACGGTACGCTGCCCTGGGCAAACGACCCGGTGAAGCAGCTGGTGGCGCAGCGGGTCAGGTCTTGGAGGTCGGCCACGAACGGCAGCGGGTTGATCCGAGGGGCGCCGGCTCCGAACCCGGCGTTGACCGTCACGGCGTTGCTGAAGTTGTACCCGTCATCGGCCAGCGCCAGCCCGATCGTTCCGGTCGAGCCGGCGGCCAGGGTGCGGTAGTACAGGGTGACATTGGTCGCGGCGCTGGCGGCCAACGTGACCGACGTTTGGGACAACGAGCACCCCGCACCGAGTGCCGCGCCGGTGCAGATCGGGGTGATCTGATAGGTCTCGCTGGCCCCAGCCGAGTTGGTGACGGTGAAGGTGTAGGATGAATCGGTATAGGGTGTCGTCGTGATCGTCGTTCCATTCGGCGTGATGGCGGGATTGGGAATCGTGACGATGACGGTGCGGTCCCCGGTCGCGAGGCCGGCGCCGATGTTGATCGTGACCGAGCCGGTGCCCGTGCCGCTCACCGTGTAGCTCACCGAGACCATCTTGATTGCCCCATTCGCGATCGTGCCGGTGGACGCCGGGGGGGTGCACGAATTGACCGGCGCGGTGAATCCGCAGGTGACCGCCCAGGAGCCGGACGAGCCGGTTTCATTGTCGACAGTGAAGCTGACGCTGTAGGTGGGCTTATTCGGGTGAATCGCAACGGTGCCGGTCGGGTTGGTGATGATCAGTTGCGCGGCTACTGGGGCGACCCCCCCCCGGTCGCGACAAGCGCCGCAGTGATGAAGCAAAATCGAACTGGAAGCATCGATCGGCGGTCGGGACGAACCCAGGGCTCCGACATGACTCACCTCAGTCTGTGGGCCAACAAGTGGGGAAACCTCAACACCGCAGGCTCATCTAACGTGGGAAGTTGGGCGATGCGGCGCAAGAGGCCGATCGGCCGGTGATCTGTCGGGAATGAAAAGGAGTCAGCTCCGGAATCCTAGTGGAAGCGACTGAACCGGTCCAAGACACCCCGTCAGGTCACCAGGCGCTTGAGTGCTGCGGATCCGGTCCGGCTGGCGACGATGGTGAAGCCGTCGCGCATCGTCACGAGGAAGCGTCTTGCGTCGTATTCAGTGAATGAGGCCACATGGTCGAGATTCACGACGTGGGACCGATGGACCCGCACGAATCGCTGGGGATCGAGGGCCGCCACCAGCTCCCCGAGCGAGATGTGGTCCATTCGACCTGGGCAAGCTCCACGGGCACGATCCGGTCGAGATGCCGAACGAAGAGACGGCGGAGCGGGTCCGATCCCCGGAGCAACTCGCGGGCCCGCGCGAGGGCCCCTCCGGCGTCGCCGCCGATGTTCGCCCGGAGCCGCGCGACCGTCTCCCGGAACCGGAGCGGGCCGAAGGGCTTCAGGAGATAATCCACCGCCCCGAGCTGAAGCGCCCGAATCGCGTACTCCTGATAGGCGGTGGTGAAGATCACGGCCGGTCGATGGGCGATTCGTTCCAGTCGCCCCCGCCGCAGGCGGCCAGGGTCACGAGGGAAAGGAAGCCGGAAAGGATCAAACCTGGACGCATCGGGCCGCTCGACTGGAAGGAGGCTACCCCTTGAAGAGCCCGGCTGCTCGTTCAAGGAGACGCCCTCTTGGCGGATGCCGAGTTGCCAACCCAGCCACCGAGGCCCCAAATTATGGTCATGGCCGTCTCCCTCCGCCGCGATACCGAGGAAGTTGGGTTGCCCGGGTGACCGACTCGCCGCTGCCGTTCCACCGGGATCCCGAGATCATGGGCGGGGCCGTGGTTTTCGTGGGGACGCGGGTGCCGGTGCAGACCCTGCTGGACTACCTCCAGGCCGGCCATCCCCTCAACGAGTTCCTGCACGACTTCCCGAGCGTTCGCCGCGAGCAAGCGGTCGCCGCGCTCGAGGTGGCGAAGGATCTTCTCGAGCGGGTGCCCGCGGGGCGGCCGAGGAACCCCGGCGCCGGTGCCAAGGACGCCAAGCGACGGACCTTTCAGTTCAAGGTGACCCTCCGAGACGTCGAGCCGTCGGTCTGGCGCCGGATCGAGGTCCCGGCGAGCTATTCGTTTTGGGATCTCCATGTGGCGATTCAGGACGCCATGGGGTGGCTCGACTGTCACCTCCACGTGTTCCAGATTCGCGATGTCCGAACTGGGGGCGCGGCTGAGATCGGGATTCCGGATCCGGACGGTTTCGAGGCGGACCGCGCGGTGCTGCCCGGGTGGGAGGTCCCCGTGTCGGCATACCTCAGTCAACCCGGCGACCACGCGGTGTACGAGTACGATTTCGGTGACGGCTGGACCCACGACGTGGTGCTCGAGGCGATTGGCGGGCGCCAGACACGGACCAAGTATCCGCGGTGTTCGGCCGGCGCACGGGCCTGCCCGCCGGAGGACTGTGGCGGCCCTCACGGCTATGCGCGTTTGTTGGCGACGCTGGCTGACCCGGGGGACGCGGAGCATGCTGACATGGTGGCATGGCTCGGTGGTCCGTTCGATCCGGAGGCCTTCGACCCGGCGGCCGTCCGGTTCGACAACCCCCGCCGGCGTTGGCGAACGGCATTCGCCGACGGCTAGGTCCCGGCGGTGAGTTGAAGTCAGCCGGACCAGGCGGGGCCTCCCATTGCCGAGGGCGCCCCATCATCGTAACGTCATGACATGACCCTACTTGAGAGAATCACGGTGAATCCAGAGATCCGGTTCGGCAAGCCGACGGTCCGCGGAACCCGCCTCACGGTCGGGGACGTCTTGGGTTCGCTCGCTTCAATGTCGGAAGAGGAGTTGCTGGGCGAGTTTCCGCAGCTGACTCATAATGATATCCGAGCTTGCTTGCTCTACGCCGCTGAGCGAGAACGGCGTTGTTTGGTTGTCCCGGCCTAGACTTTCTCGATCACCCAGTGGCCGGCCTGCTGGCGCTCGGATAGAGGGCTCGGCTCCGACTTGGTGACCGCCGACCTCGGCGGGTGAGATTCTCGTCGAACAGGGACGCTACGCGGCCGGGTAGGTGGCAAGCTGCCGCTCTCGATCGGCGGCGAAGGCAAGGCACGCCCGAATGTCCTCGGCGGTGAGGTCAGGAAAGTCCGCGAGGATAGCCGCCTCGGTCATGCCTGACGCGAGGTACTCCAGGACGTCATACACCGTAGTCCGAAGCCCGCGAATGCACGGTCTGCCGCCGCGCTTTCCCGGTTCGACGGTGATTATCTACTTGTAGTCCATGGATTTACCATATCGTGACTCACCTGCCATGACAAGGTGCAGGCTCGTCGCTGACGGCGGCCTGACCGCCCTCGACGGAAGCGTCGGCGCCTTCCGCGATGGCCCAGCCGCCGCCGATATCGGCAAAGCCTCCGCCGACGATGACATGGTCAACCCTGGCCGTGACAACGACCCTGTCTCCGATGACAACACCGGCTCCGGCCGGAGTGTTTGTTTGTTCGTCCGGCTCACGGCCGATCGGCCCTATGACAGAGGCGTCCTCCGCGAAGGACACCCACCCCCCGCCGACGACACCGGCTCCTCCGGTTGGGGCCGTTCGATTTCTTGATAGGCACGGCCTCCGCCGACTGAGACATTGTCGACGGGAGCTGACGCATCGTCGATGTCCCCGATGACAACGCCGGCCGGGCCGATGACACGGTGCCGTGCCTCGCCAACATGATCGACAGCGGCGGCGACCCAGCCACCGCCGATCGGCGCCAAGCCGGCTTCCAGAGTGGCACAGAGGATCGGCCCGACGACACCGTGCTTCCCTCGGAAAACAGGCTCGACGGCGAGTCCGGCTTGGTCTCCTCGACGGCCGGCTCAATGGACGCCCCGAACGGTCGGTTCGTTGACGCCAACGACTCGATGGACTCGGGCCGACGCCTGCTGTAAGGGCACGGGCGCCGGAGTCGTGTCTCCCCTGGTTTCGGACCGCCGGCCGAGCGCCGAGACGATGCGTCGACCGGCACTGTGGTCGCTGTCAAGCGCGTAGTCAGTGGCGGCCCCGACAAAATTCTGGCACGCTCCCCGCATCTCGGCCCCGCGACCGACGACTTCGGCGCCGTCGGCGACGCGACAACTGGGTCGCACAACATTCAACGAAGGGAGCATGGTATGAACGCCGACGTACGCAGTAAACTGGAAATGGCGGAACACGTGCGCGTCTTCAATCGGGCGCACCCCGCCTCGGACACCGGAACGCAGCTGGTGTTCGCGCAGTTCGACGAGAGCATCGCTCGCGCGAACGCTCTCATCACCGAGCAGGCGCAGGGGAATCAGCGGTCGAGGACGGCGAACGCAAGTCGGCGCGAGCTCCGCACCCTGCTCGGCGTGGGTCTCCTCCGGGTGATCGGGAACGTGTGTCACGCCGCCGCGCGGGAGGATGCGTCGCTCGGGTCCTTGAAATCCCCGGCGAGACGGGCGCCCAACCGGGTCTACATCGCGGGAGCGGAGGCGCTGGTGACGGGGGCCCGGGCCCGGCTCGAGGGCTTGACCAAGCATGGGTTGACGGGCGAGTTGTTGGACGAGGCGGCCAAGGTGGTGGCCGAGTACCAGGCGGCTACCGAGGAGGCCAGTGCGGCGAAGCAGGGCCGGATCCAGGCCAGCGCCGAGTTGGACGAGGTGGCGGCGCGGATCATGGAGTTGGTGAACCGGTTGGATGGGTTGAACCGGCACCGGTTCGTCAATCAGCCTGACGTCCTGGCCAGTTGGGAGAGCGCCCGGAATCTGGTGACGGTGGCTCCGAAGGCGAATTCCACCAGCGTGCCGCCGAGCGGTGCGGGCGGTGATGTCAGGGCCGCCGCGTAGGGCGGGGGTGTCGGAGCGGGCCATGGCGACCCATACGCCGCGGGCGGTGGCGCGCTCCGACATCACCGGCTGGTCCTCAGGTGAACGAATCCGGAATAAAGTGATATCTTGCGGGCGAAGGAGTGTCTGACGCGATCGGCGGTCACTGAATGGCGGAGCAGCCCGGACAATCAAACGACACGGCGGCGGCGCAGCTGACGGCGGCCATGCCGCGGTTCGATATTGAGCGGCTGGCGCGAAACCCGGTCGCGGTCCCGTACGACAACCCCTGGCAACGCGGTGAGATCGCCTTTGTCTTCCTGCCCCGCCAGGAGCTGGTTTTCGACTCGGACCCCGTTCGCCACGTCGAAGGGATGCCCCAGCCGGCCCTCTTGGGCGCGCTGGCCCCAAAGGGCCTGATCGCGACGTGGTCACCGTCTGGGTCGGAGGAGGGGGCACGGGCCGCCTGGGAACACGATCTAGCCAACCAATTGGAGTGGGTCGCCAAATTCTTTGCCGATCAGCTTGGCAGACGAGGACCTGGTGCTACTCGAGACTACCACGGAGACCCCCCTGTTTCCAGCCGGGGCGTTTGCGACCGTGGGGTGCCACCTACGGGATTCACATCGGGTGGACGCTCAGAGACAGCGGTGGGCATCCGCGGGCGCGGGTCCGCCTCAATTTGATTCGCGGAGATGGGGGAAGGACGCCGAGATGGAGCTGCGCCCGGTCTGGCTGACAACGGGCGACCAGCTTGGCAGGGACCTACCCCACTAGATAGGGACCAAGGTGGACGGCGATTTCTGGGCACAAGTTTTCATTGCCCTCAGAACATACTGGCGGCGGCCATCCGTGCGGTGGATCGCGCCCGGCCTGGCGGCTTTTGCCGTGCTCCTAACGTCCACGGGGGGCGGCAAGGACGCCCCCTCATGGTGGGCGGTAGGTGCGGCCTCGTTCACGCTATTGGCTACGAGAGGCCTCTGGGCCTACAGCAACCATATTCCCCGAACCCCCGTGGGCCGCGTCGGCTTGATCGTGGCGATTGTCGCGGACGACAGTCAGCACGAAAAGCAGCTACGCGCGGACTTCATTGCGCAGTTGCGGAAGTTGCTGGAGCCCGACAAGGACCTCACCAAATTCTTCATTTTGGAGCTTCCTCGCTGGGCTTGTGTCCGCTGTACCGATCCTGAGGCCGCGACTCGCGTCCTCCGGGAGGCTCGCGGTTGCATCATGCTGTATGGTACAGCCAAACGTCGGCGACTCGCCGGCCAGGAGTCCCACCTTCTGGAGGTTGAAGGAATCGTCCTGCACGCCCCAATCACTCCCGAGGCTGGGGCCGTTCTAAGTACAGACTTTCGAGCCGTGTTGCCACCGAGGGTCTACTTCCCTGTGGACAACGATGCCTTTGCGTTTGCCGCCACGTCCGAGTTGACGGAGATCGCCGCGCGCTATGTGATAGCGCTCGCCGCCTTGGTATCCGCGGACCTTCGATACTCCGAGCAAATGCTCCTATCGGTAGAGGCGAGACTTAAGTCCATACGTGTTACCAGCGGATCAATCCAGGACATCGGTCGGAAGCTGCCGACGCGGTTTATTGACCTCTACACCGCATGGCTCAACGCACTATACGACGCCTATTTTATGTCGCGCCGGCCTGCATTCCTTGAAGAGGCCGAGCGGGTCGTTAACGCCCTCCTTAAGCGTGACCCAACCAACGCGCAGGCCCTGCTGTTTTCGGCCATCGCCCATTTCGTCCTTCGCCGCGATGTTCACGCAGCGAAGCAAGCAGCCTACGCTTGCCGCCGGATCACCGATCAGACGTGGCGGTACAGCTATGCGTTCCTCCTCGCCTATGAGGGCAAAACAGATCGAGCCCGGGAACAGTACGAAATCGCCTTCAATGGGCGTATTGCAAATGTAACCGTCCCCGTTCAGGTCGAGGAGTTCATCCAGATCGTGCTTGCCGAAGAACCCGACCAGGTGCAGCTTCACTTCTTTTCGGGGCTCGTCAACCTGCGAGCTAAGGGGGACCTGAAAGGCGCGCATCGTGACTTCGAGGCATTCCTTGCCTGCGAGAGTTCATCCCACTTTCCTGACGAGGTGGCCCTTTCCCGTCGGTATCTTAGCGAGTGTCAGTCGACATCTCAAATTCCCCACTCGTCGACATCTGAAATTCCCCACCGTCTCCCCTGGAGGACGGTATGGATGCGCAGGTAGCTGAGCTGGGCGTAGACTCGAGCGGGTCTGCAGCGATCGAGGTCGGACCCGTGTTGAAAATCGAGGTGGTGGAGGAAGTGTTGAGCCGGCTGGGGCGGGGCGAGCCGGTCCGGCGGGTGGCACAGGCGTATGGCGTCGACCGCAAAACGATCCGGGCGTGGCGAGCCCGGGGGCGCTACCAGCCGCGCCAGCCCCGGCCCCGGCGGTCCCGGTTGGACCCCCATGCGGCGTGGCTGACCGCCCGGGCGCCGGAGGTCGACTATAACGCGGCGGTCCTGTATCGGGAGCTGGTGACCCACGGCGGGTATACGGGCTCGTCCCAGCAGGTGCTCCGGTTCGTGCGCCCGCTCCGGCTCGCGGCCCAGCCCGCGCGGGCGACCGTCCGGTTCGAAACCCCGCCGGGCCAGCAGGCCCAGGTGGACTTCGGCCAGCGGCGCGTGTGGATTGCCGACGTCGAAGTCACGGCGCACGTGTTCGTCTGCACCCTCGGGTATTCCCGCCGCGTCTTCGTGCAGGCCTTTCCCCATGAGCGGCTGAGTGCCTTCCTGGAAGGCCATGAGCAGGCCTTCCAGCATTTCGGCGGGATCCCGGCCCAGATCGTGGTCGACAATGCCAAGCCGGTCGTGTTACGCCATGATCAGGATCCGGACTCGGGACGGCACCGGGTCATCTGGCATCCGACCTATCA
>JANPEL010000067.1:0-5959 GCA_031431925.1 Gemmatimonadota bacterium | reverse complement strand
CGGATCGCGGCCCGGGCCGCAATCCCTGAACTGTGGCGACCGGCGGCCTTTGGGAGGTCGGGGTGCCCGGCTTCGCGAATCTCGACTCGCCCGCCAGGAATTCGTTCGGCCCGCACGGTATCGCCGAGGCCCCGGACCGCCAGGCCGAGAATGTCGAGACCGGGCCCCACGTTGCCGATTGAGCCGGGGACAAAGACGCGTACGCTGGTCATTGGATCACAATCGTGAAGAAGTTCAGAGTTCCCAATGTTACTGGATGGGCCGGAGGAAAGTCCACTGTCGGACCTGCCATTTGGCGTGTAGATTCGCGGTCTTAAGGTCCCCCCGGCCCCTCCATCCCCAAGTGCCGGGGCTCCGTTGCACCAACGTCGAGTGAGGTCTGATGCGAATTGGTGTCCTCCGGGAAACGGCCGCGAGTGAGCGGCGCGTTGCCCTGATTCCCGCAACTGTTCAGAAGCTCGTTCAACAGAAGCACGATGTCGTCGTCGAACGCGATGCTGGATCGGCCGCCTTCTTTCCCGATCAGCTGTATCGCGATGCTGGTGCCACCATCGTTGACGGCCCCAGTGCCGCCACGAACGGGGCCGATCTCGTCATCAAAGTCCAGCCACCTACCGCCGATCAGGTCAAGGGTCTCCGAACGGGCTCGGTGTTGATCTCCCTGATGGCGCCCCATGCGAACGGGCCGCTGCTGGATCAGCTCGCCGCCGTGGGGGTGTCGACCCTCTGCCTCGAGCTCGTGCCGCGGACCACCAAAGCCCAATCGATGGACATCTTGTCCTCGCAGGCCACGGTGGCCGGGTATCAAGCCGTCCTGCTCGGGGCCTCGCGCATGGGGCGGCTGCTGCCCATGCTCACGACGGCTGCGGGGACGCTGACACCGGGCAAGGCCTTCATCATCGGGGCCGGCGTGGCGGGCTTACAGGCCATCGCGACTGCCCGGCGATTGGGGGCCGTGGTCTCCGCCTTTGACGTCCGGGCCGTCGTCAAGGAGCAGGTCCAGAGCTTGGGCGCCAGTTTCGTCGAGACCGACGCCAAGGCCGAAGGGACCGGCGGGTATGCCAAGGAGTTGGGCGCCGACCAACAGGCCCTCGTGCTGGCGGCCATTGGCGGCCACATCAAGAACATGGATCTGGTCGTCACCACCGCGGCCATTCCGGGCAAGCCGGCCCCGCGCTTGATTACCAAAGCCATGGTTGAGTCGATGAAGCCGGGGTCGATCATCGTCGATCTCTCGGCGGATAGCGGCGGGAATTGCGAGCTGACGCGGGTCGGTGAGGACCTAACGGTCAACGGCGTCACCATCCTCGGACCGAAGAACGTCCCCAGTATGTTGCCGAACCACGCCAGCTTCATGTTCAGCAAGAACGTCCAATCGCTGCTCGAATATGCCATCAAGGACGGTGGCCTCACCGTCAATCTCGAGGACGCCATCGTCGGGCCCATGTGTGTGACCCACGCCGGCGCCGTTCGCTACGGGAGCAAGTGACCATGGAAGCGATCTTGAGCAGTATTGTCATCTTCACGCTCGCCACGTTTCTTGGCGTTGAGTTGATCAACCGGGTGCCGACGACCCTTCACACCCCCCTGATGTCGGGGGCAAACGCCATCAGCGGCATCACCGTCGTTGGCGCGATGATCGTTGCCGGGGGTGAGCACGGCTGGCTCTCCTCGGTGCTCGGATTCCTGGCCGTCGTCTTCGCCATGATCAACGTGGTGGGTGGATACGCTGTGACCGACCGAATGCTCCAGATGTTCAAGAAGAAACCGGGGCAACGCTAATGGGCTTCGCTACGGCTGAACTCCTTTATCTCGTCGCGACGATCCTTTTCGTCGTCGGCCTCAAATGGCTCTCGAGCCCCGCCACGGCGGTCCTCGGCAATCGACTGTCGGGCCTCGGGATGCTCATTGCCATCCTGGTGACGCTGTTCAATCAGGGCATTCTATCCTATCAAGTGATCGGGGCCGGCCTCCTCGTGGGCTCCGCGCTGGGCCTCGGGTTGGCCCGCTCGGTCAAGATGACGTCGATGCCGCAGATGGTGGCCCTCCTGAACGGCCTGGGAGGCGGTGCCTCCCTCCTGGTCGGCGGGGCCGAGTTCCTGAAGGGGGCCGCCACGGGGGTCGCCCCCTCGCTCGATGTGGCCATCACGACTCAACTCACGCTCCTGGTCGGCGCCGTCACCCTGACCGGCAGCCTGATTGCCTATGCCAAGCTTCAGGAACTGATGCCGGGCCGGGCCATCGTCTTCCCGGGCCAGAAGCTGGTCAACGGGGTGATGTTCCTCACCATCCTCGGACTCGGCGCGTGGTTGGTGGCCTCTCCGGCCGCGCCGATGTGGGCGTTCCATGCGGTGTGGGTGCTGTCGCTCTTGATTGGCGTACTGTTGGTCATCCCGATCGGTGGCGCCGACATGCCGGTCGTTATTTCCTTGCTCAATAGCTACTCCGGCATTGCCGGATCGATGACCGGGTTTGTCATCCACAACGACGTCCTGATCATTGCGGGGGCCCTGGTCGGTTCGAGCGGGATCATCCTGAGCCAGATCATGTGCAAGGCGATGAACCGTTCTCTGACGAACGTGCTCTTCGGGTCGTTCGGCGCCACCGGCACCTCGACGAAGACCGCGGAGGGGCTCACGGTTCGCCAGACCTCGGCCGACGATGCGGCGGTCCAGCTGGCCTACGCCAAGAGTGTCATCGTCATTCCAGGGTACGGCTTGGCCGTGGCCCAGGCCCAGCATTTGGTTCGTGAGTTGGCCGACTTGGTTGAGAAGAAGGGCGGGGAGGTGAAGTACGCCATTCACCCCGTTGCCGGCCGGATGCCCGGGCATATGAACGTCCTCTTGGCCGAGGCGAATGTGCCCTACGACAAGCTCTTCGACATGGACCAGATCAACGCCGAGTTCGAACGGACCGACCTGGCCCTGGTCATTGGCGCCAACGACGTCGTCAACCCGGCGGCCCGGACCGATCCCGGCAGCCCCATTTACGGGATGCCGATTCTCAACGCCGACAAGGCCGCCTCGATCATCGTCCTCAAGCGGGGGATGGGGGCCGGGTTTGCCGGGATCGAAAACGAGTTGTTTTACAACCCCAAGACCGCCATGCTCTTTGGCGATGCCAAGGCGACCCTTCAGAAGCTGGTGGCCGAACTCAAGGCCATGTAAACCGGCCGGGCAGGGAGGTGTGTAACCTCCCTGCCACAGAGCGTCCCCTTCTCGTTGAATCCAAGGTAAGGGGTCCCCACGTTGTTGCAGCGGGGGCAGGTCCGGCCGGGGAAAGCCGACTGGCAGAGTCGGGATTACCGCACTTTTCTGCAACCTCATGTCCCTGAGGGTTTTACCTAAGTGATTGATTTTTTTGGGTTTAGGTAGTATATTGGCGCGCCGAAGAGGACGAACGTTTTCAGATAGTTTTCGGGATCTTCGGGAGCAGTTTCCTTTCACTGTGTGGAGGACCTAGTGACTCTTCCTCGTGCGAAGCGCCGGGCGGCTCGACCCGCTCAGATCGCCCGTGCGGTGGACGAGGGCCGCGAGAGCCTCGACCTCTACCTGGACGAGATTTCCCGAGTACCGCTGCTCAGCCGAGACGAGGAAATGGAACTCGCTCGCAAGGCGTTTCGGGGTAACATCGTCGCCCAGGAAAAGTTGGCTCGTCATAACGTGCGGTTCGTCGTGTCGGTCGCTAAAAAATTCCAGAACCGGGGCGTTCCACTCGTCGACTTGATCGGCGAGGGCAACCTCGGGCTGATGACCGCAGCCCGGAAGTTCGATCCGGATCGTGGCGTCAAGTTCATTTCGTATGCGGTGTGGTGGATTCGCCAGGCGGTCCAAGCCGCGATCGCCCGTCATGGGCGGCCGGTTCGGGTGCCGCTCAACCGAACCGCGGATCTCTCGCGGCTCGGCCGGACCACGACGCTCCTCAAGGAGCGGCTCGGCCGGATGCCGACCACCGAAGAGTTGGCCCGCGCCACCGGCCTGACGCCGGAAGCGGTTCGGAGCCTGAGCGCGCTCAATTCCGAAGCCGTTCGCCTCGACCACCCCACCCGGGACGGCGATGGCAACGAGCGGATGGAGCGGTTCGCGGCCACCGATCAGGAAGGCACTGACAGCTCCACGTTGGCCAACAGCCAGAGCAACGACATCGAGGCGGCCTTGGCGACGTTGCCACCGCGCGATGCCAAAGTGCTGCGGCTCTATTTCGGCCTCGAAGACGGCAACAGCCGGACCCTCGAGGAAATTGGTCGGATGATGGGAGTCACTCGCGAGCGGATTCGTCAACTCCGCGACCGGGCCCTCCAACGGCTTCGCGAAGGCGAAACCGGCGACCGCCTGAAGGATCTCGTCGCCTAGCAGAACTGGTCCGAACGAAACGCAATGGGGGGAGCCGAAACGCTCCCCCCATTGTCTTTCCGCCGAGCGCCGAGCGCCGAGCGCCTAACTAAACATCCTCAGCACCCGAGGCAGAATCCCTCCATGCCGGTAGTAGTCGACCTCAACGTTCGAATTGAGCCGGACCACCGCCTTGAACGTCTTCGCGGTTCCGTCCTCGGCCGTGGCCGTCACATCGACCCGGCCACCCGGCACCGGCCCGGCAGCGATCCCGGTAATCGTGAACGTCTCCCGACCGGTCAGCCCAAGCGACTCGCGGGTCTGGCCGGGCTCGTAGCAAAGGGGCAGTACGCCCATTCCCACGAGGTTGCTCCGATGGATCCGCTCGTAGCTTTCGGCGATCACCGCCTTGACGCCGAGCAGCGTGGTGCCCTTGGCGGCCCAGTCCCGGCTCGAGCCGGTGCCATACTCCTTACCCACCAGCAGGACCAGCGGGGTGCCGCGTTCGAGGTATCGCATCGCGGCATCGTAGATCGAAACGACCTCGCCGGTCTTGAAGTCCAAAGTCCAGTTGCCCTCTTTCTCGGGCACCAGGCCATTCTTGATCCGGACGTTGCCGAAGGTGCCGCGCATCATGACCTCATGATTGCCGCGGCGGGCGCCGAAGGTGTTCCAATCCGCCGCGGCCACGCCCTTCTCGAGCAGGAATCGGGCGGCGGGACCGTTCTTCGGGATCGAACCGGCCGGCGAGATGTGGTCCGTGGTCACCGAATCGCCGAGGGTGGCCAGCACCCGCGCGTCAACGACGTCTTGAAAGGCGCCTGGGGTGACCGGAAGGTCCTGGAAGAACGGCGGCTCTTGGACGTAGGTCGAGGCCCGGTCCCAGGCAAACCGGCTGCCGCCGGGGACTTCGAGTCGCTGCCATTCGGCGTCGCCCTCGAAGACCCGGGCGTAGCTTTGGCTGAACATCTGGGCCGTGAGGGAACTAGCCAGGACGTCCGAGATTTCCTTGGCGCTCGGCCAGATGTCGGCCAGGTACACCGGCTGACCGGACCGGTCGGTCCCGAGCGGTTCGGTCGATAGGTCCAGATCGGCCCGGCCGGCCAGGGCGTAGGCGACGACCAGCACCGGCGAGGCCAGGTAGTTGGCCCGCACCAACGGATGGACCCGCGCCTCGAAGTTCCGGTTGCCCGATAGCACGGCTACCGCCACCAAACGCTGCTGCTCGATGGCCTCGGCGATCGGGTCGGGCAGGGGGCCGCTATTCCCGATACAAGTGGTACAGCCGTAGCCAACCGTCTGGAAGCCAAGCTGATCGAGGAACGGGGTCAGACCGGCGGCGTTCAGGTAGTCGGTCACGACTCGGGAGCCGGGGGCCAGGCTGGTCTTGACCCATGGCTTAGTGGTCAGCCCCTTCTCAACCGCCTTTTTCGCCAACAGCCCCGCTCCAACCATGACCGACGGGTTCGAGGTGTTGGTGCAACTGGTGATCGCCGCGATGACCACCGAGCCATCCCGGACCTCGCCTGAGGCCGGGGCAGTTTTTTCCGCGCCGGCGGCGGCCCGGAGGCCGGCCAGGTTGGCGGTGAAGTTCTTGCCCATGTCGACCAGCCGAACCAGGTCCTGGG
>JANPEL010000066.1:0-2189 GCA_031431925.1 Gemmatimonadota bacterium | reverse complement strand
GCTCCGCTTTCGGTGAGCGCGCAGGTGTGGGACTCGCCTGCGGCGATCGCTTTGAACTTGAGGTTGCCAGTGACCGCTGTCGGTTGAAACACGTCAGTCGCCCCGCCGTTGCCGACCTCGGCATTGTTGTTCCGGCCCCAGCAGTAGGCCGTCCCATCGGCCACGAGGCCGCACATGTGGTCGCCCCCGGCGGTGAGTTGCTTGAATTGAAGGCCACCTGCAACTTCCACCGGGAATGGGCGGGCATTTCCGAAGGGGCCACCAACGCCCAGGTTGGTCCCGTCTCCCCCCTGGCCGTGGCGGTTGCTGCCCCAACAGTACGTCGGCCCCGAGGCCACCCGGCCGCAGGTGAAGTTCCCATTCGGCGCCGCAACCAGGGTGTCGAAGACCAACCCGGTCTTGACGCGGGTCGGGGTCAGTCGATCGGTAAACGTCGAGTCGCCTAGTTGTGCCAACCGGTTATCACCCCAGCAATAGGCCACCCCACCGGTGTCCAGTCCGCACCCATGAACCCGACCCGCCACGATGAGTTTGAACGAGACGACCTCCGCCTGAACGGCGCCGGGCGCAAACCCGGGCGCCGTTATCTGGGCCTGCTGCGGGCCGGGTAGCGCTCCGACCGTCCAGGTCGACGCCGCCCGACCTAACGAATCGGTAATGGCCGTCGCTGGGGCGAACGACCCGCTCCCAGTGGCCGTGAACGCCACGGTGACACCGGACCGTGCCACTCCGAAACCGTTGGCAACCTTGGCCTGAACTGGAATCCGGAGGCGGGCGTTCGCAAACCCGAGTTGCTTATCGCCCGAGAGGATGGCCACGGGAACCGGTGTGGCGGTCGCGGTGATTGAAGCCGTCGGAATGCCGGCTCGAACGGCCTGGATTGCGTTCGGTCCGGCCTCCGGTCCGAGGGTCCAGCTGGTGAGTTTCGCCAGGCCAGCACTATCAGACTTGGGCTGGGATCCGGTGATCAGCCCCCCGCCGGCGGCCACACTGAAAGTGATGGTGACCCCCTCAATCGGGTTGTCGAAGGCGTCGGTTACCCGGACTGCCGGGGCCGTGGTTACCGCCTGTCCGGCCACGGCGGTTTGGGTGTTCCCATCCACGACTACCAGTTTCGCAGCCGGTCCCACTACCCCAAGGGCCTGGAGCGTGGCTGCCGGTCCATTCGAGACCGCCAATCGCAACAGGTTGACGCCCGGAACGGTGCCCAGCGTCCACCGGCCAACGGAGGCGGTCCCGGTTCCGTCGGTCGTCAGCGAGGGTCCGGCGGTCGATCCACCACCCTCGACGGTGGTTTGCACGATGATCCCAGGGATTCCGTTGCCGCTCTGATCAACCACCCGGAGCGTTGGAACCACGGCCACATCGGTGCCGGCTGCGGCCACTTGATTCGACCCCGTGGCGATCTCGAGACTTGCCGGGGCTCCCGGCCCGAGCTTGAACGGCCGGGATACCGCGCCGGCAATCCCGGGGGCCGCAAAGCGGATTGCCAATGATCCCGGGCTACCGGTCACGACCAAACTGTCGAACGTGGCCACCCCTTGGTCATCGGTTCGTTGGGTCGTGGTTCCTCTCAGCGTCCCCGAGCCCGTGGCCAGGGTCAGCGAGACCGTGACCCCTCGTTGGGCCACCGACTTGCCGGTCCCGTCAAACAACTGCGCCTTGGGTCCCGGGGTCATCTGCTGGCCATTCCCGACCGAGTCAACCGGCTCGCGAATGACCCAAACCGCCACGGCGACACCGCTAGAGCTGCTTGGCTCGGATTGGCAGCCGGCCACGGCCGCTGTGATTCCAAGAACTAGACTGACAATTCGTTTCATTGCAACAACTTAAGATTGTGGGTTGGAAACGGGATCGCCCGGGATGTTCGGGGCAATTGTCGGGCCAATCGAATCGGATTTTGGCCCCTTACTTGCTGTCGAGTGCTCAGAAGGCTGTCCAACTCTCAACCATCAACTTCGGCGGGATCCCTGACGATGCTTCGACGCTTCCTGAGTGGACTTCGGTTCGAATGGGAGCTCTCTAGCGAAGCGCGTCGGCTCCGTCGATCCGACCACGGGGTCCTGGCGCCGGCCCCGGATCCGGGGGCCGAGGCTGGCGCCCGCTTGGCCCTTCGCTGGTTGTCGAGGGCCCAGGATCGATCGACCTCGCTCGATGGCGGAGTGGCTCGGGCCTATAGTCTGTTGTCG
>JANPEL010000065.1:0-12315 GCA_031431925.1 Gemmatimonadota bacterium | reverse complement strand
GTTTCGGAACCCCCGGACCCAGACGTCGGTCGTCGCGTCTCGCGTGGCGGCATAGGCCAGCCATCGACCGTCGGGGGACACCGCGGGGGCGAACTCGCCGTCCGCTCCGCCGGGCACGCGCCGCGGAATCGTGTCGGGCGGCGTCAGGGTCCAGCCGCCCTCCAGCACCAGTGTCTTCCCGTCGGCGGTCCACGACCGGGGACATGCTCCACCGGGGCCCATCCGCTCGGCCGGACGCTGCCGGTCGATCGGCCGCGAGACGACCTGATCGGTGGGAGTCTGGGTACAGTAGGCCAGTCGGGTTCCGTCGGGGCTCCAGGTCGGGAACAAGTTGATCCCACCGACGGTGAACGGGTCGAGTTGCGAGGTCGCGAAAGTGTAGAGCCAGATATCCTGGGTGATCCCCCGAATCCCCGAGAAGGCGAGCCGGGAGCCGTCGGGTGACAGATGCAGATCGGGAAACACCCGGGTCTCGGGCGGCGCCGGGAGCACGGTTCGCTCCCCCGTTCTCCGATCGACCACGCCGATGCGGCTTCCGGCCCGCACCGCCGAACCAAGGGCGTACACGATGGCCCCCCGGTCCGACGCGCTGAGCTGCAGCTCGAGGCCCGGCTCCACGACGACCCCGGCGACGAGCTCCGCCCGGCCGCCCCCAAGCCGGCCCCGGTCGAGATCGAGCGGCGCGGTGTAGACGGTGCCGGCGCCGTCGGCCCAGAGCAGCTCGCCGGTTGGCAGCACGCGGCCGTTGAACCCTTCGGTGAGCGTATCGATCCGCGAGGGCTCCCCGAGATGGACCAGGGCGACTTGGCTGGCGCGGGTCTCCTTGTTGAGGATGGTGAACGTCGCCGCACGGCCACCGGGGACCCAGTAGGGCCAGCTCCAGGACGTCGGGCCGTCGGGCTTGCGGAGGAGCGGTGTGATGGTGCCGTTCGCCGGATCGATTCGCCCCAATCCCGACGAGGTAGCGACCAGAATTCCCCCGGTGGTGGTCCACGAGAGGCCGTATCCCTGGGTTCCACGCCAGATCGTCGCCACCCCGCCACCCGGCCGGGTGGAGAACACCTTGAGTTCGCCACCCGCCTCGCCGCCCACAATGAACGCCAGGGAGTCGCCCGTCGGCGACCACGCCGGCGAATGGGCTCCTTCGCTGCCGGGGACGGAGTCCGCCGCGAGGTGGTCGAGCGGCCGGATCCAGAGCCGCCAGACATCGCTTTGGCCGACCCGCCGGCCGCCCCCCATGTAGACCAGCCGCGTCCCGTCCGGCGAGAGGGCGAAGGCGCCACCCGGCTGGAAGATCGGGGCTCGGCCCTCGGGAAAGTCGATCAGGACGCGGACGTTAGGGACTGCGGCCGGCCCCGACCGCCGGGACCAGCCCCACAGCGCCACCACCGCGAGGCCCGTCGTGACCGCGGCCGTGGCCCATCCGGCCCACGACGACCGCCGGGCCGAGGTGGCGTCGCGGTGATCGACCGAGCCGTGGGTGAAGGCTGGATTGCCCAGCACCTCGCTGAATGCCCGGGCGGACTCGAACCGGTCGGCCGGCAGTTTCTCGAGCGACCTGGCCACCGCGGCCGCCACGTTAGGCGCCACCGATTTGCGGAGCGCCGTCACCAGCGGCACCGGCTCGGCGATGATCTTCATGATGATCTGCTGGGCCGAGCCGCCGAGATGCGGGGGCTGGCCCGCCAGCATCTCGTAGAGAACGCTGCCGAGCGAGTAGACGTCGGAGCAAGCCGTGATCGACTTGTCCGCGGTGGCCTGCTCGGGGCTCATGTAGTGGGGCGTGCCTAACGAGAGGCCGGTCTCCGTCATCCGCCCGCCGGCCGCGGCACTCACCGCCAGAGCGATCCCGAAGTCCGCCACCATCGCGTGGCCGCCACGGAGCAGGATGTTCTCGGGCTTGATGTCGCGGTGAACGATCCCTTGCTGGTGGGCGTATTCCAGCGCGTCGAGGACTTCCCGGGCAATCCGGACCGCGTCGTCCACGCCGAGTTGGGTTTCGCGGTCGAGCCGGGCGCGGAGGGTTTCGCCGTCGATGAACGGCATCACGTAGAAGAGGAAGCCGTCCGCCGTGCCGCTGTCGAACAGGGCCAGGATATGGGGGTGCTGCAGCGCCGCGGTGGTGGTGATCGCCTGGACGAATCGCTCGGCGCCGAGCACGGCGGCGAGTTCGGGCTTCAAGACCTTGAGCGCCACCTTCCGCTTGTGCTTCAGGTCCTCGGCCAGATACACCGTGGCCATGCCGCCGTGGCCGAGCTCCCGCTCGATCCGGTACCGGTCGGCGAGGGCCGTCGCGAGGCGGGCCTCTGGGTCGGTCATGGTGGCTCGGGGGTCGGGGAGACTGCGGGTCGACTCTCCAAGATTACGGCAGGCGGCCGAGAATAGCGACTGGGCCGCGCTTAATGTACCGTTGGACGCTTTGCCAGGCGGATCGCTTGACCGTAGTACGATATGCCGATAGAGTGGGTTACCGTTTAACCGGCCCGATTCATGACCGTCGTCAAAGTGTCCCCCAAATACCAGGTGGTGATCCCCCGGCAAATTCGCGAGGCGCTGGGACTGCGCCCGGGCCAACACGTGCAGGCGCTCCAATACGGAGACCGGGTCGAGTTCATCCCGGTCAAGCCAATGAAATCGATGCGGGGCTTCCTGAAGGGAATCGACACGACCGTACCGCGTGACCGGGATCGGGTGTGAACGTCGTCGACTCGCCGCCCTGGCTGGAGTATCTGGCTAACAGCGGCCGTGCTCCATCAAGGGGAGGTCACTGCCGTGGACTCGGCGCTGGCGTTGTATGCGGCCCGCCTGGGTGCTGAGCACAAACTGCCCTTAGCGGATAGCCTCATCTATGCGACGACGCGAGTTCGCGATGCCGTCCTCTGGACCCAGGATGCCGACTTCAAGGACTTGCCCGGAGTCCGGTATCGCGCGCCGCGGTCATCAAAATGAGAAAGCGCCGTTAGGCCCATCGCGAGGACCCCGGGGGCCCAATTCCCCGCCAATCACCGCGAGCCGGGCAAGCCGAGCCGCCGCCCCAATGCCGCGAACCGTGGGTCGGCGTGGCGCGAGTCGAATTCGGGCCAGTCGTTGAGCCCCGCGATCATCAACGAACGATCGCGAGTCGCCCGCTCCAGCGATAGAGCGGCTGCTCACCCGCGTTCCCCTGGGCCAGGCCGAGCTCGCGCTCGATCCGGTACCGGTCGGCGAGGGCCGTCGCGAGGCGGGCCGCTGGGTCGGTCATGGTGGTCCGGGGGTCGGGTATCGAGTCGCGGACTTGACGAATCATGGTGGCGCATCCAATTTGCATCCATAATGGATTCACGGAGGCACCCTTGGCCACGCTGACGATCAAGAATCTACCCGATCCACTCTATGCCCAACTCAAGGCGCGGGCGGCGGAGCATCGACGGAGCATTAATAGTGAGGCCATTCTCGCGGTCGAGCGCGCCCTTACGGAGGCTCGCGCGGGCGACCCGGCGAATCTGCTTGCCACCCTCCGGCGGAGCCGTGCCCGTCTCAAGGGCGTATATCTGACGGACAAGGAACTGCGGGCCGCTCGGGAATCGGGCCGCGCTTGATCGTGGCCGATGCGAACCTCCTCGCGTACTTGGTACTGCCCGGTGAGCGCACCGAGGAGGCAGAGGCTGTGCTGGCCAAGGACCCCACCTGGGCGGCTCCTGTCCTGTGGCGCAGCGAACTCCGCAGCGTCGTGCACAAGTACATCATGCGGGGCGACCTTTCGGTCGCCCGGGCGGTCGGATTGCTTCGGCAGGCGGATCAAGTGCTCGGCGGCCGGGAGGGCGACGTGGACTCGCAGGAGGTCCTCGACTTGGCATCGCATTCGAACTGCACGACCTACGATTGCGAGTATGTCGCGTTGGCCAATGCCTTGGGCGTGCCGCTCATCACGACGGACCGAGCGGTGCTCAAGGCATTCCCGAAGCGGGCGATGACACCGGCGGAGTTTCTCGGCGAGTAACCGGTCGGTCGCTCTCTGACCCTGACCGGTGGAGGACGACGGCAGGCGGCCGGGAAGAGCGACTGGGGATGACGGGATCCGCCCCGCCATTTCGCATAGCCTTGTGAACCGATCCCAGGAGACTCCGCCATGCACCCGATCAATCCGGTCCGATCCTTCCTCGCCATCGCCACTTGCCTGGTCCTGGCACCCGACGGGGCTCGCGCCCAGCAGGCCAAGGTCGACGCCCAGATCGTTGCCCCCAACGAGCAGGACATGACCTACAGCATCAGCCCCAAGGGAGCCCACCTCGTCGCCATCACCCAGAAGGGCACCCGCTGGGTGGTCCTCCACGACGGTGTCCCCGGCCCCCTCTTCGACCAGATCAACAGCGACGGCGGTGGAGTCCGGATCAACTTCAGCCCCGACGGCAGTCGCTTCGGCTACGTCGGACGCCAGGGACAGGAGTGGGTGGCGATGGTCGACGGCAAGGAGGCCCTCCGCCGCCCGATCGGCACCAACCGGACCGTTCTCGGGGGCGGCGGCCTCGGCATCCGCTTCAGTCCCAACGGCAAGCACTGGTTTCTCCACTACAACAACGGATCCGAGGGCAATCCCCTCGCGGATCCGCCCCGGCTGATCTGGGACGGGGTCGCCGGTCCCCCCGGCGCCGACGCCAACATCACGGTGAGTGCCGACGGCGAGCACTACGCCTACACGGTGGCCAACCCCGCCAACCCCAACCAGAAGGTCCTCATGGTGGACGGGAAGCCGGCGCCCGCCCTCGGCTTTACCCCGGTCTTCACCGGCGACGGGCTCCACCTCTACACCCAGCGGATCACCGTCCCCAAGGTGGGCCCCCAGGTGACCGAGCTGCTGCTCGACGGCCGTCCCATCATCCGCGCCTTCAAGACCGAGGTCTTCACCGCCCCGGTGGGCTCGCTGGCGGTGATCAAAGTGGGCCGCAACGAACCGAATGGCGAGATCACGTTCCTCCACGTCGGCGGGGTCAAGGTGCCGGGCAGCGAGGCCCAGTTCATGGGGCCGATCCAGTTCAGCGCCGACGGGAAGCATTGGGCCGTGAAGGTCGGCCTCCCCGGCGTCCCTAACTACCTGATCGTGGACGGGGTGAAACAGCGGGAGTACGAGGCGATCGACAGCGTACGCTGGACCGACACCGGCAAGCCGGTCTACACGGTCGGCGCCGGCGCGAAGTCGTTCGTGATCACCGGCGACCAGGAATCCGAGAACGGCTACGGGCGGAGCTCGTTCCCGATCGCGCTGGGGAAGGGCGGGCGGGTGGGCTACGTGCCGTCGCTCAACGGGGCGACCGTCGTGGTGGTGGACGGCAAGGTCACCCCACCGCCAGCCCGGATGTGGGCGGACGAGTTTCGCTTCAGCCCCGACGGCCTTCGGACGGCGTACGCCGTCACGGCACCGGGTGGCACCTCGGCGACCATCATGGTCGACCACAAGCCGCAGGCCACCAGCGCATCGGCGCCCTTCGGACAGATCCGGAGCGGCCTCCCGGTTCAGTACATCTGGAGTCCTGACTCGAAGACCACGATGCACTACGGCTCACCCGGGACCCAGTACACCGGCCAGTTCGCCCTCTTCGTCGGGAACCGCTCCGTGGCGCTCGGCACCACCCCGCGGATCGAGCTGCCCACCTTCACGCCCGACGCGAAGCACCTCTTCTGGCTCGCGATGGCGCCCAACAACCAGGACATGCAGGTGCTTCTCGACGGCAACGTGGTCTTCGAATTCGACGGCCAGGGGCGGGGACCGCTCGCCGATAAGGGCAACTGGGAGATGGGCGGCGACGGGGTGCTGACCTTTATCGTCCAGACGGTCGAGGGGTTCAAGCGGGTTCGGGTGACCCCGGGCCCGGATAATGGTATCGAGGCGATGCTCGCGCGGGGGAAGGTGGTGCGCCCGTAACTGAGTCACCTAGCAAGAAAAGAGGCATTGTCGCTATGAGTCCCCTGGTCTCCGTCCCGGCCCTGGCCGTCCTGTCCGTGCTGGTGATCCGTCTCGTCGTTCAGCCGGCTCCCGCGGGCTCGCCGACGTCCGATGCCCAGGGCATCGTGTCGACCTCCGCCGGGTCCGCCGCCCCACTGGCGATCCGGGAACACGTGCTCGACAACGGGATGCGGATCTTGGTGGTCGAGGACCATCGCGCCCCGCGGGTGGCCGCGAACCTGTGGATTCGGGTGGGCTCGATCCAGGAGCCGGTCGGGCTTCACGGGATCACCCACTTCCTGGAGCATGCCCTCCACCAAGGCTCGACCACCTTCGGGACCACGGATCTCGCGGCCGAGTGGCCGCTGCTGACCCGAATTCACGAAACCGAGCAGCAGCTGATCGCCGTCCGGCACCGGGAGCGGAACCGATTTCGGGAGCGCGGCGTGTTCTACGACGAGCTCGCCTGGCCCAGCACTCCCGAGATCGATTCCCTCCGGGGCGAGTTGTACCGGCTCGAGGACGAGGACTCCCGCTACCGGGAGTTCTGGGAGTCGTACCGGTGGTATCTGCGGTACGGCGGTCAAACGCGGCACACCGACCCGGTCCCCGCCAGCACCGAACAGGAGTATATGGAGATCGGCATGGCCCTTCCGAGCAACGCCCTGGAACTGTTCTTCCGGGTCGAGGCCGATCGGATGGTCAACGCGGTCCTCCGCGGGTGGGAAGCCCAGCGCTTCACGGTCCTGGAACAGATCCTCGGTGCGCGGAGTCGACCCCAGATCCGATTCGCCGAGGCGATCGACGGCGTGACCGGGATGAATCACCCGGTCTACCAGCCGGACGGCGGGCACCCCCGCGACTTCAACAACTTCACCCGCGCCGCGATGATCGACCTCTACGAGCGATACTTCGTGCCTAACAACCTGACCCTGGTGCTGGTGGGCGACGTCACCTTGGCGCGAGCCGTGGCGCTCGGCGAGCGATACTTCGGGGCGCTGCCCCGCGGCCCCGAGCCCTCGGCCGACCTCGACCTCGAGGCCGAGTTGGTTCCGAGCGGGGCGGTCCGGCTCGACTGGGCCGAACCGCTCTCGCCGCAGGTTCATCTCCGCTATCGGATCCCGGGCATCGGACACCCCGATCGACCGGTCGTCGACGTCATTGCCGCGATCCTCGGGGGTCCCGGCGGACTGGCCGCCCGCCGGCTTCAGTCGCTCGCCTCGACCCACGCCGACTTCCGAGTCATTCACACCGCTCGGTTCGGTTCGCCCGCGGCCGTGAACCTGGTTGCCGCCGGGACTCGCGACCTCGACCTTCCCGAGATCGAGCGGGCTCTCCTCGCCGCGGTGGACGACCTCCGCGAAGGGCGGTTCGACCCTGCCGTGCTAGCCCGAGCCCAGAAGCGGCTCCGGCTCGAGTGGGCCAAGACCCGTAACCGCCCGATGGAGCTGGCCTTCGCGATCGGGCACTATCACACCATGAACCATTGGAGTACCCTGCCCGAGCTGCTTGCGGCTCGGGACAGCGCCACCGTGGACCAGGTGGTGCGGGTGGCCCGGACGTACCTGATCCCGTCAAACCGGGTGATCGCCGTGGCCCGCTCGGCGCCGCCCGCCCCATTGGGCCCGAGCTGGCTCGACTCGGCCTGGTCGCACCAGCGAACCGGTGAGGCCCCGCGATGACCGCCCCGACCGTCGGACTCCATCGGTCGATCGGGGCGATCACGGTCCTCGTCGCGCTGTCCGGCTGCGACACCCCGGGCAAGGTCCTCCCCGGCCATACTCGTCCGTTGCTCGACCACGACTGGCCCCACCCACGCGACCTAACGCTGACCGAGACGCCGTTCACCCCTCCCGACCCGAGCGCGGCGCGGATCGTCTCGAGCCGCGGACTCGTGGCGTTCGTGGTGTCCGCCCCCTCCGATGCCCTGGTCCGGTTGACCGCCGTGATCCCGCTCGGGCGACTCCGTGAGGCCCCGGGGGAGGAGGGCGCCGCGGACCTGCTCCTCGATCTCCTCACGACCGGTCCCGAGCTGACCAACCGCCTGGCCGATCTGGGCGCCACGCTCGACGTCGAGCGGGGGCTCGACCTTGCCAGAATCTCGCTCGAGGTGTTGCCGGAGGACTGGCAGTCGGGGTTGGAGCTGCTGGTCGGCCGCCTGGTGGATCCCCGGCTCGACCCGGCGGTCATCGCCGGGTATCGAACCGGCCCGGGGTACGACACTCCGATGGCCGGTATCGACGGCGACGGCTTTCGGCCCAAGGTGGAGCTGGCCCGCCGGGTTCTCGGGTATCCCCTGGCGCCACCGGCCCCGGGAAGCGGGGTGTCCCCCGGCGCCGTCCGGGCGCTCGCCGCCCGCGCGTTGGATCCGGGGCAGGTGGCGTTAGGCGTTGGCGGCCCCGTTGTCCGGGAGGAGGTCGCCCGGGTCATCGAGGCCGCCACCCGGACCTGGTCCGCGGCCCCGCTCGACCGGCCCCCGCCGGCCCCTTTCGAGCCGCGTCCAATCGGGCCGGAGGTCCACCTCGTCGACGTGCCGAGTCTCGAGGGTTGGATCGCGATTGGCCGGGTCATCGGACCGGTGCCCGACGCCGATCGCGCCCCGTTGGCCGCGATGGCGTTCATCATGTCGGAGCGACTCAACATCGCGGCTCGCGAGATCCGCGGCCTCACCAATCGCGATGTGCTTCTGCTGCCGGAGACTGGCTCCGGCGCGGGACTGCTGCACCTCCGGACCGGGGGCAGGCCCGAGGCCATCGGACCGTTGATCCGCTTCAGCACCGACGAGCTGCGACGAATGTATGACCCGAACCTGCCGATCAGCGCTGACGAACTCGACCGGGCGAAGGGCTGGCTCGTCAATGGGGAATGGCGGGGCCGTCTGGAGGATGCGGCCCGGGCCAGCACGACCCTGGCGGTCGAGCAGGTCCGCCGCGGCGGAACCGATCACCTAACCCAGTGGCCGGCTGCGGTGGCCGCCATCACCGCCGAGCGGGTGAAGGCGATGGCGCAGCGAACCCTCGACCCGGCCACCATGGTCACCGTGGTCGCCGGTCCCCTGGCGGTGATTCGTTCGGCCCGGCATCCCCGATGGCCGATCGGGATTGGCGACCTGGTGGAGAAGTAGGGAACTCGGGCCGCGGGCGAGGTGCCGCCAATCACCGCGAGCCGGGTAAGCCGAGCCGCCGTCCCAATGCCGCGAACCGCGGGTCGGCGTGGAGCGAGTCGAATTCGGGCCAGCCGCTGAGCCCCGGAATCAACGAATTGAGATCGCGGGCCGCCCGCTCCAGCAATTCAAACGCGCGGTCCTTCTCGCCCAGGCCGGCATGGATCGCGGCCAGGAAAACCGGATTGACGTAGTGCCGCTCTGCATACGCCTCGAGCCGGCCCAGGATCTCCCTCGCCTCCTTCATCTGTCCCATCCGGGCGTAGGTGACGGCGTATCCATAAAGCGGCTGCTCGCCCACGTACGCCTGGGCCCGGGCGTACTCCGCCAACGCCTCTTGATAGCGTCCCTGCTCCCGGTACGCCGCACCGAGAAATGTGTCGACATAAATGAAGGTCGGGCTCACGGCGGCCGTCCGGGCATGCTGCGCAATCACCGCATCGTACCGGCGCATCTGGTAGAGGCACCACTCGCGGAAACCCGATCCGAATGGGCTCAGGCGATCCAGCTCGATGGCCCGGTCGAGTTGCGCCAGGCCCGCGGCGGTCCGGCCGGTTATACACAGCATATTCCCGTAGAACAAAGCGGCATCGGCCGAGTTGGGGCTCAGGGTGACGCCGAGCCGGAATTCCCGATCGGCCTTCTCCCAATCCCAGTTGGTCGCGTATGATGCGTACCCGAGAACAACGCGATTTTCCCCTGCCTGGCTGTCGCGCTTCAACGCCTCCTCGGCCGCCATCCCCGCGGAATCGTAGGCGATCGCAGATGGCATGTACGCATCGGCCAGGGCCCCGTAGACCAACGCGATGCCCCCGTAGGCCTGGGCGTAATCAGGATCCTTGGCCAGCGCGCTCCGGAAGTAATCCATCGCGCGGCGCAGGGACGCCTCGGTGCTCATGCCCTGGTAAATCACGGCCCGGCCCTGGAGATAGAGGTCGTGGGCCTGCGGGTTGCTGGTCCGCCCCGCGCGCGTGGCCGCCAGTTCGGCGCCACCCAGCGTCAGGGCGAGCTGGCTCACGATCGCCTGGGTGATCGAGTCCTGCACGGCAAAGGCATCCTTGACCGGCCGGTCGTAGCGTTCGGACCAGAGTTCGAGGCGCTGGCGAGCGTCGATCAACTGGACGCTCACCCGCATCTGTCCGCCGGTCCGCCGCACCGATCCCAGGAGCACGACCGCGACGCCCAGTTTGTCGCCCACCTCACGCACGTCGAGATTCTGCCGGCCCTTGAACGCAAAGGACGAGGTCCGCGCGGCGACCCGCAAGCCCGGCACCTTGCCCAGCGCGTTGGCCAGTTCCTCGGCCATGCCGTCGGCAAAGTATTCCTGGGTCGAATCGCCGCCGACATTCACCAGCGGGAGGACGGCGATGGACTTGGCCGTCTCGACCGCCGGCGCACTCGCCGGCCCCCGCTTAACCGTGGCCAGCCACGTCACCGTCGCCACCACCGCCAGCGCGGCAACCGCCCCGGCCACCAACCAGCCCCGGGGGCGGGAGGCGGGGACCGACACCATAGCGCCGGCCAGGGCGCCGCAACTAGGAAACCGGTCGGCCGGGGACCGGGCCAGCGCTCGGCCCACGGCCCGATCCATCGCGACCGGCACCTCGGGCCGAGTTGCCCGGAGGCTCCGCGGCGTCTCGGTCATCAGCCGGGCCATGATGGCCTGGGCGGTAGGTCCGGTATGCGGCGGCTCCCCGCTCAACATCTCGTAGGTCACGGCGCCGAGCGCGTACTGGTCGGACCGGGCATCGAGTTTCCGCTCGCCGGCCGCCTGCTCCGGGCTCATGTAGTGCGGGGTGCCGAGCGAGAGTCCGGTCTCGGTGACCCGGGACCCACCCGCCTCTGCCACCGCGAGCGCGATCCCGAAATCGGCGATCACCGGCTGGCCAGCCTGGAGCAGGATGTTCTCCGGCTTGAAATCGCGATGGATGACTCCCTGGGCGTGGGCGTAGTCCAGCGCGGCGGCGAGCAGGGTGACCAGCCGGACGACATCGTCCACCGGCAGTTCGCGTTCCCGCTCGAGCCGGGCCCGCAGGGTCTCGCCTTCGACGTACGGCATGACGTAATAGAGGAACCCGTCCGCTTCGCCGGAATCGAACAGCGGGAGCAGGTTGGGGTGTTGCAGGTTGGCGGTGACCTTGATCTCGGCCAGAAACCGCTCGGCGCCAAGCACCGCGGCGAGTTCGGGCTTCAAGACCTTGAGCGCGACCTTTCGCTGGTGCTTCACGTCCTCGGCCAGGTAGACCGTGGCCATCCCGCCCTGGCCGAGTTCCCGCTCGATCCGGTATCGGTCGGCGAGGGCCGTGGCGAGGCGGGCCGCTGGGTCGGTCATGGTGGCTCGGGGGTCGGGGAGACGACGGTTTGGCTCTCCAAGATTACGACAGGCGGCCGAGAATAGCGACGGGGCGGCGAAACCATGTGACGGGTAGCCTGGGTGTCAGGTTGACAAACGTATATACATCTGTATATTAGCCCATGCGGTTCTCCTGGGATCCTGAGAAGAGCGAGGAGAACTATCGGCTGCGAGGCTTTGACTTCGTGTTCGCGAGCGCCATCTTCGACGGGCCGACGCTGGAACGCCCGGACCATCGTCTCAACTACGGCGAGGTTCGGGTCGCTGCCATCGGGCTCGCGGACGGCCTTGAGTTGACCGTGATCTACACGGATCGTTTTGGACCAGGACCAGTGCTCGAACGCCGTATCATCTCGGCCCGAAGGAGTAACCGTCGTGAGCGCAGAGCGTACCAGACCAGCCTCAAAGCGAAATGACCACCCCACGCGGGGCCGAGCGGATCTTGCCCGGCTTCGGCTGCTCAAAGATGCGGAGATCGCTCGGACCGCCCCGCCCGAGCTGCGCGACCTCCCCGACGATTTCTGGGTGGGCAGTGAACTCGTCGTTCCGGTGGCCAAACAGGCCATCTCCCTGCGAGTTGATGCCGATGTGCTGGAGTGGTTCCGAGGTCTCGGCCCCCGCTACCAGACCCGGATGAACGCGGTCCTTCGGTCCTATATGACGCGCGCCCCGAAGTCACGCCGACCGTCTACGCGCCGTTCGCGAAAAGGGGCAGCGTAAACGCAGCTGACGTCCGATCCGTTGAGGATGTAGGAAAACCCCCTTTCTGATTGGAATCGGCTGATCGCCGCGTAGCGCATCCGTCGAGGGGCCAGCCGGCGGCGCCCGTTCGGTGCGGGGCGTCGGCGTGGTGCGGGAGCCCGCTACGCCGCGTACCCG
>JANPEL010000064.1:0-11845 GCA_031431925.1 Gemmatimonadota bacterium | reverse complement strand
CGGCGCCGACCGCCGGCGCGAGCCAGAGGATCCACGGCAGGTCGAAGCTCATGACGCCCTCCGCGCCACCGTAGACGGCGAGAGGAGATCGGCGGCGAGCATGGTGTGGGCAAAAAGCAGGACCCCCCGGGTGCTCTCATCGGCCGATCGGTAGCGGATCGTCTCGATCTCCGACCGTTCGAGCCGGTCAATCTGACTGAAGATCCGGCTTAAGGCATCGCTGTCCTTGGCCCGAAAGTACCGACCGCCGGTTTTGGTTGCGATATCGGTCAACAAGACTTCGTCAATCCGCACCGGCAGCATTTCATACCGGTAACCGCTGAGACCCCGACCGGTGGGGATTCGGGCCTCGCCCTCCGTCCCCACCCCGATCGTGTACACCTTGACCCCCATGGCGGCCGCGGCCTCCGCCGCCGTCCGGGGATCGATGGCCCCGCGGTTGTTCTCGCCGTCGGTCAACAACAGCACCACCTTCGAGGGGCTTTTGACCCGCCGCAATCGGTTGACGGCGGTGGCCAAGCCGCTGCCGATGGCCGTCCCGTCGTCGAGGGCGCCGATCCTCAGATCGAGTACCGCCCGCTCCAGGACGGCGTAGTCGAGCGTCACCGGCACCTGGGTCAGGGCCTCGCCGGCAAATGCGACCAGGCCGATCCGATCGGCCACCCGCCCCCGGATGAATCCGATGGCCTGCCGCTTGGCCACTTCGAGGCGGTTGGACGGCGCAAAGTCCTCCGCCAGCATGCTGCTCGAGACGTCGATCGTGATCACGATCGAGATGCCCTCCCGCTTGATGGTCGTCCGGTCACCGGGCAGTCGCGGCCCGGCTACGGCGAGCACCAGGGCGGCCAGTGTTAGGCAACGGCACCCCAACGGAATGGCGGCCATCCACCGGCGGCCGGCGGCGCCCTGGGCCACGACGCCGTCGGCGATCCGAACCGGCGTCGGGCGACGCCGTGATCGCCACCATAGCCAGGCGGGCAGCAGGAGCCCGATCAGCAGAAGCCATGGCCGGGCGAAGGTCATCCGAGCCGGTCCTGTGCCGCCACCCAGGCCGCGGCGTCGACGACCAGCTGCTCCGCCTCGGGCGGAAGGGCCCCGGGTTGAAATCCAATCGCATCGAGGGCTCTGACGAGGTCCTGACCGGTCCGATCCGGGGCCGACGACGACAGCTTGGAATGGATCAAGTGGGACCAGCCCTCGGCGGCGGCTCGGGTCTCCCCGGCTCGGTGCCACTGCTCGAGGACGGGAACGATCGACGGGGCCGGGGCCACGGGTGCAGCCGGCGGAGGCGCCGGCCGGCGGACCCGCCGGACCCCCGCGATCGCGATCGCGGCGAGCCCGACCAGCACCCACAGGACGACCAGCGGCAGGAGGCTCCGCTCTTCTTGAGGAAGGACGTCGGCCGCCTCGCGCGGGACCAGCGAATCCCGCGGCACATCCGGCGGGAGAACCGTCGCGATCTCGACCGACACCGGCCGGGCCGGCAAGGTATCGGAACGGCCCTCGGGATTGACGACGATTGGCCCCGGGACCGTGACGCCGTGACGACCCGGGTACCAGAAGGCCACCGGGTACCGGACGATCGCCGAGTCGCCGACGTAGTCCACTTCTGGCGGGCCCAGCACTTGACCGATGTCGCCAAGATTCCAGCCTTGGGCCCGAAGAATCTGCCGGGCCGCGAGCGGTACCTTGGTGCTGATCCAGACCGTATCGCCGACGGTCGGGAGCCGCGGCTGTCCCGCCACCAGGGCCAGAACCAAGATCATCTTAGCGCCGGCCCCGCGACCGCGGACCGAAAGCCCGGCGGAGCACTGGAGCGTAGTCCTCACCCACGTCGATGGGGACGTGCCGAACGCCGGAGGACCGGATTCGCTGGTTGCGTGCCTCCAGTCGGTCGCGAGCCATTTTTTCCCATCGCCGCCGCACCGTCGGACTGCTGGTATCGAGCAGCACCAACCGGCCCGACTCGGGGTCCTCGATCTCGAACCATCCCTGGCCCCGGGGATGCTGTTCGCGGACATCGTCGATGGTAATGGCGGTCACGTCGTGGCGGGCCGCCAACTGCTTGAGCGGTCGATCCCAGTCGCGTCCCTGAAAATCCGAAATCAAGACGACCACCGCCCGATGCCGGAGGACCCGGGTCGTATAGCGGATCGCGGCCCCGATGTCGGTGCCCTGGTGCATCGGAGCGAACGCCAACAAATCGCGAATCAACCGGAGGGCGTGGCGCCGGCCCTTGGCGGGCCGGACGACCTGCTCGACTCGGTCGGTGAACAGCAGGGCGCCGGTCCGGTCCTGTTCCCGGGCGCCCGCCAAGGCCAGCACGGCCGCGATCTCGACCGCCCGGAGGGCCCGCGGTACCGGCTCGCCGACCCGGGTCGACCCCGATTGGTCGACCACCAGCAGCAGGGTGAGTTCCCGTTCCTCGGTGAACGTCTTGATGAAGGGCGACCCGAGGCGGGCGGAGACGTTCCAATCGATGGCCCGATAGTCGTCGCCGTGTTCGTAGGCCCGAACCTCGGAGAACTCCATCCCCTGGCCCCGAAACACCGATCGCGACTCACCCGCGAACAGAGTATCGATCACGCCGCGGGTTCGAATCGCGATCCCCTTGACCTGCTTCAGCAGTTCGGGCGAGACCCGAACGGTCACGGCACTTTCACTTTCGAAAGGACCTGCTCCACGATGGAGTCGCTGGTCACGTCCTCGGCTTCGGCTTCGAAGGACAAGACGATCCGGTGCCGCATCACATCGGGCGCGAGCGCCTGAATATCGTGGGGCGTGACATACCCGCGACCTTGGAGCACCGCATGGGCCCGGGAGGCTTGGGCCAGCGCGATCGAAGCCCGCGGTGAGGCGCCGAAGGCAATCAACGGGGCCAAGGACCCGAGACCGACGGAGGCCGGGTCCCGGGTGGCCCGAACCAGATCGACGATATAATCGGCCAACCGGGGATCGAGATGGGTGGTGAGGGTCGAGTGTCGTAACGCGAGGACCACCGCCGGCTCGAGCACCGCCGCTACTGGGATCTTCTCGCCGCCGCTCATCCGCTGAAGGATCTCGCGCTCATCGGACCGGCTCGGGTAGCCCACGTGGACCTTGAGCAGAAATCGGTCGAGCTGCGCCTCCGGGAGCGGATAGGTCCCCTCGCTCTCGATCGGGTTTTGGGTGGCCAGCACGAGGAACGGATCCGGGAGCGGATAGGTTTGTCCACCGATCGTGACCTGATGTTCTTGCATGGCCTCGAGCAGCGCCGATTGGACTTTGGCGGGAGCCCGGTTGATCTCGTCGGCCAGGACGATATTGGCGAACAGCGGCCCCTGCTTGGGGCGAAACTCCTGGGTCTTCTGATCGAAGATCATCGTGCCGACGATGTCGGCCGGCAGCAAATCCGGCGTAAACTGGATCCGGGAAAAGCTGGCGTTAATGGTCTCGGCGAGGGTCCGGACGGCCAGCGTCTTCGCCAGCCCCGGCACGCCCTCGAGGAGGACGTGCCCTCCGGTCAGCAGCGCCACCGCCAATCGTTCGACCATGCCGCGCTGCCCCACGATCCGGCGGCCGATTTCGTCGAGCGCCTGGCGGAGGACATCAGTGTGCGGCGGTGTTGCCGGAGTTTCTTGCGCCATAGCGGCGGGCGTCCTCAGAAGAGCGAAATCAGGGAACCGGCATGTCGATGGCCTTGTACAGCGCCCGCACCTCATCGGGTTGGAGCGGGCGCCACTCACCGGCCTCGAGGTCGCCGAGCCGAATCGGGCCGTAGGACAGCCGGGCCAACCGCTCGACCTTGCCACCCATTTCCCCCACCCATTTCCGGACGATGGCGTTTCGCCCCTCAGCCAGTGAAATGTCAATCAGGCTGCGGCCGTCGCGGCCGCCTTTGACTCTCACCGACAAGGGGACGACCGGCCGGCCGTCGACGACCACGCTTTTCTTGACCGCCTCGGCCAACACCTCGGTGGCGACCCCATGCACCAGCACCGAGTAGCGCCGCGGAATCCGGTACTTGGGGTGGGTCAGCCGGTGGACGGCCTCGCCATCGGTCGTCAACAGGAGCAACCCGGTCGTCATCACGTCTAAGCGTCCTACGTAGGTGAGCCCCTTGTTGTTTGGGATCAGTTCGAGGACGGTCTTCCGTCCTTGCTCGTCGTCGGCGGTGGTCACGACGCCGAGCGGCTTGTGCAGCAAAATCCACCGGTTCGGGAGTTGCTGGATCTTCCGCCCCTTGACCGAGATTCGTTGGCGGTCAGGGTCAACCTTGCTGCCCAGCGTGGCCACCTTGCCGTCGATCATGACGGAGCCGGCCTCGATCAACTCCTCCGCCTTTCGGCGGGACGCCACGCCGGCCCGGGCCAGGGCCCGCTGGAGACGCATTTCACTCATGATTCGGCTTCGACGAAGGCGGCGGTGTCTTGATCCTCGGTCATCTCGGGCTTGGGCGGCTTGAGCGCGATCGACAACTCGTCGGATCGGGGCAGATTGGCGAGGTCGGGAAGGCCGAGCAGTTCGAGGAAGAGAGGCGTGGTCCCATAGAGCAGGGGCCGTCCCATGGCCTCGCTCCGGCCGACGACTTCGATCAGTCCCCGCTCCTGCAACGTCCGGAGCACCCCGGCCGCGTTCACCCCCCGGATTTCCTCGATCTCGGCCCGGCCGACCGGCTGGCGATACGAGATGGTTGCGAGGGTCTCGAGCATGGCACCCGAGAGCCGCGACGGCTTGGTGTTCAACTGGGCCCGTTCGATGGCGGCGGCGAAGGCCGGCCGGCTCAGGATCTGGAACCCGCCCGCCATTTCACCCACCTCGACGCCGTGGCCATCGAAATCGTAGTGCTCACGCAATTGGTCGAGCGCTTGGCGGACCTCCGACAAGGAGACGTCGGGGTCCAGCATCTGCAGCTCCTCAACGGTAACCGGTCGGGGCGACGCGAACAGCGCGGCTTCAATCAGCTGAACGAGGGGATTCACGGGAGATCACCACCGGCCCGAAGGCCGCTTGTTGCGAGATACGAGCCGTTCCCCGCCGGGCCATTTCCAGAATGGCCAGCAAGGTCGAAAGGACGTCGACGATCGTCGGCGTCGGCCCGACCGCCTCGATCCAGGTAATGGTCTCTTTGTCGGCCAAGAGGGTTTGAATCCGGAGCGTGGCACCCTCGATGTTGAGGGGGCGCGCCACCACCCGGTGCATAACCGGGTGAAGAATCGAAGCAATCACTCGTTCGACGGCGGCCAGTACGTCGAGCAGGTCAAGGGTCAGCGGCGGCGGCGGAAGGACCGGCGCCGGCGGGATGTACCCCCGAGGAAACTTCACCGCCCGGCGTTCGGCCGCCTCGGCCATCCACAGGGCAATCTCTTTGATCTGCTGATACTCGAGCAGCCGTCGGACCAACTCGGAGCGGGGATCCTCCCATTCCTCACCATCGGTGCCGCGCGGCAGCAGCATCTGGGCCTTGAGGCGCACCAATCGACTGGCCATGTCGAGGTAGTCGGCCGCCTGGTTCAAGCCCAACCCGTGAATGGCCCGCAGAAACTGATCGGCGATCCGGGCGATCGGGATATCGGCGATGTCGATCTGCTCCTCGCGGAGCAGGTGGAGCAAGAGGTCCAGCGGACCCGTGAACCCGTCCAGTTCAACGACAAAACCGGTTCCCAGCGAATCGGCCACCAATCGGTCGGCGGCGGTTGCGGGAACTTCGGTGTCCGAAACGGGGCTCGGGCCGACCAAGGTCATGGATTCAGTCGTACGGGTGTGAGGACACGAGAATTCGGGCTTCAATATGGGGCCGGAACCCCTCCAGGCGAAGGGGTTATCCGCCCGGGACTTGCCCAAACGGCCCCCGGAACGCTACTTTTCTTGGCTTCAGTCATCAGTGGTGTTCGTTCGTTCGTCCGCCGGGGAGTCAATCGTGCCGAGGATCAAATCAGCCAAGAAGCGGATGCGCCAGACCAAGGCCCGTACCGCCGTCAATAAAGGGCAGCGGAGCCAGCTCCGCACCGCCATCAAGACGGTCCGCGGCCTGACGGATCCGGATGCCCGAGCCAAGGCCTTCGCCGAAGCCGAGAAGCTTATCGACCGGGCCGGGCAGAAGCGGATCATTCATCCGAACGCCGCCGCCCGGCTCAAGAGCCGAATCAAGACGAAATAGCCGCCTCACCAACCCAACCAAATCGAAAGGGGCCGGGATTTCTCCCGGCCCCTTTGTGCAGCGAAGCCGCCCAGCTCACACGGCGGCGAGCTCGGCCCCGCACCGCTCGCAGTACCACTCGGTCGGTCGGTTGAGCGCCCCGCACTCGCCACATTTCAGCGTCTTCGCGACCGTCTGGCTCGGGCGTTCGGACTTCGGCTCCGCCGCGACCGAGACATTGGACGCCTGGCCGGTCGCATTCCGTGGATCAATCGTCATCGACTTGAGAAACGTCAGCTCATCGACCGACGGAGCCGGCGGGGCCACCGGCTCTTTCGAGGCGGCGGGCGCTGACGGAAACGGAATGGCCCGGGCCGGACCGGATTCCCGAGGCTTGAGGCCGCCGCGGGGTACGAACCGAGGTGCCTCAGGGAGTTCGGTCGGAGCCGCGGAAACGGGGGCCGGGACCTCGTCCCGAGCCACCGGGGCGGGCTCGGGAGTACGAAGTCCGGCTTCGGAGTCCCGGCGGCGGGCCACCGGCTGGGCCACCGGCTGGGCCACCGGCGGCGCGATCTGACCGAAGATCTCGCCCAGGCGGCCGATCTCGGCCCCGAGTCGGTCGATCTCCTCGTCCATCCCGCGGATCTTCCCCGAGCAGTCCCGCTCAACCCGAGCCCATTCCTCATCGCTATACTCGCCGACCAGGTGGCGAAGCTCAGCTTCGGCCAGCGTTTCCTGCTCCTCGTTTCGCAACTCCTCGAACTCTTCAGCTTGGGTGCGAAGCCCCTGCAAGGTGCTCGAAATCACATCGGAATGGCCGCGGATCTGCTCGACGACCTGACCCAGTCGGCCTTGATAATCCGACCGGACTCGATCGCGAACGGATGGCGGGGTCTTATTCCCTGCGGCCTCGAGTTTCTCCAGCCAATCCGCCAGTTGTTGACGGGTCGCCAGGAGCGTTTCGACTTCGCTCAGATCCTGACGGTGGTAGTCGGTCATTCGGAACTTCCCCCAAATGGAAGCGAGAATCAGTGTCCCAAGATAAGGCGGAAGTCTGTTTCACGGAACACGTTGCAAACCTAGCCGTTCGTTTTCGCGACACCCCGCTCGAACACGACCCGGCCAGCCACCGTTGTGTAATCCGCCTGCCCTATCAGGGTCTGACCAAGATATGGGCTGTTGGTACTTTTGGAGTGCAAATCTCTCGCCTCAACCGTCCACCGCCTCGTTGGATCAAAAACCACCACGTCCGCCGGCGCTCCGACCGCCAACGTACCGCCCGGTAGCCTGAAAATCCGAGCTGGGGCGGTGCTCATCCGGTGGATCAACTCCGGCAGGGTCAGGACCCCGGTCTCCACTAAGTGGCAAACGGCCACTCCAATGGCGGTCTCCAATCCGACGACGCCAAAGGGGGCGTCGTCGAACGCCCGTTGCTTGGCATCGTAGTGATGGGGCGCGTGGTCGGTGGCGATACAGTCGATCGTCCCGTCCTTGAGCCCGTCGCGAATCGCCGCGAGGTCGGCGGCCTCCCGAAGCGGTGGGCTCGTCTTGGCGTTGGTGTGGTACCCCTCGCAGGAGGCATCGGTGAGGCTGAAATGATGCGGCGTGGCCTCGGCGGTGACGTTGACGCCTCGGTCCTTGGCTCGGCGGATCAAGGCTACCGAGCCTCGGGTCGAGACCCGGCAGAGGTGGACATGGCCTCCGGTGAGTTCGGCGAGCACCAGATCCCGGGCCACCATGATCTCCTCCGCCGCCGCCGGGGTGCCTTTGAGTCCGAGCCGGGTGGCGACGAGGCCTTCATGCATGACCCCACCGGCCAGGGTCGGGTCCTCGCAGTGATCGGCGACGGGAATCCCGAAGACCTTCGCGTATTCGAGGGCAGTGCGCATCAACTGGCTCGACGCCACGGACTGACCACCATCGCTCACCGCCACGGCGCCCGCGGCGACCATTTCGCCGAACTCGGCGAGTTTCTGTCCCCGTTGGCCCAGCGAAATGCACCCGATTGGGTACACCCGAGCCTTGCCGGCCCGGATCGATTGCCGGATGACGAACCCGACGGCGGCTTGATTGTCGATGACCGGATCGGTGTCGGGCATCGCACAGATCCCGGTAAAGCCTCCCGCCACCGCCGCCAGGGCTCCGCTCGCGATGGTATCGACGTGCTCCTGCCCCGGTTCGCGGAGATGCACGTGGACATCGAGGAATCCCGGGGCAACAATCTTACCCGAGGCGTCGATCCGGCGAACGCCCTCAGCGACGGGGATGTTGTGCCCGACGGCTTCGACCTTCCCATCGGCCACGTAGAGGTCCGCGACGCCATCGGTACCCCGAGACGGGTCGATGATCCGGCCGCCGGCGATCAGAAGATCGTTCATCGGTCCTCCCCTGCCTGGCTCCGCCAGTCCGGCAGTCCCCCGGCCAAGAGGTAGAGCACCGCCATCCGAACCGCCACCCCGTTGGTGACTTGGGGCAGGATCAGGCTGTGGGGTCCGTCGGCGACGTCACTGTCGATTTCGACTCCCCGATTCATGGGGCCGGGATGCATGATCGCGATGTCCCGCGGTGCCCGGGCGAGTCGTTCATTGGTGACCCCGAAAATCCGGTTGTACTCTCGCAGCGACGGAACAAAGCCACTTTCCATGCGTTCCAGTTGCAAACGGAGCACGTTGAGCGCATCGGCCCACTGAATTGCGTCTTCGATATGGTGCATCACGGTGACACCAAGAGAGGCCAGACCGGAGGGCATCAACGACGGCGGCCCGCACACCGCGACCTCGGCGCCGAGTTTGAGGAGGCCCCAAATATTGCTTCGGGCCACCCGGCTGTGCAGTACGTCTCCGCAGATGGCCACTTTGAGACCGGCGATCTTGCCGAATTTGTCGCGGAGGGTAAGGAGATCCAGGAGTCCCTGTGTCGGGTGTTCGTGGGTCCCGTCGCCGGCGTTGATGACGTTCGACCGGATCCGTTCCCCGAGAAAGCGGGCCGCGCCACTCGCATGATGGCGGACCACCACCATGTCGATGCGCATCGCTTCGAGATTCCGGGCGGTATCAACCAGGGTCTCGCCCTTCGACAGTGAACTGCCTTGCGCCGCGATGTTCACGGTGTCGGCCGACAGCCGTTTCTCGGCAAACTCGAACGAAATCCGGGTCCGGGTCGACGCCTCAAAGAAGAGGTTGACGATCGTCTTGCCGCGAAGGGCCGGCACCTTCTTGATCGAGCGTTCGCTCACCTCTTTGAACGGCTCGGCCGTATCGAGGATCATCGTAATCTGCTCGGCCGACAAGGGCTCGAGGCCGACGAGGTCCTTGCCGAGCGGTGTCGTCACTTGGCGCGGACCAGGTTGACGGCGTCCTCGCCGTCGCGTTCGGTGACCAAGACGTCGACTCGGTCGCCGGCCTCGGTGGTCACGGCCGTGCCGACGATGTCCGCTTGGATCGGCAACTCGCGCCCGCCCCGGTCCACCAGCACGCAGAGGAGGGTCCGCCGGGGCCGGCCGAAGTCGGCCAGCTCATCGAGCGCGGCCCGAATGGTGCGGCCGGTATGGAGTACGTCATCGACGATCACGACCGTTTGGTCGTCAAGTTGGTGGGGGAGCGTGGTCTCACCGACGATCGGCCTCGGGCCGATCGATTGGAGGTCGTCGCGGTACAGGGTGATGTCGAGTTTTCCGAGGGGAATCAGGCGGCCCTCGGTCCGTTCAATCAACGCGGCGAGGCGGCTGGCCAGTTCGACACCCCGGCGCTGGATCCCGACCAAGACCATGCCGTCGGTTCCGTGACAACGTTCGACAATTTCGCTCGCCATCCGCACCAGGGCGCGGCTCATGGCGCGATCGTCGAGAATCCGGCTCGTAGTGGGCATCCCGAGCGGTCAAGCTAAGGGGCCCGCAGAGGCTCCGCAACCGGGGTCGAGCGAGTCCGCCGAGCGTGGATCACGCGAGCGAGGAGGAGCAGGCCCAGAATGACGGCATACCGAACCGGTTCGGTGACGTCCTTCTTGACCAGCCAGAAGAAGTGCAGGACGGCCAGGCCACCGGCCAGGTACACCAGTCGATGGAGCCGCTGCCATCGCTTGCCGCCGAGGCGGCGGATTGCGGCGGTTGGCGAGGTGGCGGCCAGCACGGTCAAGATGATCAGGGCCGCGAAGCCGACCAGAACCCAGGGGTGCTCCACCACATCGGCCGTGATGTCCGGCACCGACAGCTGGTGGTCGAACACGGCATAGATCAGGAAGTGGAGGACGGCATAGAAGAAGGCGAACAAACCCAGCAACCGCCGGACCCGGATCAGGCCGTTGATGCCGGTGACCCACCGGGCCGGCGTGACCGCCAGGGTGACGAGAAGAATCACGAGGGCCGACAAGCCCGTGGTGTGGGTCAGGGTCTTGACCGGATCGGCCCCGAGGTCGCTTTGGAGCAGGCCCCGGACCAACCAGGCGGCCGGTCCGAGACACGCCACCCACGCGACGGGCTTGAGGACCCGGCGAACCACCTGAGATTCACCCATCCGGTTCAGTAGTTGGCGCGCAGATCCATCCCAGAATACAGCCCGGCCACCTGCTCACCGTAGCCGTTGAACAGCAGAGTCGGGCGTTTGAGGAAGTCGCCCAAACGGCGCTCGGTTTTCTGACTCCACCGGGGGTGGGACACCGTTGGATTTACGTTGGCGTAGAAACCATACTCCGAGGGCCCGGCGAGATTCCACGTCGTCTTCGGCATGGATTCCGTCAGCCGGATTCGGACAATACTCTTGCCGCCCTTGAACCCATACTTCCACGGGACGGTCAGGCGGATCGGAGCCCCGTTCTGCGGCAGGAGAGGTTTGCCGTAGATCCCAGTGGCGAGGAGGGCTAGCGGGTGCCTGGCTTCATCGAGCCGGAGGCCCTCGACGTACGGCCAGTCGAGCACCCCGCTTGCCAGCCCCGGCATCTGTTTGGGATCGTTGAGCGTCGTGAACTCGACGAACCGAGCCTTGGACCCCGGCTCGAGGCGCTTGAGGAGATCGCCAAGCAGGACGCCGTTCCACGGGATCACCATCGACCAGGCTTCGACGCAACGCATCCGGTACACCCGATCCACCACCGGGAGTCCCTTGAGCAACTCGTCGAGTTGGTAGGTGCCGGGGCGTTTCACGTCGCCGTCAACGGTCACGGTCCACGGCTTAAGCCGAAGCGACCCGGCATTCTGAGCCGGTTCGTCCTTGCCGGTCCCGAACTCATAGTAGTTGTTGTAGGTGGTGACGACGTCGAACGGCGTCGGCTTGTCGTCATCTGGCCCGGGTGCCGATCCTGGGAGCCGGGGCGGTACCACGAGACCGGCGGCCAAGAGGCCGGTGGCTTTCAGCCATTCACGGCGGGTCTGATACTGGGCTTCTGAGGTTATTTCCGAGCTTCGAACATCGGGCGGGCGGCGAATCAGCATAGCACCTCGGCTGGGGACCGGTCAGTCATATCGGGTATAACGCTCGGACCCGGCCAAATGGTTTCCAACGGACAGGGAGGGATTCGAACCCTCGATACGCTTGTGACGTATACACGCTTTCCAGGCGTGCCTCTTAAGCCACTCGAGCACCCGTCCTAGGCTGGGCGGCAACATAGTGCGCCCGATACGGATGCGTCAACGAGGCCGGGCCATCGTTCGGGTCGGATCCGGATCAGGCGGGCTGCTATCGGCGAGGAGATCCCGGACCCGGCGGAGCAGGTCCGGGGGGGTGAACGGCTTGT
>JANPEL010000063.1:0-4842 GCA_031431925.1 Gemmatimonadota bacterium | reverse complement strand
GGATTGGCCGTGCCGTACGTGGCGGCCGCGAAGACGCCTTCCAGATTGTCGCCGGTTTGCGGAATCAGGTTGTCGTTGTTGACGAACCCGCTGTTGACCGATACGTCGGCCTTGCTCGACAACGCCACCGCCAGATTACCGCGGAGGTTGATCTTCCGGAGGTTGTTCGGTTCGAGCTGGGCGGCCGGGATGACCGCGTCCGCACCCCGAAGGGTCTTCAGGAAATTGATTTCCGACGTCGGCATCTTGAACATGCCACGCTGGTCTTCGAACTCAGCGCCGACGAAATAGCGGGCCGCGTCGGTGCCGCCGTTGATCTGGACCCCGTACTGCGACCGGTACGCCGACTTGAGCGGCGACGTCTCGGGATCGCGGAGGACATCCTTGCTGAAGAGCCCCGCGATGGTGCACTGGCCGAGTGCCTGCTGGAACGGATAGCACTGGCCGGCGCCGCCCTGGCGCTTGGAGTACCAGACCGAAAGGTACTGGTTCTTGTCCTCGACCTGGCCATGCTCGGTGTAGACGTTCCACTTCGCCGGGCCGGTCTTGCCCCGTTTGGTCGTGATCCGAATGACGCCGTTCGCCGCTTGGGTTCCGTAGAGCGTCGCCGCCGACGGGCCCTTGACGACCTCGATGCTCTCGATGTCTTCGGGATTGATGTCGTTCAAAAAGGAGGGCGAGCCGCCCCCGGTGTACACGCTCAACGCCACCCCGCGCTCGGCCACCCGGATCCCGTCTACATAGAGGAGTGGATCGTTGCTGAGCGAGGCGGAACTGATGCCCCGGATCCGGATCCGCGAGCCGCTCCCGGCAACCCCGTCGTTCTGGATGACCGTGACCCCGGCAATCCGCCCGTTGAGCACCGTGCTCAGATCCGGCGTCTGGGCTTGATTGACCAACTGGGTGGCCTCGATGGTGGCCACCGTGTTGCCGAGCTCGCGCTTGAACTGCTCACCCGTAGCGGTGGTCACGATTTCCTCGAGCTGGAACGGCGCCTGCTTCACGGTCCAGTCGGCCGTGGCCGGTTGACCGGCCGCGACGGTGACGGTCTTCTGCTGGGCGCCGTATCCAAGCAGCACCAGCCGGATCGTATAGGTCCCGGCCGCGACACTCCGGATCTGGTACACCCCCTGGGCGTTCGAAATCCCGAACTGCTGCTGCCCGATGATCTGGACCCGGGCACCGGGCAAACCGGCCCCGGTCGCGTCGTCCGTCACCTTGCCGGTAATCGTTCCGGCCTGCGCGGCCGCCGTCGAGACGACGGCAAGGCTCGCCAGCCCGGAAAGAACCAGACCCTTCCACTGCTTGAACATCCGCGTATTCATGTGACATCCTCTGAGGAATTGGGACCGGACCTAGCATCAATCACTGTCGTTCGGGAGGGCGATTACCATCGGCACCAGAATTGTATCCGAATCTGAATTCTAACCGATCAATCCAGCGTTTGGCAATTCGGTGTCGGGCCCGGTTGGACCGCCAGCCAGTTAATAACCTCGCATGGCCCGTGCCCTCAAAAAGACGCCCAAAAGGCCCGTTTTGTCCCAGGAATCGCCCCTTTGAACCCAGTTTGATGACGAAAAGACACGAAACGGCAATCAGGATCGGAGTCTGAATGACACAATCAAGCCCGGCGGGAGTGCGGCTACCGGGAGGGAGCTCGGCGGAGGAATCCGACCAACAAAGAGTCCACCAATTGAGCTCGTTCCAGGTGCGGCAGATGGCCGGCTCGCTCGATCGGATGGAATTCGGTCTGCGGAATGGCCTGTCGGACGCCCGGGGCCAACCCGATCGGCACGACCTGGTCTTCAGCTCCCCAAATCAGTAACGTCGGCGTCCCGAGCGCCCCAACCCGCGAGTAGACCGAATCGAGGGAGACGCCAGCCAACTCACGTCCGGTCGACAACAGGGCCCTGCCAAAGCCCCGATACCGCATTTGAGTCCGGTACCGGTCCGGCCAATCGGGCCACTTGGCCGGCTCGAAGAAGTCACCCAGTTGCCCATCTGCCATCCCGGGAACCGCCAAGACCTGCCACAACAGCGGGCCGATAACCGGGAGCTTGAACATGCCCGGCGGGCTGCCCGACGGACCTGCAGCCGGATCGACCAGGGTCAGCGAGCGGGCCCGGTTCGGGTGACGCCCGGCAAACCCAGCCGAGACCGGGCCGCCAAACGACAGGCCAATCAAGTCGACCGGATCGTGCCAGCCGAGCGAGTCGAGCAGCTGGACCAACTGGCGGTCGAAGAGGTCGAGGGAGTAGGCAACGTCGGGACGATCGGAATAGCCCCGCCCGTAGCTGTCGTAGCGGGCCACCCGAAACCCCGCCGCGGCGAGGGCAATCGAGGTCGAGTCCCAGATGTAGGAGGGCACCGAGAACCCGTGCACCAGCACAACCCGTTGCCCGCTGTCGGGGCCGGCTACGTCGTAGTGCGTGACCCCGTCTCCGAGCGTGAGGAAGCGGCCGGGCGCCTGCTGCCGGGCGGCCTCATCGAGATCCAACCGTTCCGGGTTCCGAACTCGGTAGGTACCGATGCCCGCGAGAACAACCACAACAACCACAAGGGTGAGAACGATCGCTATCCGCTTGAGTGTCATGGGACCACAATAGCGATCGTAGCGCCCACCAGCTAGCCGAAGCGCGTCAGCCCGCGTCGACCACCTTTGCCAACTCGCCCAGGAAGTAGACCCACCCGAACGGATAGTCGCCCTGATCGCTTGGCCGCTCGAAGCCCCCATGAATGAAGTTCACCCGGGTGCCGGAGCCCTCGGCCACCAGATAGAAACCGATCCACTGCCCGGTGACCGTTAGATCCCCGCGCCAATCCGGCCAGTCGAGGACCAGTCTTTCGTTCGGAACAAACTCGAGAATCTTGGTCGGCCCGCCCGCCACATCCTTGCCGTCCACCTGATATTTCCAATTGAGTTGGTACCGGCCCCCAAGCCGCGGTTCGACCACCGCCGTCTTCGACCCAAACCACTGGTTCACGGCCTCCGGGTCGATCAACGCCCGAAACACCGCCTCCCTCGGGGCGGCGATGACGATCGACAGCGTGACCTTCGGCTCCGGATCGGTATAGTCGGGCAGCACGATCCCGGCCCCCCCGGCCAGGTGAGCAGCCAGATTCCCGAACGCAAGCCGCCAATGGTCGTCGATCAATTCGCGCTGGCGGGGCCGGCCACCGAGGTCGCCGCGGACCGTGTGGCGGACGGTCAGTTGGCTGCCCTCGCCCTCCGGCGCCACCGTAATCAGGACTTCGGTCGGCACCCGGTCGATGGTCCAGCTGAACTCGAGCAACCGCCCCGGCTCGATCCGATGGATCGACTGGGTCGCCTCGACCCCCGTGGGGATTCCGAGCGTGTGCTTGCCCCAGAACCGAAACCGCCCGCCGGCGCCCAACGCCACATCCACCGACTCGGCAAACCACCGGTTCAACTGCGCTGGGTCGGTCAGGGCGGCAAAAACCTGCTCGGGGGCCGCCGGCACCTCGCAGCGGAACTCATGGGTCCACATCAGAGGCTCCGGGGGTCCTTGGTTTCGACATAGCGCTTGAGGTCATGAAGCCGGGCCGCCCAGAAGACCCGATAGTGCTCCAGCCACCGCTCCACCTCCCGGAGCGGTTCGGGCTCCAACGAGTAAATCCGCGACTGCGCTACCGGTCGGTGACGAACCAGGCCGGCCGCCCGAAGAACCCGGAGGTGCTTCGAGATCGCGGGCCGGCTAACCGGGAACAACGCGGCGATGTCCCCCGCCGCCCGGTCCCGAACCCGAAGGGAATCGAGGATCGCTCGACGGGTCGGGTCGGAGATGGCCTCGAACACCACATGCTTTGTAACCATATGGTTACATAATACGTCATGTCGCGTCGAGCACAAGCCTCTGAAACCTGGTTTGGTTACCCGACGGCCCAGGATTAGCTTCACAGCTCAACGGTTCGTGGTGATTTGCGCTAATTGCGGCCACGTTAAACAAACGCTAAAACGCCGCCCGGGGCCGTTTTAGCCTCGGGATTTTTGTTCGAAAGGACCCTGATCATGCCGACCCTGAAGGACCTGCTTACCGACGGCAAAGTGCACGTCGTCGACGGCGCGATGGGCACCATGCTCTACGGCCGGGGCGTCTTCGTCAACGTCTGTTTCGACGAGTTGGCCGTCCGGCAGCCGGATTTGGTCCGTGACATCCACCGCGAATACGTCCGGGCCGGCGCCGAGGTCATCGAGACCAATACCTTCGGCGCCAACCAGTTCAAGCTGGCCCACTATGGGTTGGGCGCCGAGACCGAGCGGATCAACACGGCGGCCGCCCGGATCGCCAAGGAGGCCGCCGGGATCCAAGCTGCCGTGGTCGGCGCCATCGGCCCGCTCGGCGTCCGGCTCGAACCGTTCGGCGAGTTGTCGCTGGCCGATGCCCGAGCGGCCTTTGGGCGCCAAGCCCGCGGGTTGGTCGAGGGCGGGGTCGACGGGTTCATCCTGGAGACCTTCGCGGACCTGAACGAAATCAGGGCCGCCCTCGAAGCGGTTCGGGGCATCAGTGACCTGCCGATCATCGCCCAGATGACGGTGGGCGAGGACGGGTTGACGGCCTACGGCACGGCGCCGGAAACCTTTGGACCCGCGTTGGTGGCGGCCGGCGCCGACGTGGTGGGAGTCAACTGCTCGGTCGGCCCCCAGACGATCCTCGAGGTCGTCGAGCGGCTGGCCGCCGTGGTCCAGGTGCCGGTCAGCGCCCAGCCTAACGCCGGCCTGCCCCGGGAAGTGGCCGACCGGAAGATCTACATGGCGAGCCCGGAGTACGTCGCGGAATACGCCCGGCGGATGGTCGAGGCCGGCGCCCGGTTCGTCGGCGG
>JANPEL010000062.1:0-15087 GCA_031431925.1 Gemmatimonadota bacterium | reverse complement strand
TCTGGCGCGCTGGACCGGGGCCGATCTCTGGACTCTGGTGATCCGCCCGCCACCTCCATCCGCCGCCCCGCCGCCGATCGGCATCCCCGATCCGGTTCCACCCGACTCGATGCCGTGTCGTCCCTGGCTGGATCAAGCGGTGGACGCGGCGGCGGCGAATCGCTTGGATCAGGCCGAGTTTCTGCTGACCAGCGCCAGCCAGGCTTGCCCGGCGGAGCCGCTGGTCCTTCGCGAACGGGCCGGCATTCGGTTCAAGCAAGGGCGTCATGACAGCGTCACTCGGCTTGCCAGCGAGTACCTCACGCGGGTGCCCGGCGACCGATATGCCTGGCAACTGCTCGCGACCAGTCGGTACCTGACCGGCGACCAGGACGGTGCCCTCATCGCCTGGAATCACATCGGCCGGCCGGCCGTGGACCTGATCCGAATCGAAGGAACCCGACGGATCCGGTTTCAGGAACTGATCGGCGTGATATCGCTGCCTCCACCCACGATGCTCACGCCCTCCCGGCTCGCGCTGGCCAGGCGCCGGCTGATGGAGGTGCCGGCGCTCCGCGGGGCGGCCGTTGAGTACCAACCGGTGGCCGGCGGGATGGTCGAAGTTCGAGTCGCGGTCGCCGAACGCCCGATGGTGGACCGCGCCTGGCGGTTGGTTGGGGTCGGGGCGATCCGAGCCTTCGCGCAGAACGAGGTGACCCTGGACATCGCCAGTCCAACGGGGGCCGGCGAACTCTGGAGCGGCAAGTGGCGGTGGGACGCCGCCCGCCCCCGCGCGACCTTTCGGGTCGAGATGCCCGCGCGGTTCGGATTCCGCGGAGTCGTCAGCGTCGAGGGCGCCTGGGAACATGTTCGATTGGTGCCCGATCCCTCGAAAACTACCGTCTTCGACGAGACCCGGCGCGCGGCTGCCGTCGGTTTTGGCGGTTGGCTGACCGCGAGCCTCCGTCCGTCGGCTGAAATCAGAGTCGAGCGATGGTCCGAGAATCGCCGCTATCTGGCGGCCTCGATTGGCGCTGAATACCGGGCGTGGGGCGATCGGTTCGGGGTCATCGCGAGCGCCGAGCGGGCGATCGCATTGATCGCCCACCCCTCGTATACCCGGGGCGGGGCCCGCGCGATCTGGGCCTCGTCCCTCGGGTTGGCCCAGGCCGCCTGGTCGACCCGTCTTGGATTCGATTGGGTCAGCCCGAACGCCCCGGTTGGTACCTGGCCCACCGCCGGCGGCAACTTGTCTTGGGCCATTCCGCTTCGGGCCGAGCCGCGGGGGCCCGGCGGATTGCTCACGGGCAGGAGTACGGGGCGGGCGATCATCCACGCCGGCCTCGCCGCCGACCATCCCGTGTACCGGGTTGGCCCGGTCGTCGTGGCTGTGGGTGGGTTCCTCGACGGAGCCAAGGTGGCGGCGGCCGCGGATGGTTCGGTCCGAGCCCACTACTATCTCGATGGGGGACTCGGGCTCAGGTTCGGGGCCGGCGATGGGCAACTCGGCGTCTTCCGGATTGACCTGGCCAAAGGGCTGCTGGGCGATGGTCGGCGCGCCCTCACCGTTGGCGTTCAACGGACCTGGCCGCCGTTTCAGCGAGGGGTCCGCTGAAACCCGAAGGCATGACTGTCACTCCAAGGAGGCCGCCACCGTAGATATCTTGACTGCCGCCGTCGAGCGGACCCGGCGACCAACATCAGGGGAATCGCATGCTCTTACTACTGGTGGCCGCCCTCGTGGTGGCGCCCGATACCGTGGCGCTGACCTATTCCGGGGTGGCGGGCCAACTCAAAGTCGCGGTGCCGCGGATCGACGCCGACGCGGTCATCGACGGCATCCTGGATGAGCCCTCGTGGACTCAAGCCTCGAGGCTGACTGAATTCTCCCAGTATGCGCCGGCCGATGGCCGCCGGGCCGAGCAGGATACCGAAATCTTGGTGTGGTACTCGCCGACCGCGCTCCATTTCGGGGTTCGGGCCACGGCTCGCTCCGGAAGCGTGCGTGCCACGCTGGCCAACCGGGATCGGTTGGCGGATGAGGATCGGGTCGAGTTCTACCTCGGGACCTATAACGACGGCAATCAAGCGCTGGTCTTTGCGGTCAATCCACTCGGCGTCCAGCAGGACGGCACGATGGCCGAGCAGGGCCGGAGCAACGGCGGCCGCGATACCACCGACTTGAGTCCCGACTTCGTGTTCGCCTCCCGGGGCCGGTTGACCGCCGATGGCTTCGAGGTGGAAATTCGGATTCCCTTCAAGACCCTTCGGTACCAATCCGCCGAGTCACAAGACTGGGGTCTCCACATCATCCGGCGGACCCAGGCCTCGGGGCATGAGGATTCCTGGGCCCCCGCTATTCGCGGCGCGCCGAGTTTCCTCCGGCAGGGGGGCACTCTGCTGGGTCTGACCGGGCTCCGACGCGGCATCGTGATGGATTTGAACCCGGTTGTTACCGCCCGGGCCACCGGCGCGCCCACTTTGCCGTCGGGCCGGTGGGGGTACGACAATGCGGCGGAACTCGGTGGCAACGTACGGTGGGGTATCACCCCCAATTTGACCCTGAACGGCACCGTCAACCCGGATTTTTCCCAGGTCGAAGCCGACGCCAGTCAGATCGTGACCGATCCGCGGCGGGCCCTGTTCTTCGCCGAGAAGCGCCCGTTCTTCTTGGAGGGCATCGAGCAGTTCTCGACGCCGAACCAGCTGATCTACTCCCGGCGGATCGCCTCGCCCGTCGCGGCCGCGAAGCTCACCGGCAAAGTCTCGGGTACGACTGTGGCAACCATGGTGGCGCTGGACGGCCGAGAGGCCTCGCGCACCGGGATCGACCATCCCTTCTTTGCCATCGCCAGGGCTCAGCGCGATCTGGGGGGCGGGTCCCTGGCGGGGATGGTCTTCACCAGCCGAACCGAGCCTCGATTCAGCAGCCATTTGGGCGGGGTCGACACCCGAGTCGTCCTCCGGGGCGGCACCGCCCTCTCGGCCCAAGTCGTCGGTAGTGTGACGACGCAAGACGGGCATCGAGACATCGCACCGCTCTGGCTGCTCGACGTCCGGCGGGCCGGGAAACATTTCGGATTTCAGACCAAGTTCGAAGGTGTCAGTGATGCCTTCGACGCCGCAGCCGGCTTCATCCAGGTGCCGGATGCCGTGACGCTCTCGGGCGGGCCATCATGGACCGTCTACGGCAAGCCGGGCGCGTTCGTGGGCCGGGCCACCGGCGGGGTGAGCGTCAACGGCCGGTGGACCTACGACGATTTCGTCGCGGGCCGCAATCTCCAGGACCGGCAACTGTTTCTCACCGGGAACGTCGAGTTCCGGGGCGGCTGGAGCCTCCGGGCGTTCAATTGGTTCGAGTACTTCGGCTACGACCGTCGTCTGTTCCAGGGGTACGCCCTCGAGCGTCATGGGGCGGCCGGCATCGTCGACACCGTCGCTCCCTATCCGGGGGGTGCCACCATTCACAACTACGGCAGCAGCCTGACGCTGAGCACGCCGTGGGTCGGCCCGTTTTCCGCCGATTTCAACGCGACGTTCGGGGCGGATGTGAACTACTTCGAGTGGTCGCCCGCCAACATTCTCTTCGTCAACTCGACGATTCAGTTTCAGCCAACCAGCCAAATCCGGGCCCTCGGTACCTACGTGCTGACCTACTTCCAGCGCCGGTCCGATGGATCGGTCGTCTCGGTGGCCCATATCCCGAGGCTTCGGGTCGAGTATCAGCTCAGTCGATCGCTCTTTCTCCGGGTGGTCGGCGAGTATCGGGCGTCGAAACGGGATGCTCTGCGCGACGAGGGCCGGACCGGTGACCCGATTCTGTTCCTCGATCCTCGCGACGGCATCTACAAACGCGGACTGGCGTCCCAAACCGAGAGCAACGGGTTTCGGACCGATTTCCTCTTTTCCTTTCAACCCACGCCGGGTACCGTGTTCTTCGCGGGCTACGGCGGCAGCTATCGTGACACCGGCCGGTTCAAGTTCGGCGATCTGAACCGAACCAGCGACGGATTCTTCTTGAAGGCCAGCTATCTGTTCCGGATGTAGCCGATGCTTCTCGCCTTGGTGACGCTGCTCGCCGCGCCCGACCCCGGCTGCCTGGCCGATCTTCGGCGCGTCGCGACGGCCCGCGGTATTGCCGCCGCAACCTTCGACTCGGCGACGGCGGGCTTCACGGTCGATTCGACCGTCATCGTGGCGCGCGACAACCAACCGGAATTCACCACCCCGATCTGGGACTACTTGGCGGTGCTGGTCGACCGCCAGCGGATTGCCGACGCCACGGCGCGGCTGGAGGCATGGCGGCTGGTGCTCGAACCGGTCGAGCAGACCTATGGCGTCGACCGGTTCACGGTCGTGGCGGTCTGGGGTGTCGAGTCGGACTTCGGCCGGATCATGGGTCAGCGGCCCCTGGTTCGGTCGCTGGTTACCGGCTATTGCCTCGGCCGCCGGCAGGCGTTCTTCCGGAACGAATTGGTGGCCACCCTTCAGATCATCGAGCGTGGCGATATTTCTCCCGACCGGCTGGTCGGTTCGTGGGCCGGCGCCTTCGGCCAAACCCAGTTCATGCCGACGACGTTCGTGCGGCTCGCGGTCGATGCCGACGGCGATGGCCGCCGCGACATTATCGGGTCGGTACCCGACGCGTTAGGCTCGACGGCCAACTACCTGAAGCGGCACGGCTGGGTAACCGGGGCTCCTTGGGGCTATGAGGTCCGGGTGCCCGCCCGCTACCGGGGGCGGATGGGCCGGCTCTATCGGCGGCCGGTGGCCCGGTGGGCGGCCGCCGGTCTCAAGCAGATCGACGGCCGCCCCCTGACGGGCCAGGGCCCCGCGGCGCTCCTCCAGCCCGCCGGCCGAGAGGGTCCGGCCTTCTTGGTGTTCCGGAACTTCGACGTGATCTACTCTTACAATGCCGCCGAGTCGTATGCCTTGGCGATTGCCCACCTGGCCGACCGGCTTCGGGGAGGGCCGGCCTTCAGCGCACCCTGGCCAACCGACGATCGGGGTCTGTCGCGGGCCGAACGCCAAGAGGTTCAGGAGCGGCTGACGGCCCGGGGACACGACATCGGCGCGCCCGACGGGGTGCTCGGCCCGAAGACTCGGGAGGCCATCAAAGCATTCCAGGCCCGAGTTGGCCTCCCGGTCGACGGGCGGGCGGGTGGCCGGGTTCTCGATTCGCTCCGTCGCACGCCGGACGGGGCCTCGTAAAAACCAGGGTTCTTTCCTAGCTTGATTGATCCTTCTTCAGTCCCCATTGCCGGAGAACCACGCCATGGCCACCCCCAAGCAGCCGAAGACCACGTTCCCCTATCCCTACAAGAAGGGCCAGCACGAGGTCACCCATGCCGCCGCCATTCGGATGCGGAAGCGAGCCATTACCGCGCTAGGGACCAAAGAAGGGCTGGGCCGGGCGGCCGGCTACAACCGGGAAATCTTCGACAAGATCTTGAGCAACCCGGCCTGCGTTGGGATTCGGATGTATCCGGGCCTCGACGACAAGGGTGAGTTTACGGTGCTCTTCTGCGGCTTTGACGCCAAGGGCAATAACATCCTCAAGGGCACCATCGGCGATTTGCCGTTTCGCTGCCCGCCGTTTTGCCCCCCGGTCAAGGACGGAATTCTCGCGTTCTAAGGCACCCGAACATGCCGCTGGGATTCAATCTCGGCTACCTGATCACCGCCGCCATGGTGCTGGTGGCGGCCTTCGGCGCGTTCCGTTGGCGGCGTCTCGATCGGGGCGGCCGGTGGCTCGTCGTTGCGGTCGCCGTCTCAGCGGCCTTCATTCCGTTCTCGCTCTGGCTGGTCTTTGCCGGCCGGTCGAACCGGCTCGTGAACGAGGCCTCGCTGCTGTCGGAGACCCTGCTCATCCTGGTGGCGTTCTGGTGGTGGCAACCAACGGCGCATCGACGCCGGGTGGTGGCGGGTACGCTGGCCGGCTTTGTCGCCGCATGGCTCGGGGCCCAATGGATTCAAGGCCCAGCGGCGGCGTTCAGCTTCATCTCGGTTCCGATTGCCGGCCTCGTCAAGGTCGGGGCGGCGGGGTACACGTTGGTGGGCCGGGTCCAGGCCACCGACAGCCGCTGGACCGACCACCTGTGGTTCTGGGCCACCTCCGGCATCATGGTGATCTACGGGACCGTGGTCATTCTCGATCCGCTCTGGGCCCAGGTGTTTGGAGTCCGCGACGACCTGGGATTGGCGGCGTTCATCGTCAACACCGTCGGCAATGTCCTCGGGTACGTGATGATCGCCTGGGGGCTCTGGCGGCTCCCCGCGGCCAAGGCCTCGTAGATGCCAACCAACGCGCCGCTCGGCCTGATCTGGATTTATCTCCTTGCGAGCGCGTTGGTGTTCATCGTGATCGGCACGGTCATTCGGCTGATCGTGACCGTCCAGAGGAAACAGGTCGAGGAGAGCCGCCGGTTCAGCCAGGGATTGGTCGAGGCTCAGGACGCCGAGCGGGCCCGGATTGCCCGGGAACTGCACGATGACGTCATTCAACGGATCGCGCTGATCGGCGGAGAGCTTTCGGCCCTGGGCCGGATCATCCCGAATCCGAACGATGCGGTGAGCCAGCGGATCGAGGGCCTTCGAGAGGAACTCCACGACCTGGCCGACGAGGTCAGGGCCATGGCCCGCCGAGCACACCCCGCCATTCTCGATCATTTGGGTCTTCCGAATGCCCTGCAAAGCCTGGCCTCCGACATGGCGATCTCCGACGACCTTCACGTCACCGTCATTACCGATCCTGCCGTGGACGCCGGTGGCGTCAGTCCGGCCGCGGCGCTTTCCCTGTTCCGGACCGCCCAGGAGGGTCTCCGGAACGTGGTCCGCCACGCCGGCGTGTCGGAGGCAACGGTTCGGGTGGGGCAGCGAGATTCTGGGCTGTATGTGGCGATCGAGGACCAGGGCGCGGGCATGGCAGCGCAGGGGAGTGCCGCTCGAGGGCTTGGCCTCCTCGGGCTGAACGAGCGGCTCCGGGCGGTGCAGGGTCATGTCTCGATCACCAGCCAGCTGGGCCGGGGCACCACGCTTACGGCGTGGGTGCCGCGCCAAGGAGGCAGCTCATGAGACGGCACCGGGTACTGTTGGTCGAAGATCACACCTTGGTCGCGCAGGGGCTCAAGGCCATGCTCGAACCGCGCTACGATATCGTCGGATTGATCCACGACGGGGCCAAGGCCGTCGAGGCCGTCGAACGCCACCGGCCGGATCTGGTCCTCCTCGATCTGAATTTGCCGAACCGAATGGGTCTCGATGTCTGCCGTGACCTCGTCCGGCTGGTGCCGGCGCCCAAGGTCATCATCGTCTCGATGCAAGCCGAGAAAATCTACGCCGACGAGTCATTCCGGGCCGGGGCGTCGGGGTTCGTCATCAAGCTCTCGTCCGACACCGACTTGCTGGCCGCGGTCGACCTGGTACTGGCCGGCGGGATTTACCGGAACCCCAAGTTCGAGACCCGGAGCCGGCCGTTGCAAGATGTGTCGAGCCGGCTCACCGACCCGCTCGACATCCTGTCTCGCCGCCAACGCCAAGTGTTCGTCCTGATGGGCCACGGCAAGACCACGCAGGAAATTGCCGATCTGTTAGGCCTCGAGACCAAAACGGTCGAGTTTCATCGGGTCAAACTCGAGAAGGCGCTGGCCATTAAGAACGTCCGGGCTCTCCAGGCGCTCAGCATGGAGCGGATGAGCCAGCCTGGCGCCCCCACCATCGAGGAAGTGATCACCCCGAGCTGAGAAGCAAGGTTTTTTCCCAACTTGTTGTTTCTTTCGCCGATTCGTAATGTGTTCCCGTCGAGACCACACTCACGGGAGATGACGATGACGGCAGCCACGATCGAACTCGAAACCATGGTGACCCAACGGTGCCCCGCCTGTGGCACACCGCATCGGATTCGGGCCGCGGTCGGGCCCGATCTCGAAAAGGCCGCGCCGGACCGAGTGGGTTTCTCCGGCCGCTGCCCGGAAACCGGGCTGCGGACCTGGTTGGTGGTCGAGGTTCCGGTGCGGCCCGAGGGGACCTTGGTCGTGGCCTTTGGCCCCCCGGACGACGATACCTGGGAGCCCCGTGACCCCGAGGCACTCGAGCGAACCTGGCGGAGCTGGCCCGAACCGGTACCTGGAACGGCACCCGGCCCGTTGGTGAACTTCCATCCCCTAAGTGCCCGGACCGGCGGGTTTCGGGAATCCTCGACCCTGCTCCGCCAAGCGCTGGGGTGCCCGTTTCACCGGTAGCTGCAACCTTTTCGGCCATGGCGGCGTCAAGGAAGGAGGGTAAGCAACACCACCACGACGCATGAGGAGTATCCGATGTCCCTGCTGACCACTACGCTGGTCGCGGCTTTGGCGCTGGTTGGCCGACCCGACCCCCGCGTGATCGACCTGAATACTGCCAGCATGTCTGAACTCCGCTCGTTCCCCGGCATCGGGCACCAATACGCCGAGAAGATCTACCGGGCCCGGCCGTTTGGGGCCCGCGCCGAACTGGTCGAACGCCAGATCATGCCGACGGCTGTCTATCTGGCCATCAAGCAGCGGCTCTACGCGAGTCCGGTGCCCCCGGCGGCCGGTCCGTCGGCGGTGGAGCCCTTACCGGCCGGCATGGTGGATGTCAACCGGGCCAGTCGCGATGACCTGGCCTCGATTGCCGGGATCGGCCAGTTGTTCGCCGACCGGATCGTTCGGGGGCGGCCGTACAAGTCCGAGTTCGAACTGGTCGGGCGCCGCATCATTCCGCTGGCGACCTTCCACAAGATTCAGAGCCTGGTCGGCGTAGCGCGTTAGGTGGCTCTGGGGCAAAGGACCGGGGCGCTCGCGAGTTCACCGCGAAGCCGAATGCGGTAGCCGAACCCCGGTCGTGCCCCCGACCAGCGAAGCTGCCAGCGGGCCGGGTTGTGGCGCAGGGAACGGAGGTGGAGCTCGACCGAGACGTCATCGTCCCACGCCACCACCTGGTCCTCAAGCAGCACTTCGACCTGAGCCCGACCCGCGTTGGGTGATCCAGTGACCGGCCAATCCGCCACCGAGCCAAGCTGATAGTTGGCGTAGAGGGTATCCCCCGAGCACCAGATCCGCTCGATCGTGCCGGGCATCGACTCAACCGATCGGTTTCGCTTCAGGATGGCCTTCTCCGCTCCGGGACGAAGCTTCAGGGTCCGGGCGGCCGCGGGGGGCAGAACATCTCCGCTCGACAGCGCCCCGGTGAGCCCGGCGAGTGCCCGCCCGAACATCGCGGCCTCGCCGGGTCCGTACAGGGTCGAGCCTCCCTCGTAGTATTGCGCCGCGTACTCCTCGGCGGTTGCCACGTACATCACGTATCCATTGGCGAGGCCCAGGATCAGCGCGGTATCCGCGGTGATGCCGAATTGGTCCGCGGCCGCGAGCATGCCGGCCCGCATCCGCGATCCCGCCGTGGTGGTGACCTCACCCGGGATGGTTCCGATGAGCCGATTGCCGATCCGAAGCACGCCGACCTGCGCGAAGGAGGGAAGTTTCTTTGCGACGATCGCTCGGTTCGGGAGGCTTCCGAGCACCACATCCAGAAACTGGTGCTTCGCCCCGTGACAGCCCCGGCCGGGGCGGTTCGCCGCGCCTTGCTCGAGACCTAGGGAGAAGAGCCCGAGTGGCCGCCACTGGTTAATCCGGGTGTGGCCGTCGTCCGCTCCGGCAAATTGCACCATCCCGGCCGCCGGCGGGGAACAGATTCCCAGCGAATCGGCGTCCTCGCGGAGCGCCAGGGTGGAGAACGCCCGGGCCAGTTCGAGCCGAGCGTCGAGCGCGCTGCCGAGACTCTCGAACAGCGTGATGGCCTCATCACCGAGCCGGTTGCCGATCGAATCCACTGCCAGCCGAGCCGCGTGGACGCACACCGCGATCCTCACCGGGTTGACCGGCCGCCATTGCCAGAGGGGTTTGGTGAAGGGCCCGTCGAGCATCGGCCACGGCGCCACGACTGGGAGATCGCAGCGGCTCGCCTCCGGCCAGGCCGGGGACACGTCGCCTTCGGCTCCGTTCGCAAAGAGGTGGAAGGCCTTCGGCTCGAAGGACCGAGCCGGGTCGATATGGCGCTCGAGCCGCCGTTCCACGATACCATGAATGTCGGCGTCGAACAGTTCATTCGCGTCGGCGTTCCCGGTCCCGTGCATCGCAAAGATGCTGAACGCGCCCGAGGGCCGGTATTGACCGGTAGCCGGATCAAGTTGATCGATGCGCAACATCGAGAGCGTGGGATCGATCAAGCGGTACTCGGGCGGCAGCGAATCCGGGGCATCAACGGGCGGCCTCGGCATCGGAAGATTCAGGGTCAGCGCGGGGAGGCTCCGGATCCGGGTCGAGCCCCACACCCGCCGGCTGCCCCAGGCCGCCCTAGCCGGGCGGAGATCGAGCGCGGCCGCATGAACGGCCGCCGCGATCCGGCGGCTGAGCGAATCCAGCAACACCGGATCGTACCCCGCGACCGCGCTGCCCTGCTCGTTCAGGCCACTAGCCTCGAAATAGTGCCCGGGCCCCGCGTGGGTGTGGGTGACCGCGATGACGAGCCGGTCGACGCCGATGCCGTCGGCGGTGGCGGTCAGGGCGGCAACTCGCCGGTGGAGCAGGGCCGATCCGAGCGGTAAGTCGGCCACCACGAGCGCAATCCGGTTGCCGCCGGGATCTTCGAGCAGCAGAGCCCGGGCATAGAGGCGGAGCCGGTATCCGCGCGCCCGCCGCCCTTCGGGGCCGTTGCCGGCCAAACCGATGCCGGCCGGCGGCGTGATGTCCACCCGCCCGAATCCGGCTCGGAAGCCGATGGAGGCCGACGGACGGGGCAGCGGGCTCAACGGCCCTTCGACGAGGAGAGACGTCGCGCAGGCCGACAGGAACGCCGAGAGAACGATCCCGGCCAGCGTTAGGCGACCACCGGAGCTCATCGGAGGACCTTCGCCTCTCCGCCCAGGAGCAGCGTGACGCCGGCCGAGAGCCAAAGCATCAGGCGGCTGGTCCGCCCGATGCCGTTAAAGCGGGTGGCCCGGTCGAGGTTGAGTTGGCTGTTCAACCCGAAGTCCAGGCTGGCCGACCCCACTCCACTCCAGTGTTGCAGCGGGTAGACGCCGGTCAAGCCGAGCCCGGCATGGGTGACGCCGCGACCGAAAAAATTGGCGAGATCGTGCGGGCGGGCCGGGTCCCGGCCCTGGCCCAGGTTCACGCCCGCTTCTCCGGTCAGCGCAATGAAAACGAACGGCTCGAGCGGCCAGCCGATCACGGGTGAGCTGGCGGAAGCCTTGAGGAAGCCGCCCCGAACCCGCCCCACATCCCACCAAGCTTCGACGGACGGATTGAGGTACTTGCTGGTGGTACCCGCGGAGGCGTAGACCTCGGTAGTCTTGCGGAGCGGGCCTCCTCCTCCCTCCGGGGCCAATCCCGGGAAGACATAGCGGACCACGCCCGAGCGGAGCTGAAGGCGGCCAAGGTCGAACGCGCCTTGGACCCAGACGTCGTCCTCGCCGACGCGCCCTTTGCCAACCCCGAGCTCGGTTATTTCTCCCGGGCTTACCTGATCCAACTCGTGGTGGCGGACCCAGCCCGTCGAGATGGTGAAGCGGTCGATTCGGAAGCCGGCGGCCGCCGACGACTGAACCACGAAGCCGGCGGCGCGGGAGAGCCCGTGCCAGACGTACCGATTGGACGCCGAGAGGTCGAGCCGGGCTTCGAATTGGGCGGCCAGGGTCGGAGGCAGCCAGGCCAGGCTCAAGATCGCGCGAGCCGTCCGGCTATGGCGCACGCGCGTCTCGCGCCTTCCACCACTCGGCCGCCTGGGCCTCTTTCCAGGGCTCCCCGCCGACCGCGGCGAGCAAGCGATCGAGTTCGGCGGCGGTTTGGGGCCGTTGGTCGGGCCGCTTGGCCAGGCAGGCGAGCACGATCTGCTCGAGGGCCGGCGGGATCGGCGTGGTGGCGCGCTCGGAGAGCCGGACCGGGACATCATTCAGATGCCGGGCGATGACGTGGAACACGTTGGCCGCCTCGAAGACCCGCTGCCCGGTCAAGAGGAAGTAACCGACGCAACCCACCGCGTACAAATCGGCGCGGGCGTCGAACCCTTCGCCCAGGGTGATTTCGGGGGCCATGTAGTCGGGAGTGCCCGGCGTACTGCCGATCTCAGTGGCCAGTGACGTTTCGCTGGCCGGTCCGGCGACCGATTTGACCAAGCCGAAATCGAGCACCTTGACGAAATCGTGGCGGAGGCCGAGTCGGCCGATATGGATGTTGGCGGGCTTGATATCCCGGTGGACGAGGCCGCGGGCATGGGCCTCCTCGAGCGATTCGCAGACCTGGCGGAGGATATGGATCGCCCGGTTGGGGGGCAGGGGACCGTGCTCGCGGATCAAGGGATCGAGGGTCATGCCCTCGAGGAGCTCCATCACGAAGTAGAGGGTTTGGTCCTCGGTCTCCCCGAAATCGTAGAGCTCCACCGTGTGGGGCGAGCTGAGATTGGCCGCGACCTCGGCCTCGCGACGGAACCGCTTGAGTGCCAGCGCTCCCGCGGGGCTGGTGCCGTCGCCGATCATCTCGGGCCGGATCAGCTTGATCGCGGCCGGCCGGGACAACATCCGGTGGGTGGCGCGATAGACCTTGCCCATGCCCCCCTGGCCGAGCAGCTCGCCCAGCTGATAGCTCCCCATCTCTCGCGCCTTGGTGACTTGCTGGCCCAGACGGCTGACCACGTACGAAATCACCACGGCGACGCTGACCAGGAGGTAGTCGGGGAAATGTCTCAGGATGAGATTGCCGTCGGAGCCATACTCCCAGGCTCCCCGCATCTTGGCGATCGCCATCCCGAGTGGATTCATCGAGACGGCGATGAGACCGGTGATCAGTGCCTTCCGCGGTTCGCTGGGCACTATGGCGGCGAACACCAGCACCATCACACCAATCAAACTGATGCTGGGCGTCCGGCCCAGGACGACGGCCTCGGGCTCCGGGGCCCAGTACCAGATCAGTCCGTGGGCGATGGCGGTGAAGATGAGGAAAACTTGGCCCAGGTCAAGGATGAATCTGGGGCTCCGGGTGGTTTTCCTGGCGTAGACGAAGAGGGCGAAGGAGACGACCGCGGCGACGAGGGCAATGCGGTCGGCGGACTTGAAGGTGAGCCAGGCCGGATCGCCGCTGGCGCGCTGGACGACGTGATCGAACACCGAATAGGTCACCCAGAACATTCCGCCGAGCAAGGCGATGATACTGAGGCGGCGGGAGGCGTCCCGGAGGAGATCCGCGGGCAAGCCACGGGTCGGATCGCGGGTACCGCTCGGCTCCGCGGACGTACGATCGAATCGCTGGCCAATGAGGTGCGGGGTGGGCATCAGACCTCCACCTGCAATCTACGCCCGATTAGCGGTTCCCGCCGCCTGGCCGTCGGCCGGCGCCCTCGTCCATCGGGTTACTTTCCGAGCATGAAGGTGACTCGGGTTGTGTCGTTGGTACTGCTCACGGTAACCGGTGTCCTACCGGCCCAGGAATGCCGGCCGGCCCGGACCGCCCTGGTGCTGAGCGGTGGTGGGGCCAAAGGCCTGGCCCATATTGGCGTCCTCCATGTGTTGGACAGTCTCGGGGTCCGACCGGATCTGATCGTCGGCACCAGTATGGGGGCCATCGTCGGGGCCCTCTACGCCAGCGGTTACACGGCCCGCCAGATCGACTCCCTGGCGAGGAGTCTGCCGATTTCCGAAGTGGTCAGCCGGTTTCGGACCCCCGCGCCCCACCCGTGGGACCAGCGGCTCCCGATCCTGTTCATGGTCCGGGGCCAGCATGGCTTCGCGCTCCAGACCGGGGTGGTCGACGAGACCCAACCTAACGCCCGGCTCAATGCCGCCATGCTCCGCGGCAATCTGCTGGCCCGGGGCCGGTTCGACCGGCTCCCGATCCCGTTCTTGGCCGTGGCAACCGACCTCCGCGACCGCCGCACCGTGGTATTGGCCGAAGGCGACTTGGCCCGGGCGGTCCGGGCCAGCAGCGCGATTCCCCTGATCTTCCCGCCGGTGGTCGTCGGCGAGGCGATCCTGGTCGATGGGGGTCTCTCGGCCAACATCCCAGTGCTCGAGGCCCGGGCCGCCGGTGCTGAGCGGGTCATCGTCTCCGATGTCACCGAGCGCGCCGCCTCGGTGCTCGACGTCGAATCGCCGCTTGCCCTGGCCGATCAGCTGGTCGGGTTTCTGTTTCAACAGCCGTTCGCACCGGTTCGCCCGGGCGACGTGATGATCCGACCCGAGGTCCAGGGATTCCGAAGCCTTGACTTCTCCCCGGCCACCGTCGAGACCATCCTCCGCCGGGGTCGGCAGGCGGCCGACACCACGGTGGCGCGGGCCCAGTGCCTCGAACGAGCGCCGCCGCTCATCACGCCGGACCTGCCCGGCACCTTGTCGGGATGGCGGGTGACGAATGGGTCCGCCACCGATAGCACCCTGGTGGCCCGGATGCTCCGGCTCGATCCCGGCACCCCCCTGGTGTCCTCCCGACTCCGCGAGCGGCTGATCGGCTTGGCCGACGCGGAAGCGCTTCGCGGTGTGTGGCTCAACCCGACTGGTACCGCCGATACCGTCTCCTTTGATATTGAACCGATCCGGTCACCGAGCACCGTCGGCGGCGCCGGCGCGGCGTACGATCACGAGATGGGCCTCCGCGGCTGGGCCGGCCTGTTCGACCGGCGAATGTTCGGCACGACCCTCGAGGGGAGTGGGTTGCTCTCGTTCGGCCGATTGCAGCAAGAGCTCTACGCCTCGGCACTCTGGCATTTCGACGCCGGCTGGTCCCGGCTCACGCCGATCGCGAGCCTCCGGCTCCGGACCGAGAACCTCCGGCAATTTCGGGCCAACGGGGTCGAAGCTCCCCTGATCGGAACCAGCGAGGCCCATCTGAAAGCCGCCGTGGAGTTCCGGATCGACGAGTCATGGCGCGTCAAACTCGGCGCCGACGGATTGGCGTGGGGCGGGGAGGCAACCCGCGGAAAATCCGGCTTTGGCGGCTCGGCCCGATTCGAACGCAACGGACGATCCGGTCTCCAAATAGTTGGCGAGACGATCATCACCAGCGGGTTCCAATCGGTCGGCCTCACCACCGACTGGCCGGTCGA
>JANPEL010000061.1:0-7377 GCA_031431925.1 Gemmatimonadota bacterium | reverse complement strand
ATAGTTCCTTACATCCCCCGCTTACACGGTCCGCTTCGGGGTTTCGCCCCGGAACGGCCAGCCGAATTCCCTTAACAACGCCATGGCCAGGTCATCGCGGCCGGCGGTCGTCACGATTGTGATGTCCATCCCGTGGATCTTCTCGACCCGATCGTAGTCGATCTCGGGGAACACCAACTGCTCCTTGATCCCGAACGAATAGTTGCCGCTTCCGTCGAAGCTCCGGTTCGGGAGCCCCCGGAAGTCCCGGATCCGCGGCACCGCGAGCGAGATGAACCGATCCAAGAACTCGAACATCCGGGGGCCCCGGAGCGTCACCATCACGCCGACCGGAACACCCTGACGGAGCCCGAAATTCGAGATCGCCTTCTTGGCCCGGGTCACCACCGGCCGCTGGCCGGTGATCAACCCCAACTCGTCGACAACCGCGTCGAGCGCCTTCGGATTCTTGCTCGCCTCGCCGAGGCCGACATTCAGCACGATCTTGACGATCCGCGGAATCTGCATCGGGTTAGTCAGACCGAATTGCTGCTTCAGACGCTCCCGGACCGTGTCCAGGTAGAACGTCAACAGCCGGGGAACGCCGACCGCCACCTTCGGCGCCGGATCGGTGGCCCCTTGCGGTGCCTTCGCGCGCTTGCTGGTCTTCGCCGGCGGGCCGCCCTTGGGCGTCTTCGCGGGCTTGGTTGCTTTCGCTTCAGCCATCGTTACCGGTTCCTCACAATCGACTGCCCGGACTTCACGGCGATCCGCTCAACGGTGCCGTCCTGGTCCCGCTTCCGCCGAACCCGGGTCGGCTCGCCCGTTTTGGGATCGATCAACATCATATTGGAATGATGGATCGGCGCCGGACGCTCCACGATTCCCGACTGCCCGTTGGGGGTCGTCGCCCGAAGGTGGCGCTTGACCATATTCAGGCCCTCAAGGGTGACCCGGCCGGTCTTGAGATGCACTCGCAGCACCCGGGCCCGCTTGCCCTTGTTGGCGCCCGAGATCACCTGGACCATGTCGCCCTTGGTGATCGGCATCGAGACCCGGACCACAGGACCCGGTCCGACCTTCCGACGGGCCTTCCGGTGTTTCAGAATCCGCATGGTTAGATGACCTCCGGCGCCAACGATACGATCTTCATGTATCGCTTATCGCGCAGCTCCCGGGCAACCGGCCCGAAAATTCGGGTCGCTCGCGGTTCGCCCTGATCATTGATGAGCACGACCGCGTTCTCATCGAAGCGGATGTAGGAACCGTCCTTGCGACGGGTCTCCTTCACCACTCGGACGACCACCGCTCGCGCGACGTCCCCCTTCTTCACCTGGCCGGTGGGAATCGCGTCCTTGATGGCCACGATCACCACGTCACCGAGCCCGGCATAGCGGCGCTTGGAGCCGCCCAACACGCGGATCACGAGGGCCTTGCGGGCCCCGCTGTTGTCCGCGACTCGAAGTATCGTCTCTTGCTGAACCATTTGGCCTCCCTACTTCGCCTTCTCCACGATCTCAGTCACGCGCCAGCGCACAGTCTTCGCCAGCGGACGGGTTTCCATCACCCGAACAGTGTCGCCGGTCTTCGCCCCGAGATCGTTCCGGGCCTTGATCGTCTTCTGCCGGGTAATCCGCTTCCCGTACACCGGATGGGCAAACCGCCGCTCCATCATTACGGTCACGGTCTTCGTCATCTTGTCGCTCTTCACCACGCCGGTCCGACCCTTCCGCCGGTTCCGAGGTGCCGCGGTCGCTTCCGTCATTCTCAACCTTCCTTCTGCCGCAAAACCGTCTTGATCCGGGCAATGTCACGCCGACGGGTTCGGAACTGGATCTGATTCTCGACGGCTTCGGTCGCCGTTCGGAACCGGAGCCGGAACTGCTCTTCCTCGATCTCGCCGAGCTTGGCGTTGAGCTCCTCGACCGTTAACTGGCCGAGGTCGGTCGCTTTGAGCGCCTTCATTTAGTGCTCCTCCCGCTTCACGAACCGAGTCTTGACCGGCAACTTGGCCGCCGCCAACGCAAAGGCCTGGCGCGCCACCAGCTCGGTCACTCCCTCGACCTCGAACAGGATCCGGGCCGGCTTGACCACCGCCACCCAGCCTTCCGGATTACCCTTACCCTTACCCATTCGGGTCTCGGCCGGCTTCTTGGTAATCGGCTTGTCCGGGAACACCCGGATCCACATCTTGCCGCCCCGCTTCATGGCTCGAGAAATCGCGATCCGCGAGGCCTCGATCTGGCGGTTCGAAACCCAGCCCGGCTCCATCGCGGCCAGGGCAAAATCCCCGAACGCCACGGTGTTACCCCGCAAGGCCAAGCCCCGCATCTTCCCCTTGAATTGCTTGCGGAATTTGATCCGCTTCGGCGCAAGCATTGGTTAGGCTCCCGTGCTGTACGTCTTGCCGGTCACGTCTTCGACTACCTCGCCACGGAAAATCCACACCTTGATCCCGATGGTGCCGTAGGTCGTCTTGGCCGTGCTCGTGGCGTAGTCGATATCGGCCCGCAGCGTGTGCAGCGGAACCCGACCCTCGTGATACCCCTCGGTCCGCGCGATTTCCGCCCCGCCCAACCGGCCGGAGACCCGAACCTTGATCCCCAAGGCCCCCATCCGCATCGCACCCTGGACCGCCCGTTTCATCGCCCGCCGGAAGGAGATCCGCTGGATCAACTGATGCCCGATGTTGTCGGCCACCAGCTGCGATGACGTCTCGGGGTGCTTGATCTCCTCGACGTTGATCGCCGCTTCCTTCGACGTGAGCTGCGCGAGTTCGTCACGGAGCTTGTCGACTTCGGTGCCCTTCTTCCCGATGACGACGCCCGGACGCCCGGTGTGGACCGTCACGGTCACTTTCCCAGGACGGCGCTCGATATGGATCTCGGCGATGGCCGCATGACCGAGCCGCGTCAGCAAGTACTTCCGGATCAGCTCGTCTTCCTTGAGGAGCGCCGGCATTTCCTTGGTCGCGTACCATCGGGAAAGCCACGGCTTGACGATCCCGAGCCGGAACCCGATCGGATTGGTTTTCTGACCCATCGACTACTCCTTGCTCCGAACGTGGATCTCAACGTGGCTCGTCCGCTTCTTGATCGGCGTCGCCCGGCCCTGGGCCGCGGCGTGAATCCGTTTCAGCGGCGAACCGCCATTGACGATCGCCTTGGCGACCATCAGTTCGTCGGCGTCGAACCGCTCGTTCCCGGCCATCGCCTTCTGCTCGGCGTTGGAAACGGCGCTCTTGAGCGTCTTCGCGATCTGCTTGGCCGCGTTCCGCTTGTTGAACTTGAGGATCGCCAACGCCTCGTTGACGTCCTTACCCCGGATCAGGTCGATCACCAGCCGCATCTTCCGCGGGCTTTGGCGAACGTTGCGCTGAATTGCGTGTCCAAGAGTCATGATCACTCCGGCTTCGCCTTCTTGTCGGCTACCATCTTGCCGCTGTGGCCCTTGAAGATCCGAGTCGGCGAGAACTCACCGAGCTTGTGACCCACCATGTTCTCGGTGACATGCACCGGCACGAATTTGTTGCCGTTGTGCACCGCGAACGTGTGGCCCACGAACTCGGGGAGAATGGTGCTCGCCCGGCTCCAGGTCTTCACGACCTGCTTCGTGTTCTTCCCGGTCAGGACTTGGACCTTCTTGAGCAAGGCCTCCTGAACGTACGGTCCCTTCTTGACGCTCCGTCCCATGGATCAGTTCCCCCCGCCGGTCGCCTTACCACGCTTGCGGCCGCGGATAATCAATCGATTCGTGGCCTTCTTCGGAAGCCTGGTCTTGACGCCTTCGGCCTTACCCCACGGCGAAACCGGCGGACGTCCACCCGAGCTCTTCCCTTCACCACCACCCAGCGGGTGGTCGACCGGATTCTTCGCGACACCCCGGACTTTGCCACGGCGGCCCAACCACCGGGTCTTGCCGGCCTTGCCGCGCGACAACAACTCGTGCTCGGAGTTGCCCACTTCGCCGATCGTGGCCAGACACCGTCCGTTGACGAGCCGGGTTTCGCCGGACTTCAATTTGAGCGTCACATATTGGCCTTCACGCGCCATCACTTGAGCGTACTGACCCGCGCTCCGCGCGATCGAACCGCCCTTGCCGATCTTGAGCTCAATGTTGTGCACGTTGGTACCCAACGGGATCTCACCGAGCGGCAGGGCGTTGCCGTTCCGGGCATCGGTCCCCGGCCCGCTCAACACCGTGTCGCCCTGCTTCAGGCCGACCGGGTGGAGGATGTATCGCTTCTCGCCGTCAGCGTAAAAGAGCAACGCAATCCGGGCGGTGCGGTTCGGATCGTATTCGATGTGCGCGACCTTGGCCGGAATCCCGAACTTGTTCCGCTTGAAGTCGATGATCCGATAGTGCTGCCGGTGCCCGCCACCGATCGCCCGCATCGTGACGTGGCCCTTGTTGTTCCGGCCACCCGTCTTCCGAAGGGGGGTGAGCAGCGACTTTTCCGGCGTATCGCGGGTGATCTCCGCGAAGTCGGACACCGACCGGAACCGGGTCCCGGCGGACGTCGGACGATATTGACGATTGGCCATGTTAGCCCTCGAACACGGCGATTGAGTCGCCGTCCTTCAGAGTCACCAAGGCCTTCTTCCAGGCCTCGGTCTTGCCCCGGGTCCGCCCGCGGGTGACTTCGATCCGGCGCATCTGCATCGTCCGGACCCTGGTCACCGTCACGCCGAAGAGCTTCTCCAACGCCGCTTTGACATCCCGCTTCGTCGCCCGCGTCGCCACCTGGAAGGCGTATTCCTTCCGGTTCTGATACGCCGCCGAGCTCTTCTCGGTGATCAACGGCTTCACCACCACATCATGCAGGGCAGCCATTACTTACCGTCCTTCGGCTTGGGCGCAGCCTTCTTGGCCGGCGCCTTCTTTTCGGCGGCCGGCTTGGCCGTCTTCTTCACGGCCGGCGCTTTGGTAGCCTTCTCGGCCTTTGGGGCCTTCGGGGCCTTCGGCGCTTTGACCGCGGTCTTCTTCTTCGGTGCCGCGTCCGTGTCGGCAGCCTCGGACTCGATCGCTTCGCCCGTCAACGCGCCGCGCTCAACCACCACGGCATCCGACCACAACACGTTGTAGGTCGCGACGTCGCCGTATGGCATCACCTCGAGCAGCGGAATGTTCCGCCCGCTCAAGTAGACGTTCTTCTTGAGCCCGTGGGTCAGCAGCAACACCTTCTTGCCGGTCAACCCCATCGCCTTGAGCAGCGCCGCCAACTGAGCCGTCTTCGGACCGCTGAAGTCGAGACTCTCGACCAGGGACAGGAACCCCTCGCGGGCCCGGGCGTTCAGCGACGAGCGCCGAGCCAACTGCCGGACCTTCTTCGGAATATCCTGGGTGTAGTCGCGCGGGTGCGGACCGAACACCGTGCCGCCGCCGGGCCACAACGGTGACCGCGTCGAACCGGCTCGGGCGCGGCCGGTGCCCTTTTGTTTCCACGGCTTCTGGTTACCACCCGTGACCCACCGGCGAGTCTTGGTGGCGTGAGTGCCCTGGCGCTGATTGGCCAAGAAGGCCTTCACCGCTTGGTGCATCACCGGCTCGTTGACCGTGCCGTCGAAATAGTCAGCCGGGAGCGCAACGCTTCCGCTCGGCGTCCCGTTCGGTTGAAACAACGGGGCCTCAATCATGGCGGCTTCTCCCTCCCTGCTTCGCCACGGTCACGATCCCGTTCTTCGCTCCCGGGACCGCTCCCCGCACGAACAGCAGATTGCGCTCGGCATCGATCCGAACGACCTGGAGGCCGAGTTCGGTGTGACGGCGGTCGCCCATGTGACCAGGCATCCGCTTGCCCTTGATGACGCGCGACGGATCGGTGCCGGCGCCGACCGAGCCGGGCTTCCGGTGCCGCGTGTTGCCGTGCGACCCGGGCCCGCCACCGATCCCGTACCGGTGCACGACGCCCTGGAATCCGCGGCCCTTCGACTGACCGGTGACCTTGACGGTCTCCCCAGCCGCGAACATGCCGACGGTCACGGTATCACCAGGCTTCGGGGCGTCACCGTTCAACTCGAACGTCCGCACCACGCTTGGCGCCGCATCGAGACCCGCCGCCTTGGCGTGCCCCAACTCTGCCTTGAGAGTCCGCTGCGCCCGCTTCTGACCGAAGCCAAGCTGCACGCCGCTCCCGCGAACCTGGAGGACCCGACACGGGCCGGCTTCGATGACGGTCACCGGCACCGAGGTGCCACCGTCAAGAAACACCCGGGTCATCCCCACTTTGCGTCCAATCAATCCATCCGTCATCGTGCTACTCAACCTTGATTTCGACGTCGACGCCAGCCGGCAAATCGAGCTTGGTCAACGCGTCCATCGTTTGAGGACGAGAGTCGTTGATGTCCAAGAGCCGCTTGTGGGTCCGGAGCTCGAACTGCTCCCGGCTCTTCTTATCGATATGCGGACTCCGGAGTACCGTCCACCGTTGGATCTTGCTCGGCAGCGGGATCGGCCCTGAGACCTGGGCGCCGGTCTTTTCGACCGAGCGAACGATGTCAGCAGCAGCCTGATCCAATACCGCGTGATCAAACGCCTTGAGACGGATACGAATCTTACTTGCCATGCAATCTCCTTCTGTCCGCCGCGTTACTTCAGGATCTTGGTGACGACGCCGGCGCCCACCGTCCGGCCGCCCTCACGAATCGCGAACCGCAACCCCTCATCCATCGCGATCGGCGTGATCAAATCAATCTTCATCTGGATGTTGTCCCCCGGCATCACCATCTCCACCCCGGCCGGCAACTCCACATTCCCCGTCACGTCCGTCGTCCGGAAATAGAACTGCGGACGGTACCCCTTGAAGAACGGCGTGTGCCGCCCGCCCTCGTCCTTCGTCAAGACATAGACTTCCGCGTCGAAATGGGTGTGCGGCGTGATGCTCCCCGACTTCGCCAACACCATCCCGCGCTCGATTTCGGTCTTTTCCACGCCCCGGAGCAACAGCCCGGCGTTGTCCCCCGCCACGCCCTCGTCCAACAGCTTCCGGAACATCTCGACGCCCGTCACCACCGCCTTCTTCTCGCTCCCGAACCCGATCAAGGCGATTTCCTCCCCCACCTTGATCTTGCCCCGCTCGATCCGGCCCGTCGCCACCGTGCCCCGGCCCGTGATCGAGAACACATCTTCCACCGGCATCAGGAACGGCTTGTCGATTTCCCGCACCGGCTCCGGAATGAACGTGTCCAACGCGTCGTACAGCTCCTGGATCTTCGCCACCCACTTCGGGTCGCCCTCGATCGCCTTGATCGCCGAGCCCCGGATCACCGGCGTGTCATCGCCCGGATAGTTGTACTTCGTCAACAGCTCCCGGACTTCCAACTCCACCAAGTCCAGCAACTCCTCGTCCTCGACCAAGTCGCACTTGTTCAAGAACACCACGATCGACGGCACGTTCAC
>JANPEL010000060.1:0-7494 GCA_031431925.1 Gemmatimonadota bacterium | reverse complement strand
TAGGTCAGGAGGGGACGGGACCGCATTCGACCGGCTCCACACGAGGCTCGTTGCCGACCCTGGGTCGGTACGATAGGTTGAGATTGCCAATATACGTCCACCCAGCAAAGCCACCATGCGACTTGACCGCTGCAACAACATCGCCGACCTCCGCCGGATGGCGAAGCAACGCCTGCCCGCCCCGATGTTTCACTACATCGACGGGGGCTCCGACGATGAATGGAGCCTCCGCCGCAACACGGCGGCCTTCGACGACTATGAACTGATCCCCAACTACCTGCGCGACATCAGCGCCATCGATACCAGCACCACCCTCCTCGGCCAGAAGATCAGCTGGCCGGTGTTTCTCGCGCCGACCGGGATGTCCCGGCTCTTTCACCACGAGGCCGAGCCGGCGGTGGCCCGGGCGGCCCAGAAATCCGGCACGTTCTACACCCTCTCCACCATGGGCACGACCCGGATCGAGGAGATCGCCGCCCAAGGCGCCGGGCCGTGGATGTTCCAGATCTACATCCTCAAAGACCGGGCGCTCACGACGGAGTTCGTGGAGCGCTGCAAGGCGGCAAAGTATCAGGCACTCTGCCTTACGGTCGACACGGCGCTCGCCGGCAACCGGGAGCGCGACCGGGTCACCGGGATGGTGTTGCCGCCACGGTTCTCGCTGAAGAGCTTCGCCAGCTTCGCGGCCCATCCGCGATGGGCCTTTCACCTCCTCAAGAACCCCGACTTCCAGATTGCCAACGTGGTCCATCGGGTCGGCAAACTCGGCACCGTTTCGCTGATCGACTACGTCAACGGCCAGTTCGACCGGACCGTGACCTGGGAAGACGTCGCCTGGTTGGTCAAGCAGTGGGGCGGCCCGTTCGTCCTCAAGGGAATTCAGTCGCCGGCTGACGCCAAGCGCGCGGTCGAGGTCGGGGCTACGGCGATCATGATTTCCAATCACGGGGGCCGCCAACTCGACGCCGCCCCGGCCCCGATCGATTGCGTCGCGGCGATACGCGACGCGGTCGGCGACCGGCTCGAGCTGATCGTCGACGGCGGGGTCCGGCGCGGTACCCACGTCCTCAAGGCCCTGGCCCTCGGCGCCAACGCGGTGTCGATCGGGCGGCCCTATCTCTACGGCCTCGCCTCGGGCGGCCAACTTGGCGTCGAGCGCGCCCTCGGGATGCTCAAATCCGAACTCGAGCGGAGCATGGCGCTGCTCGGATGCCGGACGATCGCCGAACTCGGCACCGGCCACGTTAGGCGGGTCGGGCCGCTCTGACCGGCGTCATTCGTTTCTTCGCGGCCGGCGCCGCCTCAGTCGCGCTCCGGAACAGCATCATTCTGTTCGCCGCGCTGCTCCTCGGGCTCGTCGTGGTGCCGATTCCGAGCATCCCGCTTTTCCTTCGCGCCAACATCCTCAGATTGGTCGGAGCCGACCCGGCCCTGGCCCTCGGGTTCGCGGTCCTCGGACTCACCCTGGCGGCCCAAGCCGGCCCCACGCTGCGACTCGGGTTGGGTGGCTGGCTCCGGAGTCTCCCGGTCGGCGCCCGAAGGTACCGCCGAGCCATGGCCGTCGCCTTGCTGGTCCCGCTGACGCCGTTGCTGGTGCTCATGGTGGCGGCGGCGGCCGCGGCAATCTTCCGGTACGACGCACCCGTCGACCCGCTCCGGATCCTCGGATTGGTTTGCTCATTGGCCCTCGCGGGTGCCGCCGGCGTGCCGGTCGTTCGGCCCTGGATTGCGCGGCCGATCGCGGCGGCCGGCTCGCTGGCGGCCGTGACCGGAGGGGGCGGGATCTTGGCCGGCCTGCTCCTCGGCATCATCTGGGATCGGGTGGCCGGGCCGGTCGCGGTACCGCGACACCAGGCCGGTGGTTGGCGGCAGAGTCCGCGTTGGCTCCGGCCCATGATCGCGTGGCGGGCGCTTGGCGCTCGGGTCGTCACGGTCAGCATCGCTCCGCTTGGGGTGTGCGGTGCGGCGTTCCTCTATCGGATCAACAACCGGCTCACGACCGAGGCCGCGGGCGGGGTGACCCGGACTGCCGTCCTGATAGCGCTGGTCCTGACCTTCGCGGGCTTGGCCGATCTCCTGATCATGCGCCGACCCCCGTGGCCCTGGGCTCGATCGCTCCCAGTCGGGTCACGGAACCGAGTGCTGGATGATGTGATCGCGCTTGCGGTGCCGGCGGCGCCAACGCTCCTGGTCGCGCTGGGATTGGATTGGAAGGCCCTCCTCGTTGGAGTGGTAACGCTACCGGCGTTGGCACTGCTCGCGGCAGGCGCCATGCGTCGAGCGGGCGGACGGCTTTCCCGGGCCAGCGGTGAATACCTGGTCACCGGCTCGAGCCTGGCGCTCGCGGTCGCCTGGCGTCCGGGGCTCACCCTCGTTGCCCTCGGGTCGGTTCCGCTGCTCTGGTGGCATGCCGCCCGGGCCGACCGCAGATTGGTGGTAACTCAGTGGCAATCGCTCCATCACCAGGCCGGCGGCGATTCATTGGCCGGTGAGGCCCGATGAACCGCGGATACGTTCTCTCGGGAGTGCGCTTCGGATACCACCGCGGAGCTCCGATCGTTGCGTCGGACGCGCTCCGGATCGGCCCGGGGCTCACCCTCCTCCTCGGACCGAACGGGGCCGGCAAGAGTACCCTGATGAAACTGTTGGCCGGTGTCGAGCGCCCCGCTGAGGGGACGATCACGCTCGACGGCATCGATCTCTGGCGCGACGAGGTCGGCAGCCGGCGGAGACTGGCCTACGTTCCCGAGCAGCCCGACTTGACGCCATATGCCTCGGTCCGCGAAGTGATTCGGCTCGTCGCCTCACTCCGAGCGGTTCCGCTGGCCGACGCCGAAGCCGCGCTCGAGCGGGTTGGCCTGTCAGCCGTGGCGGGGCGATCGGTTCGGGAATTGTCGATGGGCCAGCGCCGCCGTGCCGTACTCGCGGCGGCGTTCATCGGCCGTCCCGACACGCTCTTGCTCGACGAGCCGCTCGAAACCCTCGATCGCTCGATGCGCGAGACCCTGCTCGAATGGCTCAGCGACCGGATCGAAGCCGGGGCAACGGTCCTGGTGTCCACTCATGAGATCGAACCGTTCCTGGCCCAAGCGGCTGAGATTGTGACCGTCGTTTCCGGCGCGGTTCGATCAATGACCTTACCGGCCGACCCCGAGGCCAGGCGCCGCCTCACGGAGGAGGCGAGCCGACACCCGCCGACTCCTCCCGGGCTCGGCGGTGAAGCGCCCGGAACGACGCCACCCCGACGACGGCCGTCAGCGCCATCAGCATCACCAGGGGAACCAACCGGCGCTCCATGAACGCGGAACCGGCGTACACGGTCGCCAGCGCATACGGCAACTCGGCCAGCGCCAGTGCGCCGATGAACCGCGCAAAGGGAAGCCGGGCCAGGCCAAAGACATAGCCGGGAATCTCAGAGGGAACTGCCAACTGGAAGAGCAACACCAGCCCGAAGGAGCTTTTCGCGCTGACGACCGCCTCATAACGGCCGAGCGCCTTGGTTGAGGCCAACGACCGGATGGCGGCGCGGCCGAGGTATTTCGCGATCCCGTACGCGACGGCGCCCCCAAGGATCCAGCCCAGCCAAAGCAAGACGGCAACCACCGGCGGACTCCAGGCCTGGAGAGCGGCCGGCACCAGAACGGCACTCGAGAAGAACGCCAGCATCGCGGACGCCGCCGCGAGCACCACCAGGAGCGCCGCCCCGCCGATCGGATGAGCGGCGAGGATCGGCCCCACCCCAGCCAACCAGCCGATCAGGGTGCGATGCAACGGCCGCGCCGCGATCACCAGGGCCAACAGCACCGCGACCAGGCAGAGCATCAACGCCCGGCGGCGGGCGGGATCGAGCCGCGAAGATGAATCAGGCATCCGGGACCGCGTTAGGTGTCGGGAGTCAGGTGGGAACCCCTGAGTATCGGTTGATGACCCGCAGATTGACAAGGCGCCGAACCGGCTAGATTCCCACGATGAGGTGCCGCTGTTTTCCGTTGGGCCTGGCTCTCGCCCTGGCGGCCTGCCGCACCGCCCCGCCGTCCGAGTTGCCGGCGGAGCCGTTCTCCGGCTTCCCGGCCGTGCGAGCCGGCCCGGACTGCGCCCCATGGGACGGATCGGCCGTCACCATTCTGTTCTCAGCCGCGTTCCCGACCCCCGACTCAGTCCGCCCGCCGTACCTCAGAATCTCGCTCTGGAAAGACCTCGAGAGCCTGGCCGGACACACCTGGCGCTGGCCCGTGGCCGAGACGATTGGCGCCGCGTCCCTCTGCGCCACCGAGGATGACTGCCGCGCGGCCTCCAAGGCCACGATCTGGCTCGAGCCGGTCGGCCCGGACTCGGTTATTGCCGGGCGCCTTCGACTCGAGTTTCCCGATCAGCCGACGCTGGCCGGCAGTTTCCGGGCCCCCTGGCGGCAGCGGCGGGGCCGCTGCGGCTAACGGACCGGCGGTTCCCCGAACTAGGGTACCGGGTTCTTCGCCATGATCGGCAACGTGATGGCCGACGGCCGGACCCGATCGTGGTGAATCGTCTGCCGCGCCACCTTCCACACCGTATCGGTCGCGACTGGGTTGCCGGTGTTTTGGTTCGGGTTGTAGTACGGCGCCGCACTGCTGGTGACCTCGAGCCGGATCCGATGACCAGCCTTGAACTGATGGGCAATGTCGAACAACTCGATCCGGTAGCTCTCGATCTTGCCCGGCGTCAGCAGCTCCTCCTTGTCGTAGCCGTTTCGGTACCGGGCCCGCTTGATCCCGATCCGGGACCCCAGTTGGATCGCTCGCCCATCCGGCAGGACATCGGTCAGCACCGCGACAAAATCGGTATCGAACGCGTCAGTGGCGGCGTGCAGGTCGACGGTGACATGGCCGATCACCTCGATCGGCTCGGTCAGCGCCGGACTGGTGTAGACCAAGACATCTCGCCGTTCTTGGAGCCGCCGCCGATCGATCGCCTGATCTGACATGCTGGCGGGCACCGGGTTCTTCGGGTCAAACGGGTATCGGTCCGGCGGCGAGTTCAGTGCCGGCTGCCACTCCAGACGCCCGTCGCCCGAAAGCGTGTTGGCCCGGCCCCCGCTCACGAGGAACAGTTTGGTCGGCTTGGCACCGGCCGGGGGATAGCTGTCGAAGGTCCGCCAGACGTTGGCGCCCGTGAGGTAGATCCGGGCCTGCGGGGCATCGAACCGGGGACTCGAACCTTTGAGACACCAATCGAAGAAATCGAGATGGATCTTCTTGTTGTCGACCACCGATTCCGCCGAGAACTCGGCCTGGCCCACTTTGGTGGTCGCGCCTTGGAAGGTCTCGACATGTTCCCAAGGGCCGATCATCAGGAAGTGCCGGCTCTTGTCGGGGGCCTTGGCCATCAGACCGCGCCAGTACATCAACGAGCCGGGCTGATCAGCGTCGTACCATCCAGTGGTCGTCAGCGTCGGGATCTCGATCTTCGAGAAGTCGTCGGGCTGGTACTCCATTCGGCTCCAGAATGGTCCCCGCACCGGATGCTCCAGCCAGCTCCGATAGAGCGGCATCACTCGCCCCATGACCGAATCGGCCGTCAGAATCGGGCGATGAGCCAGGACCCGGTCCCAGTCGACCGCGTCGGTATTGCCCTGGGCGATCCGGCCCGAAGTCCCGTTGACCCAGTTCAACGCCCACTGGAGCGCAAAGGCCCCGCCAAGGTAGGGAATTTCGTCGAACCACCGGCCGCCCGGCGCGGTCGGCGCCATGCAGGTGAGATGGGGCGGCTGCTCCTTGGCCGCCAGCCATTGGACCGTGCCGAGATAGGAGAGGCCAAGCGTGCCGACCTTGCCAGTGGCCCACGGCTGGGTGGCGAGCCATTCGATCGAGTCGTACCCGTCCGGGCCGTCACCAGCAAAAAACTCGAAGGTGCCTTCGGAGTCGCCCCGGCCACGGGTGTCCTGCGCCACGAAGACGTAGCCCCGCTCGGCGAAGTACCGGGCCCATTGGACCAGCTGGAGCCCGGTCCTCATATACGGCGTCCGGGCCAGGAGAACCGGATACCGACCTGGCGCCTCCGGGCGCCAGACGTCGGCGGCGAGCTTCACGCCATCGCGCATCGGAATCATGACCCCGAACTCCGAGCGGACCTGGGCCGAAACGGACGCGGCCCAAAGCCCTGCCGCCAACCCGAATGGAACGACCAGATTTTTCATGGAATCGAGCCTCCTGCAGATTGAGCCCCGCGTCAGACCAAGCCGATGAGATCGCGGAGCATCGCCGCCGCGGTGGGCACGGCGTCGACCTCTTCTGACGTCGCATGGAGAATCCCGCTGATGTCGGTACGATACACGATCCCCATCTCGTCGGCACCCATTCGCGCCAACGGGTGGGCCAATGGCAGCGAAGTCGGCGCCACCGTGAGCTGCCAGTCGCCGGGTGGGTCACCCCGCACGGCGCGGCCCAGGAGCACCAGCCGCTCGCCCCGATCCGTCGCGGCACGAAGTTCGGCCACCGTCACCTTCCGAATGCCCTGCACCGAGAGATCGCTGAGAACAGTCGGCCGCCCCAGGACCGCGTTGGCGAGAATCACCAGTTTGACCGCCTGATCCCAACCGTCGACGTCGAGACTCGGGTCGGCCTCCACCACGCCGCGCCGCTGCATTTCGGCCAGCGCCGCCTCAAATGTTTGCCCGGACTCCATGGCCCGGAGGATGCCTTGGCTGGTTCCGTTCAGAATGCACTCGACCTCGAGGATCCGGGCCCCGGCCAGATCCCGCCGGCCGAGGTTGATGGTCGGCAACGCCCCGCCGACGCAGGCCGAGAACCGAAGCGCCGGCCGGCCGGGTTCGGCGAGATCGCTGAGGGCGGCGAGTTCCTGATACGCCAGCGCCAGCGGCCCTTTGTTGGCGAGGACGGAGGCCATGCCTCGGCCGAGTGCCGAGCGGACGAGATCGAGACCGGGCTGGCCGTCCCGCAGATCGACCGGCGTCGCCTCGAACAGCACATCGGCGGTCACCGCCTCGAGCATCGCCAAGCCGCTCATTCCCGGCCGACCGACCGAGGGCAAAGCCGCCACCGAGCGGCCTGCCGCCTTGCTGGAGAGTAGATCGCGGAGATCAAGACCCGAAGGATCGATCGCGGCCCCACCCGAATCGGCCCCTCCGACGACGAGGATCTCGAGTCCGTATTGCTCGCGGAGGATTGCCTCTTGGCTCGCCAAGATCGACAGCAGACCCCGGCCGACATTGCCGAGCCCGGTGAGCACCACTCGCATCGTCTTCAAGAGCACCTCTGGATTAGCGTGGGGGCTTGGAGACCGAAGATCGGGCTGGACCTGGCTCGGGCACAAGGACCGCGTCTTGACAAGGGCATGTTAGTATTATATGGTATGCCATATGTCATCCTCTTCCAAGACAACCGTTTACCTCGACGGCAACGACTACGAGAGCATCAAACGGATGGCCCGGCTCCGGGGCCAGAGCGCCGCCATGCTGGTCCGGGAGGCCGTGGCGCGCTATGTCGCGAACCCGGGCGG
>JANPEL010000059.1:0-4601 GCA_031431925.1 Gemmatimonadota bacterium | reverse complement strand
CGCCCCTGACCCTGACCCCAGACGCCGTGGTGTCGGAACTGCTGCGGTGCCGTGAATGCGGATCCGAGCTCGAAGTGTCGAGTCTCGATCCTCCCTCGGTCCGGGAGGCCCCGGCGGAGGAAGAGGACTGGGGGCAATAGCGATGCGGGTCGGCTTCTTGCATTCGCTGATTCGCCTCGAAGAGAAGATGCTGCTGGAGGAGTTCGGCCGCCGGGGGGCCGAGGTCGTGCTGCTCGACGACCGGGTCCTCACCTTCACGTTGGGGCAGCGGCCGGTCGACGTCGATGTCGTCATGGAGCGATCGATCAATCACTCCCGGGCGCTCCATGCCCTCCGCTTGTTCGAGAGCCAGGGCCTCGTCTGCGTCAATTCGTCGGCCGTGGCCACGACCTGCGGCGACAAGCTGCTGACCTCCGTGGCCCTGCAAGAGCATCAGGTGCCCCAGCCGGAAGTCCGGGTGGCTTTCACGCCGGAATCGGCGTTGGTCGCCATCGAGGAGATGGGCTATCCGGTCGTGCTCAAGCCGGCGGTCGGGTCGTGGGGCCGGCTGCTCGCCAAGGTCAATGACCGTGATGCCGCCGAGGCGCTGCTCGAACACAAGACCGTCCTCGGCAGCTATCACCACTCGATCTTCTACATCCAACGCTTCGTCGCCAAGCCGGGCCGGGACATTCGGGCCTTCGTGATCGGGGATCACTGCGTGGCCGCCATTTACCGGACCTCACCCCATTGGATCACCAATACCGCCAGGGGTGGGCAGGCGACCGTGTGCCCGGTGACGGATGAACTGGCCCGGATTGCGGTGGCCGGGGCCCGGGCGGTCGGCGGCGGGATCGTGGCGCTCGATCTGTTCGAGACCGATGATGGGCTCTTGGTCAACGAGATCAACTACACGATGGAGTTCAAGAACAGTGTGGCGCCGACCGGCGTCAACATCCCGGCGTTGATCGTCGATTACGTCCTCCAACGCGGGGCCGGCGCGTGATGCCCGTCCGGGTGGCGGTGGTGGGCGGCTCGGGGTACGTCGGGGGCGAGTTGGTCCGGCTGCTGGTCCGCCATCCGTCGGTTGAGGTCACCCAAGTGACGTCCGAACGCTATGCGGGCCGTCCGATTACCGACCGGCATCCGAATCTCCGTAACGTTTCCCGTCTGGATTTCCGATCGGTCGATGCCCTCGAGGCGGCCGATCTGCTGTTTCTCTGCTTGCCGCACGGCCGGGCCATGGAGACGATCGAACGGTACGCGGGCCTGGCCCCCAAGCTGATCGATTTGAGCGCGGACTTCCGGCTCCGCGACGCCTCGGCGTATCCGGTGTGGTATGGCCGGGCCCACGCGCGGCCCGACCTCTTGTCACGGTTCGTCTATGGGATTCCGGAACTGCACCGGGAAGCGATCCGCCAGGCGACCTGGGTTTCCAGCGCCGGCTGCAATGCCACCGCCACGATCCTCGGTCTCCATCCGTTGTTTGCCGCCGGACTGGTCGACCGGAATGCCACGGTCGTCGAGGCCAAAGTGGGGTCCAGCGAAGGCGGGGCCGAGTTTTCCGAGGCCACCCACCATCCGGAGCGGAGCGGATGCGTCCGGTCGTATCGGCCCACCGGACATCGGCACGCCGCCGAGATGATCCAGGAGCTCGGCGCCGGCCAGATCCACTTCTCGGCCACGGCCGTCGAGATGGTTCGGGGTGTCCTCGCGACCTGCCACGTCTTCCTCAACCAACCGCTGGACGAACGGGAGATCTGGCGGGTGTACCGCCAGGCCTATGGTGACGAACCGTTCGTTCGGATCGTGAAGGCTCGCGACGGCGTCCATCGATATCCGGAGCCGAAGCTCTTGTCCGGCACCAACTATTGCGACATCGGGTTCGAGCGCGATCGCCATAGCAACCGGCTCGTGGTGATGAGCGCGATCGACAATCTGATGAAGGGCGCCGCCGGCCAGGCCGTGCAGGCGTTCAACCTGATGCATGGCTTTCCGGAAACCGCCGGCCTCGACTTCCCCGGCCTCCACCCGATCTGACCCATGTGCCGTCTCCTGGCCGTTCGTGATGTCGAGGCATTCCCCGTGCCGGATCAACTCCGGGCGTTGGCGACTATTGCCCGAGAGAGTAAGGAGTTTCAGGGCGACGGGTGGGGTTGCAGTTGGTGGGACGGGGAGGCGTGGAAGGCGTATCGCTCGATTACGCCGATTTGGGAGGACCGGCTCGATCAATTCGGCCCGACCCGGGTGCTGGTGGCCCACGCCCGGAGCGCGTTCCGAAACGAGGGCATCGCCGTCGAGAACAACATGCCGTTCGTTGATGGCACTGCAGCGTTTGCGTTCAACGGCGAACTCCGCGGGGTGCGCTTCACCGCTCCCGGCCGGATCGGCGCGGAAAAGCTGTTCAACGTCATCCGCCGGTTCGGGGGCGACGCCGATACGTCGGCCCTGGAACACGCGGTCCGGGTCGTGACCCGGCGCACCGGATACATCCGGGCCATGAATTTCGTCGTGGCCAACCGCGATACGATCCGGATCGGGTCCCGCTTCAGCGAAGATCCCGACTACTTCACGATGTACCAGAAAGAAGCCGGGACGAGGCGGACGGTTTGTTCCGCGCCGTTTGCCGCCGAGTCGGGTTGGACGCCGATCGCCAACGGTGCCGTGCTGGAGTGGTCATGACCGGGCTGACCGACGTCCTGCTCGTCAAGATCGGGGGCGGTGCCGATCTTAACCTCGAAGGCATCGCGGCCGACCTGGCCGCCGTGCCCGGGCCGGTGGTGGTGGTCCACGGCGCCAATGCCCTGCGCGACCGGTTGGCCGAGTCGCTCGGCCGCACCAAGCGGATCATCACCTCGGTGTCGGGGTACGACAGCGTCTTTTCCGACGACGATACCATCGACCTCTTGATGATGGCCTACGCGGGGCTCGCCAACAAACGGATCGTGGAGCACTTGCAGCGGCAGGGCCGGAACGCCATCGGCTTGACCGGCATGGACGGCCGCCTGGTCGGGGCGACCCGCAACAAGGGCGTCCGGGTCCGGGAGGGTTCCAAGACGTTGTTGGTGCGCGACCGATCCGGCAAACCGACCAGCGTCAACGGCCCCCTGCTCCGACAGTTGCTCGCGGATGGCTACACCCCCGTCATCACAGTGCCGTTGATCGACGAGACCGGCGCCGCGGTCAACGCCGAGAACGATGACGTCGTGGTGGCCCTCCAGGGCGTCGTCCGAGCCGCCCGGATCCTGCAGCTGATCGAGGCGCCGGGTTTGCTCGCCGATCGCCACGACCCCGGGTCCGCCTTCGCCCGGGTGTCGGTGGCGGAACTCGAACGGCTCGAGGCGGCGGCCACCGGTCGCTTCAAGCGGAAGTTGTACGCGTTGAAGAAACTCTTCGCCGACGGAACCCCCGTCGTGATGATCGCCGATGGCCGGACTCCGCACCCCGTGGCAGATGCCTTGGCCGGCCGGGGGACTCTGATTGGCTGACCGGCCGGCCGTCATCGCGCTCTACCCGAATCGGGGGCTCTCGTTCGTCCGGGGGGAAGGGGCCTATTTGTTCACCAGGGATGGGGCCCGCTATCTCGATCTCATGACGAACTACGGGGCGAGCCTCTTGGGCCACGGCCACCCAGCGGTGACGGCGGCACTGGCGGAGCAGTTGGGCCGGGTCGTCACGATGCATGGAAGCTTCGGGAGCGACGTCCGGGCTCGCGCTTCGATGGCGATCGTGGATCGGTTGCCGATGCCGGGCGCCGGGATCTGCTGGCTCAACTCCGGCACCGAGGCGATCGAGGCCGCGCTCAAGTTCGCGATCGTGGCCACGGGTCGGCGGCACTTCGTGGCCTGCACCGGCGGTTACCACGGCAAGACGTTCGGGGCATTGTCGGTCACTCATGCCCCTAAGTACCGAGCCCTGTTCGACGGACTCTTGCTCCCGGTGGACCACGTGCCGTTCGGATCGGTGGCGGCGGTGGAAGCCGCCCTCACCACCGACACTGCGGCGGTCATCGTCGAGCCGATCCAGGGAGAGGCGGGGATCGTGATGCCGCCGGACGGTTACCTCCGTGCCCTTCGGGAGCTCTGCACGGTTTGGAAGGTCCTCCTGATCGTCGATGAGATCCAAACCGGGTCCGGCCGGACCGGATCGTTCACGGAGTCGGCCCGCGAGGGGATCGAGCCGGACATCCTCTGTCTGGGCAAAGGGCTGGCCGGGGGGATTCCAATTGGGGTGACCGCGGTAACGCCGGCCGTAGGGGAGCGGCTGGCCAAGGGAGTCCACACTTCGACCTTCGGTGGCAATCCGCTGGCGGCGGCGGGAGTGCTGGCTACCCTCTCGGTGCTGACCCCGGAGCTGCTCGGGGCGGTCGACCACCTCGGCCGGGCATGGCGGGAGCGGTTGGCGGCCATCGGCAGCGATCGGGTCACCGAAGTTCGGGGGGCGGGTCTGATGGTTGGGGTGGCGGTGCGGGGCGGGCGAGATCAGATCTTGAAGGACCTTCAGAAGGAAGGGACTCTCGCCATTCCCGCGGGCGACGACGTGATTCGATTCCTGCCGGCCCTGATCGTCACCGAAGAGCAGTTGGCCAACGCGGCCGGGGTGCTGCAACGGATTGTTTGACG
>JANPEL010000058.1:0-5181 GCA_031431925.1 Gemmatimonadota bacterium | reverse complement strand
CTAGATGTAATTGATGAGGAGGTTGTTCACTGAGCCGTAGCGCTGCATGATGGGGTTTGTCGAGAACACCTAACCGGCAAACGCCAGAGGACTCAGTGAACCAGCATAAGTTAGCACGCCTCACGCCGTTGGGGCGGGAGGGCATGATCCAGCGGGTGGCCGGGGGGGAGCCGGTGGCGCAGGTCGCCCGGGCCCCCATCTCAGCACAACGACGGTCTGGCGGTGGTGGCGCCGGTATCAAGCGGAGGGGGTGGCCGGCCTCGCCGATCGCTCCAGCCGGCCGCACCGTTCCCCCCGGGCCTTGCCGCGGTGCCGGCGGCGGCAGATCCTGCGACTTCGGAAGCAACGCTACAGTTCCCTCCGGATCGCGGAGGTCCTCGGGCTGCCGGTTCCTACGGTGGTCGGCGTCCAGCGTCGCTTGGGCTTCGCCCGGCTCGGGCCCCTGACGCCGAAGCCCCCGGTCCATCGCTATGAACGCCGCCGACCCGGGGCGCTGATTCACCTGGACATCAAGAAGCTGGGCCGGATTGGGCGCGTGGGCCATCGGATCCACGGCGATCGACGCCGGCGCACCCGGGGCCTGGGCTGGGAGTACCTCCACATCGCGATCGATGATGCGACCCGACTGGCGTACGCCGCGCTCTTCCCCGACGAAACGGCGGTGAGCACGGCGGCGTTTCTTCAGCAGGCTGCGGCGTGGTTTGCCCGGCAGGGCATCACGTGGCGCGCGCTCATGACGGACAATGGCGGGGGCTACCGCAGTCACCGCTTCCAGGCCCTCCGCCGCCAGCTCAAGGTCCGCCACCTCTGGACCCGGCCGTACACGCCGCGGACCAACGGCAAAGCCGAGCGGTTTATCCGGACCTGTCTCGAGCGGTGGGCGTACGCGGCGGCCTATCAAACGTCGGTGGTCCGGGCCCGCTTCCTCCCGGAGTGGTTGCGGTACTACAATACCGAGCGCCCGCATACGGCGCTCGGCTTCACGACCCCAATGCAGCGCTTGGCCGAACGACTGTGAACAACGTCTTCATCAACAACACCTAGACCCATGTTCCGAGGCAGCTGGTGCGGAACCCGCCCGCGACAACCAGTTGCGTCACGACCATTGCATGCCTCTGGATCCTCGTAGGGTGCGGGTCAGGCCCCGGGATGCACCGGGCCGCGACGGATCAACAAGCCACCGACGTCAGCCTGCTATCAATACTGGGGCCGGTGCTCCGGCTGGTCGACACTGTCGTCTGATGCCGTAGCGGGAGGTCAAATGTGCCCAACTTCATCGGCGGCAAAGTGCTAGATGACTTTGGACGGGGTTTGTTCGCATCGGCGTTCATCTTTGGGCTCCTGTCGGCTTGTTCACCATCGTCAGGCCGATATGCGGAATCATGCCCGGCTGGGTCGAACCCGCCGACGATCCGGCCCGTGGGGTCCACCGTCCTCTCGGAGGGCGACTCGGTCCGCCTCGGCAACCCAGGCGCGACATTCGTCGCGACCACCAGCGGCGTGATGTTCTTTCCGGACCACTCCTCAGGTGTCCTTGCCGCGTTTGGGCGCGATGGCAGCTATCTCGGCGCCGTCGGCAAGAAGGGTGGTGGACCGGGTGAGTTCGTAGGCATTGGCACATTTGGCTTAGCGACGGACTCCTTGCTGTTCTTCGATGACAACGCGGGCCGCCGGCTGAACATCTATTCGCTGAACGACCGGCAAGCGATTGGTTCGATTTCCTATGAGGGCTATCTGGCTTGGATTACCGCGAGCCGAGGCGACTTGATTTTGGGGCTGACCGCCATGGGAAGTAGGCGGACCGTGACGATCGGCAGACAAGACAGTCTCCTCCGCGAGCTTGGGAAGGGGCTCCCAGGGCCTTTGATGTCGCGGTTTGTGAAGACCCCGCCTGAATACGCGATCTACCCGCTCTTGAGTGAGTGGAATGACACGAAAGTCATTGGCAGCGCGGACAGCCTGGTCGTCGCGTTCGGAGGGCTCAGCTACCTCGCGCGCCAGTCCTTCGATGCGGATTCGCAGGATGTCATCGAGATTCCGCGGTGCCATCGGCGAGGCTCGCCGGTCGACTCTTTGAACGCATGGTTTCGCCATCGCCCGACCACGGCACAGGAGCAACTCACCATCGACGCCCACACCAGCCGGTCCATCTCCGCCCTACTCGGGATGTGGCGGCTCTCCGACGGCACCGTGGCGGTGTGGTATCAGGATCCTTGGTTTGAGGACAAAGTCTTGAAGGCCGTGGCATTCGTAACCATTCTCGACCGGAACTTGGCGCGGGCCTGTGTGGACGTTCGAATCGAGGCTCCCGGACTGGAACGCCCGCGAATTGCAATGCAGGGCGACACGCTTCTGGTTCTTGACCAACGGGAGACCGGCGGCGCCGAACCGCGAGTTGAGTCGGTCGTGGGCCGTTTCATCATCGATACCACACAGTGCACTTGGCTGGCGACTCGGATCACCCGAAGGCGGGCGTCATAGGCCGCGCTTTACCTGACCGGCTGTAGGGCTGCCTGTACGCGCTCGGGGACGACGGAGCAGCCGTCGCTCTTGACACGAACTCCGCTTAGGGTCCATGTCTGGTAGCCGTCAGACTGCACTCGAAGCGAGTACACCCCGGCCCGCCCGAAGGCGCCTTGCCTGGAGGTCATGCTGCCGATCGGATCTGCTGGATCGCTGAACCCCGCCGGTACCAACGAATCGACGTATGCCCCGTCAACCACCACGCCCGTCGAACGACCTGCCCGCGGCAGGCCGGACCGGGCGTCTGTGATCTCGACGACGACGCCTGGCTCGATCAGGGTGGCGCAGCCACCAGGGGCAAACGGGAAGCAACCGGTGCTAAGAACCGCGACCAGCACGGCCAGGAGGCCAAAGCGGGAGAGCCTGGGATGACAGCCGACCACAGTCATTGATTACCGGCCAAGGGCCTGCGTTTAACGGCGAAGGCGCACCGACCGGGCCACGGCCTTCCGTGGTGCTCGCGGCGCCTTCGGCTGCAGCAAACGCTTGTCAGGCCGCGTCCGGCTAACGAGCGGGTAGGCCTCCGGGCGGTCGATCGAGTCGACGGCAAGATCGACATCCAGGTCAGGCCAGTACAGGTGATGCGGGCTGGGCCGCTCGAGCAGGGTCAACTGGCGGATTGTGGCGTCCGCGAACCATGGAAACTGTTCGAAAGCGACGAACCGTTCCCGGTCATCAACCAGCAGCCAGAAGCCGTTGGTCGACACGTTCGTCACCTCAGCGCCCGAAATGGGCGTCCCAAGCGGTCTGGATTTCATCCAAGTTCTCCAAAGCTATGCGCCTCGCGGCCGCAAGGCGCGTGGGTGTCAAACCATAATTGTTCGCGAGGCTGATCTCCGGCCTAATCCAGAATTTCGCCTCGCCGGTTGGGTGCTGTACATGGACATGAGGCCGGGTCTCTTCGCGCGAAAAGAAATAGAACCGGTACCCGCGCGCCCGGAAGACGGTTGGACTCATGGACCGGAAGATAGTGGGGCGGAATCGGGCCTGCCTCGCGCGCCAGGGGCGGCAGGCGCCGAATTGCGGGGCGTCCAATCGGGGGTGCCGCGGAAGGCTTACGACCGGCTCCCGTCGCCCAGCGATTCGATGTCGGCGAGGTCCTTCTTCCGGCCACTTGCCAGCTTGTTTCGGATCAGTTCGGCCCGACCCAGGACCGGCACTCGAACACCCTCAAAATCGGCCTGAATCCGGTTCGGCCAGGCGTCGTCGAAGGTCACGCCGCTCACCCCGGTGAGGATATCGATCCGAAAGGGCGGAATGCCGAATTGGGCGACGAGATCCGGCCGGACGAGATCGGCCGCCTGGATGCCGAACGTTTCAAGGGGGGTCGCTCGAGCGAGGAGACGCTCGTCCTGGGTCACCACCGGGTGGATCGCCACCGTCCTCGGGACACGACGCCAACCTGATGCGCCACGCCGATGTCGCTCAAGGGGTTGGCGGACAGCAGCACGAGGGCGGCGCGCGCTCCCACCGCGACCGTGCTGAAGGGGACCCGCGCCTTCAAATGGGCGGCCGCAAAGGCGCCTGCGTTGGCGGTCGCCGTGGCGAGCGCTTGATACGGCGTTAGGCCGGCCGGCCTGTCGCCGAGGGGAGTTGACGGCGCCGCACGTTGTCGCCATGGTTACCGGATAGTGACCGACCACGACGGACTCGTGAGCTGGAGGCTCATCGATCATGCTATTTCCTTTGCTACTGGCCGCCGCCCTGGGCGACACGATCTCGATCGTGGGCCCGGCAACCTGCCCCCGCTGTCGAATCGTGCCCAAGCCGATGGCCGTGCTCGGCCCGGTCGATGGAATCCTCTTAGACTACGGTGCCTTCTCATTCGTGCGGCTCAAGGATGGGCGTTTCCTGGTGACCGGCTTCGCGAGGCCCGGCACCATTGCGGTGTTCGGGTCAGACGGGCGTTGGCAACGGGACCTTGGACGTCGCGGCGGAGGCCCGGGCGAGTACCAGAATCCAGTGCGACTGTCCGCCTGGGTCGGGGACTCGATCCTCGTGCTCGATGCGGGGCTCAACCGGGTCTCGGTGCTCGGCCCAGATCTGCGGTTCGCCCGGCTGTTCCCGCTGAAGGTGTCGCACACCCGACTCCTTGGGTTGCCGGGCGGAACCATCGTCTTGAGCAGCCCACCGGGATCTGAACGCGGGATGACCGCCCTCGACCCGGCCGGGCGCCCGATCGCGGCGTTCGGCCCGACCATCGATCCGAACAGCTTGGACTTCCAACGCGAGCTCACCCGAGGCCCGTCGGGGACCGTGCTCACCGGTCGGGTTGACCGCTACGACATCGAGGAGTTCACCACCCGTGGCGAGGCTCGGCGGCTGGTTCGACGCCCGGTCCCCTGGTTCCCCCCGGCCGACAGCCGCCACCTGGGCGATGCGGCGGTGGAACCCACGCCGCCGGCGAGCGCGGGGATCTTGTCGGGAGGGGACGGGTTGGTGTGGCACCTCACCGCCGTGACCCGAATGCCGTTCAAGGCCCCGGTGATTCGGGGTGTCGACGGCAAGAACGAGGTGGATCTGGGGCTGCTCTTCGCGGGAAAGGACACCCGGGTCGAGCTGCTCGACCTCCGGAAGCGCCAGGTGGTGGCATCGGGGACCGCGAGCGGGCTGCTCTGGCCGGGCGACACATCCCCGCTGGTTGCGAGACTACACGAC
>JANPEL010000057.1:0-1841 GCA_031431925.1 Gemmatimonadota bacterium | reverse complement strand
TTCCAGTTGCCCGACAGCTCGCGGGCCTCACTGTCGTTGACGAGCAGGATGTCGACCTTCTTGAGCAACGCCATCAGTTCCGGGCGCTTGCCCTGGATCCAGTAGTTCATGGTATCGCAGACGACGAGCCGCGGGCTTTGGATCTGCTCCAAGACGCTGAGCTGGAGTTCGGGATCGATGTTCCCGAGAAATACAAACTTGGTGGTGCGCCATTCCGGGGGCAGCTTCGGTCGAAAACTCGCGAACACGCCGAGCCGGGTTTCAAGCGTTTCCCGGCTCTGGAGGTCATAGCTGTATTTCCCCTTCCACCGAAAGCTCTCGCCCTCGGCTCGCTCGACACCCGACCAGTCGATCCCGCGGGGCGCGAGCCGGTCCAACTCCTCGGTCGGATAGTCGTTGCCGATGACTCCGACGACCTTGACGGGCGCCAAGAGCGAGGCGGCGACACTGAAGAACACGGCGGAACCGCCCAACGCATCGGCGGTCTCGCCGAACGGAGTGTGAATCGAGTCCAACGCCACGCTACCGACGACGAGTAACGGCATCCTACATCCGATCCGGGGCCCGAAGCCCCAATAGCCTGAGTCCGTTGCCTAATACCTGGCGGGCGGCCCGCGCCAGCACCAGCCGTGCCTGTTCGACCGCCGGGGCTTCGCCGAGGACCCGGCACTGGTGATACCAGCCGTGGGCCATCTGGGCGATCTCTTCCAGGTAGACCGTGATCCGGTGGGGCTCGCGTTCGGCCGCCGCCCGGGCCACGATTTCCGGAAACGTCGTCAGGGCCTTCAGGAGCTCGGTGTCCTCTGGGGCCGGGAGGCCGGCCAGATCCGCGACCTCGCCGACCGACTCCGGCGTCCGGTCCGCGACCCGGAAGAGGCCGGTCATCCTGGCGTGGGCCATTTGGACGTAGAACACCGGATTCTCGTCGGTCTGTTTCTTGGCCAAGTCGACGTCGAAGGCGAAGGGCGTTTCGCCGCGCCGCATCAGGAAGAAATACCGGGCGGCATCGATCCCCACCTCGTCGAGCAGCTCGCGCAGAGTGACGAAGTTCCCGGCTCGCTTCGACATTTTCACTTCCTCGCCGCCCCGCACCACCTTTACCAACTGCACCAGCGGCACTTCGAAGCTTCCGGCCGGGTGGCCGAGGGCCACCAGGACCGCCCGCAACCGCGGGATATATCCGTGGTGGTCGGCGCCCCAGACGTCGATCAGGTGATCGAACCCGCGGGCGAACTTGTCGATGTGGTAGGCGATGTCGGGCGCCAGATAGGTGAAGCTCCCGTCGCTCTTCTGGATGACCCGATCTTTGTCATCACCGAACGAGGTGGTCCGCATCCAGGTGGCGCCGCCGTCGGTGAACAACAGGCCCTTGGCCTCGAGGAGCCGGAGCGCAACCGCCACCTTGCCCTCGTCGTAGAGCGATTGTTCCGAGGTGTGAACGTCGAAGTGAACCCCGAAATCCCGCAACAGTTGGTCTTGTTCCAGCCGCTGGTTCGCCAGGGCGAACGCCCGGCAGATCCGGACCGCCTCGGCCTCGGGGCGGTCCGGGAACCCGGGGCCCTCGGCGGCCATCAGCGCGACCGCCGACTCGCCCAGATACTCGCCATGGTACCCGCCCTCGGGCACCTCGCCCGGACGCCCGGCGGCCTGTTGGACTCGGGCCCAGAGACTCAGGGCCAGTTTATCGATCTGGGCCCCGGCGTCGTTGATGTAGAACTCCCGGACGACCGTATGCCCACTCCACTCCAGCAGCGCCGCGATGCCGTCGCCCAGGGCCGCCCCGCGTCCGTGGCCGACATGGAGCGGTCCGGTCGGGTTGGCCGACACGAACTCGACGTTGA
>JANPEL010000056.1:0-10773 GCA_031431925.1 Gemmatimonadota bacterium | reverse complement strand
CGGGGCCGGGCCGATCGGTTGTGAGATGGCCCAGGCCTTTGCCCGATTCGGGACCCAGGTCACCTTGGTCGATCGGGCCAGCCGGATTCTCGGCCGCGATGACCCCGAAGGTGCCGCGATCGTCGCCGCCGCTATGACGGGCAATGGAGTCAAGTTCGAACTCGGGGCGACGGTCAATCGAGTCGAGCGGCGGGACGGTTACGTGGTGGCCACCCTTGGCCGCGACGGGAGCGAGCTCGAGGTGGCGACCGACCGGATCTTGATCGCGGCCGGCCGGGTTCCCAACGTCGACGGGATCGGCCTCGACGCCGCCGGGGTCGGCTACGATCCGAAGGGAGTCGGGGTCGACGATCGCCTGCGGACCAGCAATTCGCGGATCTACGCCGTTGGGGATGTCTGCTCCCGCCTCCAGTTCACCCACCACGCCGACTTCCAGGCCAGGCTGGTACTCGCCAACGCACTGTTCTTTGGGCGCGGCCGCGCCAGCAAGCTCCTGGTGCCGTGGTGTACCTACACGACACCGGAGATCGCTCACGTTGGCCTGACGCTCGAAGACGCGGCGGAACGGGCGGTGCCGGTCGACCCGATCGTGGTGCCGTTTCACGAGGTGGACCGGGCGATGCTCGACGGTGAGAGCGCGGGCTTCCTCAAGGTGATCTTGGCTCGGGGCACCGACCGGATTCTGGGGATGACGATCGTGGCGAGCCATGCCGGCGACCTGATTGGCGAAGCCGTCGTCGCGATGACCAACGGCCTTGGTCTTGGCGCGATCGGGCGGGCCATGCATCCCTATCCGACCCAAGCCGAGGCGTTTCGGAAGGCGGCGGATCAGTGGCGCCGCGGCAAGCTCACCCCGGTGGTGCGACGCCTGCTGGCCACTTGGTTTCGGGTCTTCGACTGATGGCCGCTTTTACTGACCTTTCGCTCAGGGACCGGCTGCTCATGGCGGCCTACCCGTGGCGGACGATCGATCCGCCGGCCTGGGCGCAGCCACTCCGGCCGGTCTCGGCGGCCCGGGTCGCCATCGTCACCAGCGCCGGATTCTACCGGCCCGGCATCGACCCGCCGTTCCGGTCGATTGCCGGCGGCGATGTCTCGCTCCGAATCCTTCCGGTTGACACCCGGCTCGACCGACTCGAGCTCGGACAGGTGAGCCACTCGTTCGACCGGGAGGCTCTGGCCACCGACCCCGGCTCGGCCCTTCCGATTCCCCACCTGCAGGCCCTCGCCGCAGCCGGCGGGATTGGATCGGTGGCGCCGCGCCACCTGAGCTTCAATGGGTCGATACTGGCGCCCGGCCGTCTGACCAAGGAAACCGGCCCCGAGGCGGCCAGGATTCTGGCGGAGGATCAGGTCGACATTGCCCTGTTCGTACCCGTGTGACCCCTCTGCACCCAGTCCGTCGGACTGCTCGCGGGGGTCGTCGAACGCCACGGGATCCCGACCGTCACGATCGCGCTGGTTCGGAGCGTGGCCGAACGGGTCGGGCCGCCCCGGACGCTGGCCGTCCCGTTTCCGTTTGGGCACCCGTTAGGCGGCCCGCACGACTTTGCCCGCCAACTGTCGGTTGTCGGGGCGGCCCTGGCCCTGCTCGATCGGCCCGGCCCGGGCCCGATTCTGGAAGACTATCAGCGGCTTGACCTCGTCACTTGATCTTGGGAGACCAATGTTCCGAACGTTATGGCCGATCCTTGGCGTGCTGGCCAGTCTGCTTTTACCCTCTCGTGCCGCCGGGCAAACTTCGGCCGTGGTGACCGGGACGATCCGGAGCCAGGGGGGCACCCCGATTCCCGCGGCTCGAGTCACCTTCGCTCCCGGGGGAATGGCGACGGAAACGGACTGGCGCGGACGGTTTCGGCTCGAGGTACCGGCCGGCGCCGCCGGCGTCCTCGAACTGGCCGCCGTTGGGTTCACCCCGGAACGGATCGACCTCGCCGCGATGATCGGCGGCCAGCAGAAGGATGTGGCCGCCACGCTCCGCCCGCTCTTTCTCCTTGACGCGTTGACGGTCGTCGCCAGCCGCGACCGGCCCCTCCTCGATACCCGCGACGCGACCACGGGCGGCGCCGTCGAGGCGCGGGAGATCACCGCGTTGCCCACCGACGCCCGCGATCCGATCGCCCTGCTGTACAACATCCCGGGAGTCGCTCAGGCCACCTCCTATTTCGGGGACGCGCCGACGCTGTCGTTCAACGGCGCCAACTCGCTCTCTACCCAATACACCGTCGACGGTCTCGACGACAACGAGGGATTCCTCGGCGGCCAGCGGGTCGAGTTGCCGCTGGGAGCCGTCAGCCGAATCGCCGCCCGGGTCAACAGCTACTCGGCCGAGTACGGCCGAAGCGCCACCGGCCTCGTCGATCTCCAGACGCTGGCGGGCGACAACCACACCAAGGGCAATGTCTTCGGATACTGGCGGCCCGGCCGGCCGTTCGACGCCCGGAACAAGATCCCGTTCGGGGGCGTTGCCCCGGCGATCGAACGCCAACAGGATGGATTCCAACGGGTTCAACTCGGCGGAACGATCGCGGGCCCGCTGGTCCGGGACCGAACGTTCGGCGCCGTGGCCGTCGAGTACACCTCGGAAAGCGAGGACCGGATCGGCTCTACCGCGTTGGCCCCGTTCCTCGGGACTGAGGACCGCGGCAAAGTGAAGTTGTTCGGGCGGCTCGACCACTCATGGAACGATCGCCAGGCCACCACGCTGAGATTTGCCCTGAGCTCCGTTCGCCGGGCCGGCCAAGGGAACGGCGTCATCACTCCTGAAGCCGACATCACCACCCGGCGGGTCGGCAGCCTGACGGCGCTCGTTCACCGGAGCGCCTTCGGGCGGGGCCGAAGCAGCAACACCGCCAGTGCGCAGCTAGGGACGTTTCGGTGGTTCTTCCCGCCGACCGGCAGTGACTTTTCGAAGCCGCAGGTCACGGTGGTGTCGCCCGCCCTGGCCGTTCAGGCCGTGGTCGGGTCGAGCAATTTCATCTTCGATGAAACCGAAACCCAGCTCCACCTCCGCAACGTCTTCGAAACGACCATCGGCCGGCATACGCTCCAGGTCGGCGCCGATGTGATTGCCGGACGGTTCAAGCTGGCCGCCGCGGGTACCAACCCGAACGGGTCCTATGTGGTCATCAACGACGGCAATATCGTGGCCCGGACCGGACAGCCGCTCACCTTGGCGGATATCCCGGCGAATGTACGGGTCGAGAGCTACACCGTCGACGCCAGCCCCCAGCAAGTCGACCTGACCCAGACGCTGGTCGGCGCGTTCATCGCGGACGTCTGGCGGATCTCGCCGGCGCTCACGGTCCAAGCCGGGCTCCGCTGGGACTACGACGACCTCACCAGCCGGGGGACGGCCTCGCCGGATCTCAACAACGTTCAGCCCCGGGTGTCGTTCAATTGGTACCGGACCGTCCGCAGCGTGCTCCGGGGCGGCCTTGGGCTCTACACCGGCAAGTTCCCCTATGCCATCTATTCGGACGCCGTCCAACTCGGGCCGGACGGGAACGCGGTCGTGACCTTCACCGGCAGCGATGCCCCGGGATTTCGGCAGGGGCCCACGCCGGCCGAGCTCCAGCAGCGGCGCGATCAGTTGCCGCCCCGCGAGGTGTTCGCGACCTTTGCCCGGGGCCTCGAGCAACCCCGGAGTTTTCAAGGGTCGTTAGGTTGGCAACAGCAATTTGGCGACGACTGGGCCATCTCCGTCGACGCCGTCTGGTCGGAGACCCACAACCTCCCCCGGAACGTCGACCTCAACCCGTCGCCGCTCAGGATCACCGCGGGCGACGTTGCCAACCGGCCCTGCGCCAGCGCCTTCGACTGTCCGGCCGACGCCAGCCGGCCGGTCGAACCGGTGGCCGGCGGGTTCCGCCGGCTCTCGACGAGCGAGTCGGGGGGCCGGGCGAGTTACCGGGGCCTCTACACCTCGATTCGACGACGGGCCGGCCGCCTGACGCTGGACGGTAACTGGGTCTGGTCCCGGTCGAAAAACGATACCGAGGACATCAACTTCACGGCGGCCGTGGCGAATTGTTTCTCGAAGCATCAGCTCGACGCGGTCACCGGCGCCGGGTGCACGAGTTCCGAGTGGGCGTTCGCGAACAATGACCGCCGTCATCACCTGACGCTCCGCTCGGTCTACCACGCGGGCGCCCGGGTGTTGCTCAGCGCGATCGGCGATTTCCAAACCGGGCAGCCGATCAACCGGCTGGCCGGGACCTCGACCGCCGACGGAAACGCCGCCTATGACCTGCTCGGCGTCGGGCCGGTGCGCGGCAACGCGTTTCTCGGCAACGGCCCCCGGTTAGCCGGGGTTCCCCGGAACGGCGAACGGTTACCTTCATACTTGGATCTCCGGGCCAGCGCGCAGTATCGGCTCCCGGCCCCGATCGGCCTCGTGCTTCGAATCGATGGCTTCAACCTCCTGAACCGGACCAACTGGGGCGGCTATCCGATCGGTCTGGGCGGGGCGGGGAGCCGGATCCAGTATGGCCGGCCCGGCGACCCAGTGCTCCTGTTCTCGCCCGGCCCGCCCCGCCAATTCCAGGTCTCGGCCCAATATGATTTCTAGCTGAATGTTTGATGAACGATTCCGGCGCTGGCTTGCCCCCATCCTCCAGGGCCCAGCCGATTTCCTGGTCCGGACCGGGGTCACGGCAAACCAGGTCACGGTCGGCGGGTTCGCGCTCGCGCTCGGGAGCGCCGGCGCGATCGCGGCCGGCCGGCCGATCCTCGGGATCGGAGTTTGGATCGCCAGCCGCCTGCTCGATGGGCTCGACGGCGTCGTAGCCCGCCGCTCGGCCCCGTCGGGACTGGGCGGCTTTCTCGACATTACCCTCGACATGGCCGCCTACAGTGTGATGGTGGTCGCGTTCGCGTTCCGCCATCCGGTCCACCAGCTTGAATGGCTCCTCATCCTGGTCGGCTACGTCCTCTGCATCACGACCACGGCCGTCCTGTCGTCGATCCTGGAGCGCCAGCGGGCTCCGCTACCCGGGAACGATCGCTCGCTCCAGTTCACGGCTGGTTTCGCGGAGGCCGGCGAAACCACGGTGGTCTACGTCCTCTTGGCACTGGTTCCGGACTGGGCCGGTCCGATCGCCCGCGTCTGGGTGCTGGTGCTCGGGGCGACGGTCATTCAGCGAATCCGCCTCGCCCAGCGGCTCCTCGATGACTGAGGGCTGGTCTCGCCCAAGCGGGCTCGACCTCGTTGGCTTCTTCGCGGTCATTGGCCTGATGTTGATCGTGGCCCGACGGGCGGCAACCCAGCCCGAGGAGTACCTCGTCGCGAACCGCTCGCTCGGGCTCTTCCCCCTGGTCGCCACGCTGGTCATGACCGAGTTCAACACCTCGACCCTGCTCGCCTTTTCAGCCTCCGGGTACCAAGCCGGACCGATGGCGATCTCGCTTCCGCTGGTCTTTCTCGTCGGGCTCACCTTCTACACGGTCACGGTCGCCAAGGCGTGGAAGCGGTTCGACCGTCTCTCGGTGGCCGAACTGTTCGCCGTTCGCTACTCGCCGGCGCTCGGCCGAATGGCATCGACGTTGCTGATTGTGGCGATGATCGGGTTCAGCGCCACCTATCTCAAGTCGCTGACGCTCCTGATTGCGCCATGGAGCGGCCCGATGAATCCCTGGCTCGCCAGCGGCATCTTGGCCGGGGTCACGCTACTCGTCGTACTCCGCGGCGGACTCGCCGCCGTGGTCCGAACCGACATCGCCGGGTTCGTGCTCACCGTCGCCGTGGTCGCGGTCTTGTACTTCGCCGGCCGCTCCGCTCTGGCCGCCACCGGCGTGGTGGCGCCCTTTCCGGCGGCGCAGGCATCGTTCGAGCCGATCGGCCAGTGGCGGAACCCGGCACTGCCCTTTCGGTTCGTCGCCACGCTCATGGTCCTCACCTGTTTCACGTACATCGCGGCACCCTGGTATGGCCAAAAAATCTTCGCCGCGAAGAGTGAGAAGGTGGCGTTCGCAGCCGTCGCCATCGCGGCGGTGCTGGTCTTTGCGCTGTATGGCCTCATGGTCTTGGCGGCGGCGGCCTACCGAGAAACGGGCGGACAGCTGGCCGACCCCCAACTGGTCGTGCCCGCGATGGTGACCGCGTGGCTGCCGGCCGGCCTCCGCGGCGTCGGGTTTGGAACCCTTTTCGTCGCGAGCCTAACGACTCTCTCTGGGGTTTGGAGTGCCATGACCGCAATGGTCGTGGCGGATTTCGGGACGGTCAGGTTCCGGGCCCTATCCAGCCAACGGCTCGCGACGATCTTCTTCGCGGTCGTCTGCTGGCTGGGGGCCAATCTGCTGGGGAACGATATTCTCGACCGGTTGATCTTGGCCAACATCCCCGTCGCCGCACTTGCTTTTGCACTCCTGGCCGGGTTTCACTGGAGCCGGGCCACGGCCGCCGGGGCCTGGGCCAGTGTGATCGTCGGCGTCGCCTGGGGGGTCGGCTGCTACGTCGTCGTCGGGGAGGAGGGTGGGTATACCTGGCCGTGGGCGATGTACGGAATTCCCCTCATCTTCGCGACCGGAATCGGCGTGTCCCTGATGCAAGGCCGGCGCCATTTTGACGCTCGGTGTCCGTGATCAGATCGGCCAAAGCCGGCCTCGGAGCAACCTCGAGATACCTTGCGGTTGAAAGCGACCCATCATGATCCACGCGCATGCCCTGACCCGGGTCTTCGGAACCCGAACCGCGGTCGAAGACGTTTCCTTCGCCCTCGGTGAGGGCCAGGTATGCGCGTTGCTCGGCCCGAACGGCGCCGGCAAGACGACCATGGTTCGGATGCTCCTTGGCCTGATCCGCCCGACCTCGGGCTCCGCGACCGTTGCCGGCATCACGATCCCGGGCACCCCGGTGGCCCACGCGGAGCTCCGCCGTCGAGCCGGGTTGCTGACCGAAACACCCGGAATGTACGACCGGCTGTCGGCGTGGGAAAATCTGCTGCTGTTCGGGCGCCTCTACCGGATTCCGGCGGGCGAGCTCGAGTCCCGGGTCGAGAGCCACCTCACCCGGCTCGGGCTCGGGAAGCGCCGGGACGACCTGGTGGGGACCTACAGCAAGGGGATGAAGCAGCGCCTGGCAATCGTCCGGGCCGTCTTCCACGAGCCCCAGGTGGTGTTCTTCGACGAGCCGACCGCCGGACTCGATCCCGAATCGGCCCGGGACGTCCGGGAGTTGATCGGCTCGCTCAAGGCCGCCGGGCGGACGGTGCTCGTGTGCACCCACAACCTCGCCGAGGCCGCCGCATTGGCGGATGTGGTCGGGGTGATCCGGCGGCGGCTGGTGGCATTCGGTCCGGTGGCTTCGTTAGGCGCCCCTGTCGTTCCGCAATGCCGGATCACCTTGACGACGGCGGCGGAGCCGGCCCGCGCCGCCATCGAGGGACTGGCTTCGGTCGGGCCGGTAGCGGTCGATGGCCCCCGGCTCGTGGTCACGGTGGCCGATCCCGAGCGCGATCCACCGCGACTGGTGGCGGCCCTGGTCGGCGCTGGGTTCGGGGTTCGGGACGTCCGATTGGTGGAGCGGTCCTTGGAAGATCTCTACCTCAGCGTGCTGGGGGAGGTCTAGTGTTCGATCCCGCCCTGACCGTGTTCCTCCGGAAGGAATGGCGCGACCTCAAGGGCAGCCCCCAAATCCTGCCGGGCTACCTGATCCTGCCGGTGCTGGTCCTGGTGGTGCCGGCGCTGATGATCGCCCTCTTTCCCCTCGACCCGGCCAACGCGCCCGACCCAGACATCGCCACCTTGATGCGGTTCGCCGCCCGCGATCCCCTGCTGGCCGTCTATCCCGAGGCCGAGCGGCTGCCGAGGCTCATTGTCCGGGAGGCCGTGATGCTGTTCCTCCTGATGCCGGTGCTGCTTTCGGGCATGAGTGCCGCCCTGGCAATTGCCGGCGAGAAGCAACAACGGACCCTCGAGCCGCTCCTCGCCACCCCGCTGTCCGATCGGGATTTTCTGGTGGCCAAGCTGCTCGCGATCCTGGTGCCGTCGGTGGTGGCCACCTGGCTCTCGGCGGTGGCCTACACAGTGGTGATCGGCATCGTCTCGACCGTTCGATTTGGGGTCCTGATGCTGCCGGGTCCGGCTTTCGGGTTGGTAATCGTAGCCCTGGTTCCGCTGGCCGGGGCCGCCGCGGCGTTGATGGGCATGCGGGCCTCGATGCGCGCGGCCGACGTGCAGAGCGCGGTGCAAACCGCGAGCCTCTGGGTCATCCCGATCGGATTGGTGGGGATCACCACCGTTGGGCGGCTCGCCGTCCGGTCGTTGCCGGCGGCGGCCGGCGGCACGTTCGTCATGGCCGGGGTGGCGTGGTGGATGTTCCGGCTGACCCGGAAGCGGTTCGAACGGGAGGAGATTCTGACCCGCTGGGTCTGACCTGGGCGAGGTACTCAAGGTCAAGAAGCGCCCCGGACCAACTCCGGTTGGAGGGTGGAGTTATGATCGCCCACGATCGTTTCGATCGCGGCATAGACGGCCGAGGTCGCCGGCCGACTCGCGGAAGCCTGGTTCCGGCGTCAAATACTTCCAGGAACTCATTACATTACAATGGTTTAAGATTAGCTATGTAGTCTAACAATTGACAGTTGTGTATATCACAAGTAGTATTTGTGCATGGAAAACCACCCGGAGACTCGACCTCGCGCTGCCCTGGCCGCCCTCGATCGGGCCCTCCAAGTCATGCCCGTCGTCGTGGTGACCGGAGCCCGACAAACCGGCAAGAGCACGTTGGTCGCGGCGGCCGGCGATCGGATCATGTACTCACTCGACGACCTCCTGGTTCGAGACCGGGCCCGCCGGGAGCCGATGGCGTTCGCCGGCGGGGATTCCCCGATCACCATCGACGAGGTCCAACGCGAGCCGGACCTGCTCCTCGCCATCAAGCGGCTCGTCGACCTCGAGGGACTCCATCGCACCGCCGGCCGGTTCCTGCTGACCGGCTCGGCCAATCTCCTGCTGATGAAACGGGTGGCGGAGTCGCTGGCCGGCCGCGCGGTCTATCTCACGCTCTGGCCCATGAGCCATCGCGAGCGGCGCGGCGCGGACTTGGCCGGATCATGGTCGGACCTCCTCGCGGCCCCACCGGACCAATGGCCGGATCTGTTGACCAAACGCCCAACCGACCGGCTGGACTGGCGCGGGGAAGTCCAGCGCGGCGGGTTTCCGGTGCCTGCCCTAACGCTCCAGACCGCCGAGGCGCGGCGGACCTGGTTCGAGGGGTATGTCCAGACCTATCTCGAACGGGATCTTCGGGAGTTATCGGCCGTCGAGAACCTGGCCGACTTCCGCCGGCTACTGGGGGCCGCGGCCGTCCGGATCGGGCAACTCGTCAACCAAACCGAGTTGGGGCGCGACCTCCAGATGTCGCAGCAGCGGGTCCGCGGTTACCTCAACCTGCTCGAGGTCTCCTATCAGATCGTCCGGGTCCCGGCCTACGCCGTGAGCCGAGGCACTCGGCTCCTCAAAACGCCCAAGCTGTATTGGGTCGACGCGGGCCTCGGGTGGTACCTGTCGGGCGCCCCCGAACCCACCGGCGCCCATTTCGAGAACCTCATCCTCGGCGAGCTGCTGGCGTGGCAAAGCGTCCAGCCGCGGCGCCCGGAGATCTGCTATTGGCGAACCGCCGGCCAGCACGAGGTCGATTTCGTCATCGACACCGGCACCCGTCTCCTACCCATCGAGGTCAAGTCCGGCCGGGAGGTCACGTTCAAGGACGCTCGCGGCTTGGTCGCCTTCCGAAACGAATATGGGCCGAAGGCCCCAGGCGGGATCATCGCATACAACGGCACCGAGACGGCCTGGGTCGCGGAGGGCATCTTGGCGGTTCCGTGGTGGCGACTGTAACGCTTGACAGCCGCCCGTCCACGGCGGAGGTTGCTACCAGGATGATCAATTTTCCATCCGTTTTACGCATTGCCCGGTAAGCCACCATGACATCCGACGACCCCCGGGCCTTTGCCGCCCCAACTGCCGGCCAAGTCGCGGCGCGTACTGCCGCGCCGCCGCCCCTGGCGCTCGCCACCGCCTGCCCCCGGTGCGGAGCAGCGGTGCCAAGCGAGCGAAGCGACTTCTGTGAAGCCTGCTCGGCCCACCTCTATCCCGGGCATTGTGTCTTTTGTCTCGACCCCTTCACCACCGGACAAGGGTACTGCCGCCGCTGCGGACTGCCGCCTGAGGGCGTCGTCTGCGGCGCCTGCGGCACCTTCAGCCGCTTCGACTTCTGCCCCAACCCCGACTGCGGTGCCGGCCTGACCCCGCGGGCGGCCGCCGAGCTGGCACGGGTGGAAGCCGATCCAGAGATCATCGAGGCCTTCGCCAACCTCGATGAGATCGCGGCGGTCATCGCGGCAACGGAGTCGGACACTCCCCTGCCATCACCAGTAGCCACTCCGGCGGCGGTGTCGGCGCCGGCCGCTCCCCGCCCCTCCCTGGCCTCGCTCCGCGCCGCGGCGCAAGGCGCGAAGACCGCCGAGGACCGGGCCCGGGTCCGGAAGCTCGCCGAGCAGGCGGCGCAAGACGCACTCAACGCCGTGTCGTCCCGCCCGTTTCCCACGGCCCAGGAGGCGCGGGCCGCCGGGACCGCATTGCAGGTAGCGCTCCGCTGCCGGGTCGTCACCGAGCGGCTGGAGACGATCGCCTGGCGGTGTAACCGATTTGGCGTCGAGCATCCGGAGCCCGGTGGCATGAGTCTATGTTCCGATCCCGCCAGCGGAGGCGTGCCGATCATGCGGGTCATCACCCAAATCGACGACCGGTCCACGGAGTTCACGGCATGAG
>JANPEL010000055.1:0-50772 GCA_031431925.1 Gemmatimonadota bacterium | reverse complement strand
CCGGCCGGTGAATTCTACGGCGACTTCGGCGACTTCACCGTAGCGCTCGACGTGCCGGACGACCAAGTCATCGGCGCCACCGGCGTCCCACTTTGCGGCGATCCTGGCTGGGAACGGGCAAATCAGCACCCCGACCGCCCGGTCGAGTATCGGCGGGGGTTCTATGCGACGGCGTCGCCGGTTGACTCTGTGGTTGCCTGTCGGCCGAAAGGCCCTGGCCGGAAAACCATTGTCTGGCGCGCCGAGCAAGTCCATCACTTCGCGATCTCGATGCGGCCGGACTATCGCTACGAAGGCGGCCATTGGGGCGACGTCACGGTCCACACCCTCTATCAGCCGGGAGACGAAAAGACCTGGGGCGGCACCGTCGCGGTCAAGCGCACCGAGGTCATGCTCGAATGGCTCGATTCGGTGTTCGGCAAGTACCCCTGGCCCCAGATGACCAACGTCCATCGGATCGAGGGCGGGGGCACCGAGTTCCCGATGATGATGCATAACGGTTCGGCCAGCCAGGAACTGATTCTCCACGAGGGCGGGCACAACTATCTGATGGGAATCCTCGCCAACAACGAATGGAAAGAGGGTTTTCTCGACGAGGGATTCACCAGTTTTCAAACCGCGTGGTTCTTTGAGGAGCGAGGGAAGCGGGGACCCGAGGATGAGTTCGACGAGTACCGGGCCCTTGAGCGAGGCATCCTCGACTTCGACCTTGATGGCTGGTCCGAGCCGACCAGCTACGTCAGCAATGAGTACCGGGATTTCCTCACCTACAACACGATGATCTACTCCCGGGGCGAGTTGTTCTTCCACCAGCTCCGCGAAATCGTCGGGCCGGCCGTGATGAAGCAAATTCTCCGAACCTACTACGACCGGTGGAAACTCAAACACGTCGATGAGGGGGCCTTCCGGCAGGTGGCCGAGGAGGTGTCGAAGCGGGACTTGGCCGGGTTCTTCGGCCAATGGCTCCATGGGACCACGCTCTATGATTATGGGGTGGGCCGGGTCCGCTCCAAGCGGCGGGATGACGGGAAGTGGGTGTCGCGGGTCGAGGTCCGCCGCAACGAGTCCGGCGTCTTCCCAGTCGATGTGGTGGTCCGGTCGAAGTCCGATTCCGCCGCGGTTCGGGTCGAAGGGGCGGCCGAGCGAACCTGGGTCGAGCTGGTGACCCGAGGCAAGCCCAAGGAGGTCGTGATCGATCCCCGAACCCGATCGCACGACTGGAACATGACCAACAACCGGAAGACTCGGGGGTGGCTTGGCTGGGGCGGTTTCAATGGGCGCCGGGCGGTCTATCTCGACCGGTTCTTCTCGACTCGGACCTATCGCGACCGAACGGCCGACGCCCTCGCCCCCCTGGTGTGGTATAGCGAGGCCGGCGGCGTGATGCTCGGCGCTCGAAGCCGGAGCAACTATCTCGGCCGCTTCAACCAAGTGACGTATCAGCATACCGTCGCCACCAAGGATTGCTGTCGTGACGGCACCGCCGATCACTGGCTCTTTCGGGTCAAGAACCCGACCTGGGCGTACCGGCCCCGGCTCTCGACCCAGCTCGAGGTCCACCACCTCGAGGGGCGACAAGGGGCCGCTGTTTCCGTTGAGCAACAGACCAAGGGCCACCTCGGCTTCGGGCCGACTACGTTCAAGGGAGCCTCGGTCCGGTGGCTTGCCACCTACGACGCCGACTACCTCGATCGGGCGCTCTACGATAACGCCGGCACCGTGGAGGGCGCGTGGTGGATCCGGTCTTCGGCGCGGCGGGGCGTCTGGGCCATGGCGGGTTCGGTGACGACGGCGGGCGGAGTCGAATACCGGAATCGGGGCACCGGGTTCGACGCCGACGCCCGCTACGATGTCCAGCCCTATCTCAGGTTCTCGGCCGAGGCAACGGCCAAGCGTCCGCTCGGGAACCGCGGGGCCCTTGGGATCCGAGTGTTCGGCGGGCTCGTCGAGGGCAAGGATTCCGATCCGGTGCGGCAGCGCTGGTTCTTCCTCTCGGGTGCTGATCCCTACCAGCAACTCGGCAATCCCTTCGTCCGCTCCCGGGCGGCGCTGTTGACGGACGATGTCCATTTCCACACGCCGGGCGGCGCGAACGTTCGCGGCATGGCCCGGGATGTCGCGGTGACCCGGCTCGCCGCGATCAATGTCGAAGCCGACCGGTCGGTACTCGCGCGCCCTCGAGCCGCGCTGTTTCGAGACACCCGGCTGGCCCTGTTCGGCGACCTGGCGTTTACCAACCGGTTCTTCTCCTACAACGGTGCCGGCCGGATCGTGGGCGACGGGGGTGTCGGGGTCCGGTTCACCCATCGGATCGGCCAGACTACGTTTGTGACGCGATTCGATTTTCCGCTGTACGTCTCCCATCCCGACCGGGCCATTGGCGGGGCGGATGACGACGGCTCATTCCGATTTCGATGGACCATCGGGTTCAGTCCCACGTTCTAGAGGTGGCTATGATGAGACGAATGGTTGGCGCGACCCTGATCTTCGTAGTTGGGCAGGGCGTCGAGGCGATGGCCCAGGGGCGGGCCTTTACGCCGAAGGATTGGTATCGGTTGACGACGCTGTCGGGTCCGGCGGTGTCGCCGGACGGGAAGTGGGTGGCGTTTACCACCACCACCGTGCGGGAAGCCGACAACAAGCGGCATTCCGAGGTCTGGATGGTGGGCACCACCGGCGGTGAGCCGATCCGGATGACCTCGCCCAGCGTAGAGAGCTCCGGGGCGCGGTGGTCGCCGGACGGCAAGATGCTGCTGTTTACCTCGACTCGGCCCACCAGCAAGGCCCGCACCTGGGGCCTCCGCATTGATCGTCCGGCCGGTGAGGCCTTCGAGGTCGACAGCTTACCGAACGGCTCGTACACGAAGGACGGCCGGACCGTGGCCTGGGCCGATACCCTGGAATGGAAGGCCGATTCAGGCGCCAAGGACCCCTATGAGAAGACGCCGGCCATGGCGCGGCCGCCCCATCGGGCCGTGACCGCCCCGGTGGATCCGGCCCGGTTTGACGGCCGGCACATTATCGATCTGGGCTACAAGTTCAACGGCCCAGGGTTCATTCCGGCTCCGAAGCAGGCCCCCCGGTGGAACCAGGTCCAAATCTGGGTTCGGCCGGTGGACGGGGGCGCCAAGCGCCAGCTCACCACGGCGGTTTACAGCCACCGGGAGGTGACGATTTCTCCGGACGGGCAGTGGATTGCCTTCGTGGCTGACTCGAAGCTTCGGTCGGATTCACTGGCTCAAGCGGAACAGGATTCAGTCCGACGCGCCAAGTACGACCCGAAACTGTCCGAGGCACCCCGGAACGATGGCGATGTGTTCGTGATCCCGGCCTCCGGGGGCGAGCCTCGCCGCCTAACGACCGGCGCTGGCACCGAGGGCGGTCTTGAGTGGTCGCCGGATGGATCGCGGTTGGCGTACGGGTCGCAGGTTGGCCGGACCGGGGCCCAACGGATCTGGGTCATCCCCGCCTCCGGCGGTACCCCGGTCAATTTGCTGGGCGACTGGGTGTATGAGCCGAACTGGTTCGAATGGCTGCCGAGCGGCCAGATCCTGATGGGGGCCTCGATCGGCGGGCGGGACGCCGTCTTCACGGTGAACCCCGACACTCGGGCGCGGCAGGAAATCGTCTCGGGCCGCCGGCGGATTCCCGGCGCCGATATCGATCGGGCGGGCCAGGTCATGGCGTATGTCGCGACCTCGATCACGTCGCCGACCGAGCTGTACCTGGCGTCCGGGAACGGGACCGGCGAGCGCAAGGTCACCGACTTCAACGGCAAACTCAACACGGAAATTGTCTGGCCGGACGCCGAGCGGTTCACCTACAAGAGCGTCGGCGGAGTCGAGATTGAGGGCTGGCTCCAGAAGCCGTTTGGCTATCAGCCGGGCCGGAAATACCCATTGGTGTTCTACATCCACGGGGGCCCGCACAGCGCCTATGGCGAGAATTGGTTTGACGAGTTTCACAACATCACCGGGTCCGGCAAGTGGGTGTTGTTTACCAATCCACGCGGGTCGAGCGGGTATGGGGCCGAATTCACCTATTCGACCCGGGGTCGGTGGGGGCTCGAAGACTACCAGGACCTGATGAAGGCGGTGGACATTGCCGCGGCCCGGCCCGACGTCGATTCGACCAAGATGGGCGTCACCGGGGGTTCGTACGGCGGCTTCATGACGGCCTGGATCACCACTCGGACCAACCGGTTCAAGGCGGCCCAGGCCGACCGGATGATCAGCAATTGGTGGTCGTGGTGGGGAGTGTCGGACGTGCCGGGGCTGACCGAGTTCGAGTTCTATGGCATGCCGTGGGAGCGACCGGCCCTCTATGACTCATTGTCACCGATGCGGCATGTCAACAAGGTCCGAACGCCGACGTTGATCGTTCAATCGGAAGAGGACCACCGCACCCCGATGGCCGATGCCGAGCAGTGGTTCATGGCGTTGCAGAAGCAGAAGGTGCCGGTCGAGTTCATCCGGTATCCCCGATCGACTCATGATTTGTCCCGGACCGGTGAGCCGTGGTTGCTCGTTGACCGGCTGGGCCGGCTCCGGCAGTGGTTCGACTACTGGCTCAAATAAGGCCCGCGGGAGTGACGCTGGCCACGATCCTCGGGTACTAGGATCGTGGCTCGGCGTTTCCCCTCGGAGGATGACCCCATGAAGGCCCCGCTCGTACTCACGCTTTTCCTCGCCGCGGCATGCGCCGGCCCAACCGATCCAGAACCCAATGGCGCGCCCCCGTTGCTCGAGCGGCTGCCCCGGGCGCTGTCGGGGGCCGAAGTCACCGCCATCGGTGCCTCGAACCGCTTTGCCTTCGACCTCCTCGGCAAGGCCACGGCCGCGGAGCCGGGGACGAACATCTTGCTGTCGCCGCTCTCGGTGTCGATGGCGCTCGGCATGGTCATGAATGGCGCCCGCGGCGAGACCCGCGAGGCGATGGCCGCGACCCTCGGTTTCGGCACGACGCCGCAGGCGGACATCAATGAGGGCTACCGGAGTCTGATCGCCCTGCTGGCGAGTCTTGATCCACAGGTTCAATTCACCATCGCGAACTCGATCTGGACCCGCCGGGGGTATCTGATCTTGGCCCCGTTCCTCGCCGATGCGAGGCAGTTTTTCGACGCCGAGGCGCAATCGCTCGACTTCGGTTCGCCGGCCGCGCTCGATGCCATCAACAACTGGGTCAGCCAGAAGACCAAGGGCAAGATTCCGAAGATCTTGAGCTCGATCAGCAGCGACGAGGTTCTCTTTGCCGTCAACGCGATCTACTTCAAGGGTCTCTGGCGAACCCAGTTCAAGAAGGGCGAAACCGCGCCGGCTTCGTTCCAACGGGCGGTTGGGGCGTCTCAGACGGTTCCATTCATGCACCGCCAGGACGATCTGCCCTACTTCCGGGGCCCCGATTTCGAAATGACAGAGCTCTGGTACGGGGCCGGCGCCCATGCGATGACGGTCATCCTTCCGAAGGAGGGGACCACGGCCGCGAGTTTGGCGAGCCGGTTGAGGGCTGCGGACTTTGCGACCGCGGCGGCCGGGTTCCATTCCTCCAAAATCGATCTCTTCTTCCCGAAGATCACGTTCGACTATAAACGGTCCCTCGGGCAGGATCTCATCGCACTCGGGATGGGCCAAGCGTTCTCCGATCGGGCCGATCTGACCGGGATCGCCAATGACGGGTTGGTCATCACCCGGGTCGAGCATAAGACGTTCGTGGCCATCGACGAGGAAGGGACCGAAGCGGCGGCGGCCACCGCGGTGGGCGTTGGCCCGACCAGCCTGCCCCAGGTGGTCACCTTCCGGGTCGACCGGCCGTTCCTGGTCGCGATCCGGGAGCGGTTGTCCGGCACGATCCTCTTCCTGGGCCTGGTGAGCGAGATCCCGTCGAGTTGAAGTGGACTAGAACGAGAAATAGTAGTTCGCCTTGACCAGCAGAACGTTTTGCATGTCGTCGGAGAAGATGTCCCCGAGATCCCGGAAGGGCCGGAACCTCGGATCGCTCCCGAAGTTGAACCGGCTCTGATTCCAGACCAGGAACAAGGTCGACCCCGGCCGGTACTCCCACCGGAGCACCAAGTTGCTCCGAATCGACCGGATCCGAAAATCCTGATTCCCGTAGGTATTCGAGGGCGCGGGTCCGGCGCCGTCGGCGTCGACCGTGGTGGCGCCGGTGGCCGGGTCGGTCGCGATGGTCGAACCGCCGGTGCCGTAGGTCCGGAATCCGTAGCTTCGCGGCTGCACCAGCGACCGGGGCGATCGGAAATCGCCGGTGGCCACGAACGGCTGGGCATACAACTGGAGCGAGAGCGCCGGAGTGAAGTAGTAGTTGAGTCGAGTGCTGACGCTCAGCACATCTTGGTCGAGCGGGGCGAAGAGGTACCGGTTGCCGAACGTCGCGCTCGCGGTCGGGTCGGCGTATTGTCCGAGGTAGAAGGCCTTTTGCCGGGATCGCTGGTAGCTGGGCGTAATCTGGAAGGTGATCCGGCCTTGGTTCTGGACGTTGATTTGCGCAAAGACACTGGCGCTTGAGGACCGGTCATCATCAATGGCGATCGAGGTCCCGGCGGTCGTCGAAACGGCCTTGCGACTATCGGTGGAGTAGTGGAGACTGCCCCGGAAATTGCTCGGGGTCTCGATCAGGGGACCGCCCCGGGTGGTCCGATCGTCGAGCCCCTGGAAGCGATAGTCGAAATTCAGGTAGATGGTATGGAAGTTATGGAGGCTCAAGACCGTTCCGACGCCGGCCTGGGGCGCCAGCCGGACTCCGCCGAAATTGTAGAGTTGGTTAGCCTGGAAGGTGAGTGACCCCGACCGCCCCAATTTCCCGGGGCTAACCCATTGACGGGTGAGGAGTCCGCCAATCCGGATTCGATCGGCCTCCTGCTGGAATCCTGCATCGTTCAACTCGAACCCCGGCGAGGTAAAGTTCCCGCCGATCTGATAGACCCAGTCCCCACCGAGTTTTTCGAGCAACAGCTGCCCGTTGGTCCCGGCCATCGTCGTGGCGGTCGGGTCGAACGACACGTAGTCCTGATCCGGGCGTTGGTAATAGCGGGCGGACGAGAGCTGGGCTCCGGCAATGGCCTGGTTCGGCCCGGCAATCCGGGAGAAGCCGACGGATCCGCTGATCTGGCGGGAGTTCTGCTTCCAGCGATGGAAGAAGTCCGCGGCCCCGACGTACGCCGACTTGGTCAGCCCCGGAAACTCGGCGGCCGTCCCGCCCCGGTTGACCGCGGTGCCCATGAATCCATAGCCGCTCGATCCCCCGGCCACGTCGCGCTTGAGGCGGACGACGCCGTAATTGGCCCCTGGCTCGATCGGCGTGGTGGTGACCGGATCGCCCGGATTGGCGAGCCGGGCCTCCTCCCGGCCGGTCACGGCGTCGAGGATCCCGATCGACCAACCGGATTTGGTCCGGCCTGACAACTTGACCGCACCCAAGATCGACGAGCTGCCGGGCTCGTCCACGAACGCCGCTCGGCCTAACGCCGACTGGCCGGGGCTCCGGCCAATTCGCCGGGAATAGAACAGCTGGTCCCGTCCAAATCCGGTGTTGAATCCAAAGATATTGGACCCCTCGACGAAGAACGGCCGCCGTTCCTCGAAGAAGGTTTCGAAGGCGGTCAGGTTGACGACCGACGGATCGGCCTCGACTTGGCCGAAATCCGGGTTGATGGTGGCGTTCAGGGTCAGGTCGCTGGTCAGGCCGTACTTGGCATCGAGGCCGCCGGTGACCGATCCGGTCCGGCCGTCGTTGAACGGATTGCCGGACGCGATGCCCTGGGTAAACTGGGCTTGGCTCGACGTGTAGGGAAGGAACTCGAGCCGCTTCGGAGCCGGAATGTCGGTCAGGCCGAGTAGGTGGCCGAACTTCGACGCCTGGCCCGGTTCGGCTTTCGACGACCATTGCCAGTCAACCGCCTCGCCGGCGCGGACGTTGTCCCGCCGCAACTGGATCCCCCAAACCTGGGTGGCCGCTCCGGAAAACCGGAGCTGTGAGAAGGGAATCCGCATCTCGGCAACCCAGCCTAACGAGTCGATGCTGGTTGCGGCCGCCCACACCGGATCATATCCGCCGTCGAGCCCGCCGTTGCCATCTTCGGTCGAGAGGGCGTCCCGGCGTTCTCCGGCGGCGGTGACTCCGAAGACGAAGGTCGTCCGGTGGTCGTGGTACGAATCGAGCAAGATGAAGAACACATCGTTGAAAGCGCCGAACGAGTCGCGCCGGTTCAGGCGCCGGGAGATGGTGCCGGGCTGGTCGTCGTGGAGCCGGGCCCCGATGTAGAGCGCATTCTGGTCGTAGGCGATCTGGACGTCAGTGTCTTGGGTGGCCGGGTTTCCGTCGCTCGGGACATCCCGCCGGAATCCTTTCTCAGGGGTAATCCGGGCCCAGATGGCATCGTCCAATCGGCCGTCAATCGTTGGCGGCGCGTCGGTCCGAACAGCCGTGATCGACCGGGGAATCCGGCCGTTGCGATGGACCAGGCCCGAGTCGGTTGGAGGTACCCCGATCTGAATCAGGAGCCCGAGGACGATCAGCATGCAATCACAGGGAAAAATAGTAGTTGGCTTTGATCAGGAAGACGTTCTGCTGGTCGTCGTTCCAGATGTCACCTAGATCGCTCAGTGCCCGGAACCGCGGGTCGGTGGCCCGAAAAGCCCGGTTCTGGTTCCACACCACGAAAATCGTCGAACCGGGCCGGTATTCCCACCGCACCACCAAGTTACTCCGAAGGGACCGGACCCGGAAATCGGGCTCGCTGAAGACGATGGGGACCGCCGCACCGGGTCCATCAGCGTCGGCCGTGTAGGTGGAGTCGGCGGGGTTGTATCCAAGCGTCGAGGCGCCGCTCCCATACCGGGTGAACCTGAAGGTGCGGGGCGCGTTCAGGTGCTGGAAGCCGCGGTAGTCCCCGGTGGCCACGAACGGCTGCGCGTAGAATTGAACCGAGAGCTCGGGTGAGAGCAGCAGATTGACGCGGGTCGTCAGGCTCAGGGTGTGCTGGTCGAGTTGGGCAAAGAGATAGCGGTTCCCGAAGGTGGCGGCGGCCGCGGGATCGAGGCTCTGACCGACATAGAAGGAGGCCTCGTGCGACCGGGTGTAGCCCGGGTTGAAGGAGATCGAGAGGGCGCCCCGGGACCGAATCGTGATGTCAGGACCGATCCGGGCCGACCACCGCCCAGCCTCGTCCCACTCGTACCCCATGCCGATGCTGCCGGACACCGTGCGGCGACCATCGCTTCGGACATTGCCGGACACGCCCCATTGCGAGGGCCGTTTGATCAGGGGACCGCCCCGAGTGGCCCGATCGTCGAACGATTCTGGATTCCGGTCCAGGTTGAGCCGGAAGCCGCCAAATCCGAGAAACTCGCCATTGGCGCTCATCTCAAAGTTCCGCCGGATGTTGATCCCCTCGAAGTTGAGGGCCTGGAACGTGTTCCAACTGAGGTCGAAGCTCCGGAAGTACGCACTTGGTTTGATCCACCGACGATTGACGCGGCCGGAGAAGCTGATCCGATCGGCCTGGGTCTGGAACCCAGCGTCGTTCAACTCGAGTCCCGGCGACACGAAGGTGGTCCCGAAGGAGTAGAGCCACTGGCCGCCGATCTTCCCGACGTTGAGTTCCCCGCCGAGGCCGGCCAGCGAGCGGCGAGTGGGGTCATAGCGGACCTCGGCCCGATCGGGCCGCTGGAAATAGCGAGTCGACGACAGTTGGGCTTGGTTGATCGCGGCGGTGTCTCCGCGAATCAGCGAGCCGCCGATTCCGCCTCGGACCTCGAAGCCGTTGTGCCCGAAGCGGTGGAAGAAATCGACTCCTCCAACGACCGCGCTGGACCGGAGCGCCCGGAATGAAGGGTCACTGAGGTCGCGGGCCACGGCGGTCGCCAGCATCCCGATCCCGCTGCCCCCGCCCCGGAAGTCGCGCCGGAGGCGAAAGATCCCGTAGCCCGCCAGCGGCTCGAGGGGTTGATTGGCCAAGCTGGTGCCGGTCGCGTTGGCTAACCGGGCGGATTCCCGGCCGGTTATCGCGGCAATGGCGCCGATCGACCAGCCCGATCGGGTTCGCCCGGTGAGCTTTCCGGCGCCGAGAATTGAAGTGGCAGTCGGCTGATCGACGAAATCGGCTGCCCCGTCGGCCGACAGACTCGGCCGCCGGCCAATCCGCCGCGAGTAGTAGAAGTTGACGCCTTGGTCGCGGACCCCGAAGTCCAAAATCCCGGCGCCCTCGACGAAAAACGGCCGCCGTTCCTCAAAGAAGGTCTCGAACGCCGTCAGATTGACGACCGATGGGTCGGCCTCGACTTGGCCAAAATCGGGATTGATCGTGGCGTCGAGGGTCAGGTCGCTGGTCAGGCCGTACTTGAGGTCGAGCCCGCCGGCCAGCGATCCGACGCTGCCGTCGTTGAATGGGCTCCTCCGGTTGGCGCCCTCGGTAAAACGAGCTTGGCTCACTGAATAGGGGAGCACTTCGAGGCGGCGCGGAGCCGGGATGTTCCGGAGGCCGAAGAGGTGACCCCACTTCGAGGCCTGGCCCGACTCGGTTCGCGGGGTCCACGACCAGTCCACGGCCTCGCCGGCGGCCCGGATGTCCCGGCGGAACTGGATCCCCCAGGTCTGCTCGGCGCCGGGCGGGAAGCGGAGTTGGGAAAACGGGATCCGCATCTCGGCGGTCCAGCCTAACGAATCGATCACCGTCGTGGTTTCCCAGACCGGATCCCACGAGGCGTCGCGGTTCCCGCCATCCGAGGTCGTCAGCATATCGCGCTGTTCCCCCGCCGGCGTCACGCCAAAAACGAAGGCGGTTCGGTGATCATGATAGGAGTCGATCATGACGAAGAAGACGTCGTTGAACACCGAGAACGAGTCGCGGCGGTTGAGCCGCCGGGAAATCGCGGTGGGGTCCCGGTGGTAGAGGCGGGCCCCGATATAGAGGGCATCGCGATCGTAGGCCACCCGGACCTCGGAGCCCTCGGAGGCGGGGTTGCCGTCGGCCGGCACGTCCCGCCGGAAGTCGGTGGCGGGGACGGCGAGTTGCCACCAGGCCTCGTCGATTCGGCCATCGATCCGGGGTGCAACGGGGGCGGGGATGGCGGTGACCGAGGGCGGGATCCGGCCATTCCGGTGCACCAGATCCGCCCGAGGGGTGGAGCCCGCGAGCGTGTCCGGCAATTGGATCAGCAGCGCCACCGCGACCAACACCATGCCGGGCTCCGGGGATCAAGTACGGGTGCCGGCAAGCCGGGGGGAGAATCCTAATCAAGGGCTAGAGGCGGAACCAAGGGGCCATCGGTTAGATTCTGGCCCCATGATGACCGGCCATTCGTTCCGACAAACCGCACTGGCGGTCGTGCTGATCGCCGGCCTCGTCCCGACGACCGGGTACGGGCAGCAAACCCGGGATCGATTCGGGCCGGCGTGGACTCCGGTCAAAGAGTTTTTCCACCAGACCCTCAAGGGCGAGGGCGTGGTGGGGGGCAGCATGGTCTTCTTCCACGGTGATACCGTGTTGGCCCAGGAGTTCCATGGGCTGGCCGATTTGGCCACCAACCGGGCGGTTGACGAGCGGACGATTTACCACTGGGCGTCGATCACCAAAACCTTCACCTCCATCGCGGTGATGCAACTCCGCGACCGGGGCCGGCTCGGGCTCGATGATCCGGCGCTCAAATACGTCCCCGAGTTGCGGGCGGTCCACAATCCGTTCGGCCCGATGGAGGCGATTACCCTCCGGATGCTGATGTCCCATTCCGCCGGCTTCCGAAACGGGACGTGGCCGTGGGGCGGCGACAAGCCCTGGCATCCGCACGAGCCGGCCGCCTGGTCGCAACTGGTGGCGATGATGCCGTACACCGAAATCCTTTTTCAACCGGGAACGAAATACAGCTATTCGAATCCGGGTGTGATTTTCCTCGGCCGGACCATCGAGACGCTGACCGGCGAGGACTACGAGACCTACGTCGAGAAGAACCTCTTCCGGCCACTCGGCATGTCGGCGAGCTACTTCGATCTCACGCCGTACCATCTGCTGCCGTTCCGCTCCAACAACTACGAGGTCGGCGCCGCCGGCCCGGTGGCCGGCGGCCTCGATTTCGACACCGGTATTACCGTGTCCAACGGCGGGCTCAATGCCCCGATTACGGATCTGGTCAGGTATCTCCAGTTCCTGGTCGGAGCCCCCGGGGTGCCGGCGGCCGGCCGAGGGGTCTTGGCGCGGGCATCGCTGGAGGAAATGTGGAAGCCGGTGCTTCCGTTAGGCGGCCCTGAGGGCGGGTCGATCGGCTTGGCCTATTTTCTGCTGGAGCGGAAGGGTCTCAATTTGGTCGGGCATACCGGGAGCCAGAAGGCGTTCCGGTCGTTCTTTTACATCGATCCCGTGTCCAAGGCCGGGGTCATCGCCGTGTTCAACACCGCCCCGACCGATGATCCCAGGAATCCAACCGATCAGGGCCCGGGCAAGCCGCGGATCGGGATGCTGCTCAGCGGGTTGCTTCAGCGCCTCGGCGACGGTGTCTTTCCGATTTATCGCCAGTGAAGCCCTGGGATAAGTCGGGCGACCGGCGGGCCGTGATTCGCGACAGCTTCGGGGAATGGCTCCGAGGTTTGGTCGAGCGAACCGAAGAGCGGATCATTCAGAGCCGGTACACCCGGCCGCCCGGCGCGATGCCCGAAGTCGGGTTCCTGGCCGCCTGCACCCGGTGCGGGGCGTGCTCCCCGGTGTGTCCGGTCCACGCGATTCTGACGGTGCCGGCCTCGGGCGGGCTGGCGGCCGGCACGCCCTACCTCGAGCCGACGAGCCAGCCCTGCGTGGCGTGCGTGGATATGCCTTGCGTCCAGGCCTGCCCCACCGGGGCGCTGACCCGGCCGGCCAACGGGTGGACGGACTACCGGCTTGGCACGGTGGCTCTGATTCCGGAACGGTGCGTCACGTTCGAGGGGAGTCCGTGCCGGGTGTGTGTGGATGCCTGCCCGATCGGCGAACGGGCGTTAGGGCAAGATGAGGCCGGCCATCCGGTGCTCCGGCGCGAGGGCTGTGTCGGCTGCGGGGTCTGCGTCAGGGAGTGCATTGCCTCGCCTTCCGCGTTCGAGTTTCATCCTTTGGAGGCTTCATGAGTGAAATACCCTATCGGGTCGAAAAACCTTGGGGGTATGAAGTGATTTGGGCCCGGACCGACCGCTACGTCGGGAAGATCCTGCACGTGAACGCCGGGCAAGTCATGAGCTGCCAGTACCACAACGTCAAGGATGAAACGATGTATGTCCTCCGGGGCGAACTCATCTTGCGGACCCAGGTGGCTGGTTCGGGCATGACCGACCGACCCTTTCGCGCCGGCGAGTCGTTCCACATCCCGGCCAAGTTGATTCACCAAATCGAGGCCATCCAGGACTCCGATGTGCTCGAGGCCTCGACCCCCGAGTTGGACGATCTCGTCCGCCTCACCGATCGCTACGGGAGAACCTGACCGTGCAAGTCATCATACCGCTGGCCGGCAAGGGGACCCGGGTCCGTCCCCATTCGCACCTGGTCCCGAAGCCCATGCTCAAGGTGGCCGGTCGCCCGGTCATGGATTGGGTCATGGACCGGATCAAGGGACTCGACGTCTCCGAGATCATCTTCATCACCGGCCACCTCAAAGAGCAGGTCGAGGCCTACGCGACCGGCCGCTACGGCGTGCCGTGCCGGTATATCGAGCAGCAGGTCCAGGACGGGACCGCGGGCGCCGTCAACTTGGCCCGGCCGTTCGTCCATGAGCCGATCCTGGTCATCTTCGTCGACACCGTCTTCGAGGCCGACCTGACCCTGATCAACCGGGCCACCGCCGACGGGATCATTTGGGCCAAAGAGGTCGAGGATTATCAACGGTTCGGTGTGGTGGTGACCGATGCCGACGGCTACATGACGAAGATCGTCGAGAAACCGACGACGCCGATTTCCAAGCTCGCCAACATCGGGCTCTATTATATCAAGAACGTCGAAGCCCTCTGGAACGGCATTGACCACACTCTGGCGGCACCCGCCAACAAGGGCGAGTTCTACCTGACGGACGCCTTCCAATGGATGATCGAGCACGGCAAGAAGATTCTGACCGCCGAAGTGGGCGGGTGGTACGATTGCGGGAAGCTCGACGCCTTCCTCGAGACCAATCAAATCCTCCTCGAAAAAGGGGCGGCCCGCCGAGGCGCCTTTCCGGGGGTGACCTTCATTGACCCGGTGCTGATCGAAGAGGGCGTCTCGATTACCGGATCGACGATCGGTCCGAACGTCACGGTCGAGAAGGGCACCGTCATCACCAATTCAACCTTGTCGCACACGCTGATCGGGCAGCAGAGCATTATCACCGACACGACGCTCCGTCATTCGATGCTCGGCAACCGGGTCACCGTGAAGGGGTTCTCGGGGTCACTCAGCGTCGCGGACGACTCGGAAATCACGGGCGCATAACGCGGATGCCGTTATTGCCCGAACTGGCCCTCTCGTTTCTCGACCTCTGGCACCACTTCGACGGGGTCGAAGCGAGCCGGACCGACCGGTTCGGCCCGGCCCCGGTGCTGGCCTCGCTTGACGACCAGACCCTCACGCAGCACGCGGCAGCGTTTCGCTCGCTGGCGCACGCGGTCGAGGAACTCGAGCTCGACTCGCTGGACGAGGAAGTCGACCGCACGATCTTGATTGACGCCATCCGGGTCCGGCTCCGGCGAGTCGAGCACGATCGCCCCGACCGGCGCAGTCCGGCGTTGTGGCTCGACCGGCTGGCCGCCATCGTCGTCGCCCGGCCCGACGATCAGGCCATGCTCGAGGCCATTCCCGCTTGGGCGGCCGCGCTTCGCGGGACGGTGTCGAAGCCGTCGATCGGCAACCTCCACGTGGCCCTCGAATTGTTGACCGAGCTCCGCCCGGCGGTCACCCACCCGGCGGCCGCCGAGGCTCTGGCGGGGCTGGAGACCTTCCTCCGGCACGATGCGGGGGTCGACGGGGCCGCCGATGCCGGCGCGTTAGGCGAAGACCAGGTCACCTGGCACCTCCATCACGAATTCAAGCTCGAAATGACCGCGGCCCAGGCGGAACGCCGGCTGATTGCCCTGGTCGAGTCCTCAGCGGCCGATCTCGAGACCGGACGGTCCGTCGTCGCGGCCGCCGGCAGCGGGGCCCGGGTGGCGGCCGCGGCCGAGCCCCGCGAAATTCGCCGCCGGCTCGCGGCGCCGGAATGGCTCTCAGCCATGGATCTCTTCTCCGGCCATCGCTCGGCCGGTGAGCGCCATGTCGCTCTGGTCATCGCCGGGCTCGATTTGGCCATCCAACTTGGCCGGATCGGCGCTGCTGAGGGTGTGGCCAAGCTGACCGACCGGCTCCAGAGCCGGCGCGAACAGGTCCGCCGGGTGGTGGTGGCACCGCTCGAATCGGTCGGAACCGTCCTCCTTGCCGCCGAGTGGCAGGCCGTTGCCCGAGCCCGCGACGCGGCCCCTCCCGATCTGATCGCCGTGGCCACGGCACGGGGCCTGTTCCACCCGGCGTTGGCCGCCTGGGCGCTCGGTGCCGATGCCTGACACCCCCCGGGTCCCCGCCACGGTCAAAGGTCTGGCGGCGGTCTCGCTCCTCAATGACTTTGCCAGCGAAATGGTCTATCCGCTGCTGCCGGCGTTCCTGACCGGCACGTTAGGCGCCGGTCCGGTGGCCCTGGGGGCCTTGGACGGCGCGGCCGACCTGGCGTCGTCCGTCATCCGGTGGTGGAGCGGCCCGCTGGCCGACCGGGGCCGCTGGCGCCTCCCCTTGGTCTGGGCCGGCTACGCCGTGGCCACCGTGCTCCGGCCGCTCATGGCGGTCACCTCCGCCGCCTGGCAGGTCATCGGCGTCCGAATGCTCGACCGGATGGGGAAGGGTCTTCGATCGCCCGGCCGGGATGCCTTGATTGCCGATGCCACTCCTCGCGCGATGCACGGCCGCGCCTTTGGCCTCCATCGGACCGCCGACCATCTCGGGGCCGTGCTCGGATCGCTGATGGCGTTCGAACTGCTGCGGCGGGGCGTTCCGGTCCGGGAGGTGTTAGGCGCGAGCCTGATTCCGGGAATCGCGGCGCTTGGCGTGCTGACCCTGGTGCTCTGGCGGGCCCGGACCACGATCGCAGCCGAGCCGGCTCCGTCCGCCCCCGACGACGACTCGTCCACCGTGCCGAGAGGTCGGTTGGCGGGGTTGGCGCTGCTGGCCGCGGTCCGCCTGCCAGAAGCGTTGATCCTGCTTCGGATCCAGGATCTGGGCTTGCCAGTCGCCGGGGTGCCGTTGGTGTGGGCGGTGCTCCATATCGTCAAGAGCGCCGCCTCCTACCCTTCAGGGTGGCTGGCCGACCGGGTCGGCGTCGGTCCGTCGCTGGTCCTCGGCACGGCGGCCTATGCCGCGACGGCGTTCGGATTGTCCCGCGACCTCAGCCCGACGTTGGCCGTCGGCCTGTTCCTGTCCCACGGCCTGGCCGCCGGCTTCCTGGAGCCGGCCGAGCGGGCGGCGGTGGCCCGGGCCACGCCGAGCCGGCGGGGTCGCGCCTTTGGAACCTACCAGGCCATGGTGGGGGTCGGCGCGCTGATCTTCGGCCTCGGGTATGGATGGCTCTACCAGGCGTTCGGCGGAGGACTGGCCCTCCTCGTGGCGGCCGGGATGTCGGTCTTGGCGCTCGGCGCTCGGCGCTCGGCACTCGGCTCGGCGCGCGAGGGTTGAGCTTGCGGGATGGGGCGGCGGCCGATAGCTTCGCGCCAGATGCCCTTTTCGGATTTCGGGAAATCACCTAGTTGGCAGGCGGTTGGCCGCTCGCGGTCGGCGGTCTTGCCGGAGGCGTTGGAGCAACCGGTGGTGGCTCCCGGGTTTGCCGGCAAGACGGTCGTCGTGACCGGCGGGGCAACGGGCTTGGGGCGGGCCATTGCGCTCGAATTCGGCCGGCTGGGCTGTAACGTGGCGTTCTGTTTCGTCAACTTGCCGGGCCGGGACGTTCGCGAAATGGCCTTGTTGACCGAAACGATTCTGGCCTCGATGGGCGCCCGAGTGCTGGCCGATACCTGCGACGTGCGGGATCGGGAGCACGTGGCTCGTTTCGTCGACGCCGTCAAGGAGAAGTTTGGGTCCGTCCACTTCTTGGTCAACAACGCCGGGATTGCGATCGATGGTGCCCAATGGCGCCTGACGGAGACCGACTGGAACGACGTCATCATGACGAATCTGATCGGGGCCAATAACTGCATCGCCTCGGTTGCCCCGATCTTCCGCCGCCAGCGGTACGGTAAAATCGTCAATATCAGTTCCCATCAGGCCACCCGGCCGGGGTTCGGGGTCACCAGTTACGCCGCCAGCAAGTCCGGGCTCGAGGGTCTGACCCGGGCCGCAGCGGTTGAGCTTGGTCCGAGCAACATCAATGTCAATGCGGTGGCGCCCGGGTTCGTCCGTACGGAGCGTCTCCAGCAACTGCCGCCCGAGGTACTGGAACGGGCCAAGACCAGCACCGTGCTGGGCCGCTTGGCCGAGCCCGAAGATGTGGCCCATGTGGTGTCGTTCCTCTGTTCGGATGAGGCCAGGCATGTCACCGGCCAAGTCATTCAAGTGGACGGGGGTCTGGCGCTGGAGCGATAGCGGTCACCGGTGTGTACCTCGGGCAGCGTGGAGTCGTCTTTTCAGGTCGACTCCGTTAGGATTACTGCTGCTATGTTGAGAAACTGCAACGTGTTCGCCCTCGTGGCCGTGGTTGCTTCGCTGGCCGCCGCCCCGTCGGTGTTCGCCCAGAAGAGGCCGGTTACCCAGCCCCTCGTCGTCAATGCCGTGGCTGGCCAGGGCGTCGCCATCGTTCCCGTCAACATGTTCCTCATCGAACCCGAGGTCCCGCCAGGCACCTTTGCGCTGGCTCGGCCGGCGCTGCTTCGTTGGGTCGATTCGGTGCTGTTCGAAGGGGCCACCTCCCGGGCGCCTGAAGTGAAATGGATTCCGCCTCAGGAATTGCGCCGAATTGCGAGGCGGGCCGGCGGCCTGATGCCGGACCCCGACCAGATGGGGCAGTCGATCATGCGGAGTTGGGGAATATCCTCGGTCCCTGACCCGCTCCGCTCGAACCTCCGCCGACTCTTGGCGGTGGCGGGCGGGTCGCGCTACGCGATGATTCCCGCCTCGGTGGTGTTCAAGTCCGATAGCACCGGCGCGCTGGCGGTCGACATGGCCGTTTTGTTGGCGGACGTCCGGACCGGCAAAGTGGTCTGGCGATCGATGGCCAAAGGCAGCGGTGGCACGCCCGACCAGGTCCTTGGCAAAGCCGTGGCGACGATCTTCCCGGTTGAGGGCGAGCCATGACGTATGAGGTGACCCTGATTCCTGGAGACGGGATCGGGCCGGAAATCAGTGACGCGACGGTCAAAGTGGTTGAAGCAACCGGGGTCACCTTCACGTGGGACCGCCAGCTTGGCGGGATGGCCGCGGTGGCCGCGACGGGCACCCCGATGCCCGAAGCCACCCTGGAGAGCATCCGGCACCGCCGAGTGGCGTTGAAGGGGCCGCTCACGACCCCCTCGGGTCCGGGCTACCGATCGGTGAACGTCGCGCTCCGCCGCGAGTTCGAGCTGTTTGCCAACGTCCGGCCCGCCAAGACCATTCTCCCCGGCCGGTACGACAACATCGACATCGTGTTGGTGCGGGAAAATCTCGAAGGATTCTATACCGGGATCGAGCATTGGATTGCCACCAAAGACGATCCCCACGCGGCCGGCGTCACCACCGGGGTCACCACGCGGTATGGATGCGAGCGGATCGTCCGGTACGCCTTTGAGTACGCGCTCCGGACCGGGCGGAAGAAGGTCACCATCGTCCACAAAGCCAATATCCTCAAGATGGTGAGCGGGTTGTTTCTGGAGGTTGGCCACGCGGTGGCGGCTGAGTATCAGGGCCGAGTCGAGTCCACCGATATGATCGTCGACAACTGCGCCATGCAGCTGGTGGTCCGGCCCGAGCAGTTCGACGTCATCGTGACCACGAACCTGTTCGGCGACATTCTGAGCGATGAAATCTCCGGTTTGGTCGGAGGCTTGGGATTGGCGCCGGGCGCCAATATTGGAACGACGGCCTCGATCTTCGAAGCCGTCCACGGCAGCGCACCGGACATTGCCGGCAAGGGTGTGGCCAATCCATCGGCGCTGATGTTCGCGGCCGCGATGATGATGGAACATCTTGGCGAGGCCGAGGCCGGCGGCCGGCTTCGGCGGGCGATCGTCGATACCATCGTGAAAGACCAAGTCCGGACCAAGGATCTCGGTGGCCATGCTACGACTCAACAATTCGGCGATCACGTCGCGGCTCGGGCTCGCGGCTGACCCGGTTCCCTGCGTCCAATGTGACCGGCGCGAGCCGGGATTGGCGTGGGGCGACTATTGCCACGTGTGCAAAGAGGAGCGCCGGCGGAAGGCGGCCCGGACCGGGCAACGATACGGCATCCTGGCGGCGGTCCTGCTGGCGGCCTGGCTGATCTGGAAGACGCCCCCCGCCCTGACCCAACGAATTTTCGCGGCGGCCTCGGTGCTGCTGGTGTATGTCATTGTTCGCCGGTTCGTTTCCCGCATCCTCGAAGAGTACCTACCCAAGGAGTTACGATGAGGACAGCGGGCATTTTGGCGGTCATCACGTTGGTTGGATGCGTCGTGGCCGAAGCGCAAACCAGTGTGACGATCTATAACGATGGCCGGGTCCTCCAGCGCCGGACCCTCCCGGTTCGGGTGCCGGCGGGCGGGTCGTCCCATCAACTGTTGTTGGGCCAGTTCGACCTTGGATCCTTGTTTGCCCTCGATTCGGGGGTGACGATTGCGGGCGCTCAATACGATGCCGCGCAAGATCAGGCCAACGCCCTTCGCCGGGCCGTGGGCCGGCAGCTGGCGTTCGCGACCCGAGGCGCCAACGGCGCCCCGACCCTCACCATGGCCGACGTCCTGGCGGTCGATCCCGAGCGGTATCGGCTCGAGGATGGGCGGGTCACGTTCCAAGCGCCCGGCATCCCGCTGTTTCCGGCCGAGCTGGTGCCCCTCCAGTCCACCCTGACGGTCGGGATCAAGAGCGACAAACCTCGCACCACTCTCGGTCTGGGCTTCTTCTCCGGCGGGGCGTCCTGGAACGCGGTCTATGCCATTACGTTAGGCAGGGGAACCGCCCGGGTGGCGGGGCACGCGGCCATTCAAGTCGGCACGATCCGGGCCGATTCCGTCGAGGTGCAACTGCTGGCCGGCAACGTGGGGTCCGCCCCGAAGGCGCTCCGAAACCAGGCTCGAGAGGTGTCGATGGCCATGGCGGCGGACATCGGGGCCGGCGAGCAGCAGGTCGGCGAGGCCCACCTCTACACCCTGTTGGGCCGGCTGGCGTTCGTGCCGGGCGTCGAGACCTCGGCGGCCCTGTTCGAACCGGCCACCGCGCCGCTCGAACGGACCTACACCGTTCGGGGGCAGCTTCCGTATTGGGGTGGCCTGCCCCAATCCGGCGACGAGCAGCTCGAACCGGTCAACGTCACCTACATCATCAAACGCCCGGCCAAGACTGAGTTCGGCGACCGGCCCGTGCCGGGCGGGACCGTCCGCCTCTACGAACGCGATACCTCGGGCCGGCCCCAACTGGTTGGCGAATCCTCGATCGGCCATACCGCGGCCGGCCAGGATCTTCGACTCGACGCCGGCACCGCCTTCGACCTGACGGCCCGCCGTCTTCAGACGGCGTACGAGACCCGTCCCGAAGGCAAGCGGACCGTGGCCATGGCCACCTACGCCGTCACCATTGCCAACGCCAAGGACTCGGTCGTCTCGGTCGATGTCCTGGAGCAGCGGGGGGGCGAGTGGACGGTCGTCTCGAGCTCGGTCGCGGCGGAGAAGGTCTCGAGCACGATCACCCGGTTCCGGGTCAAGGTGCCCGCTCGCGGTGAAACGACCCTCACCTACCGAGTCAGGGTCGTCTGGTAGGGTGACGACCCTCGTTCATCTCTCCGATCTGCATTTTGGCCGGGACGTTGATCTGGAGCAGATCAACGTGCTGGAGTCCTTGGTTCCGACACTGGAACCGACCGCGATCATCATCTCCGGCGACCTGACCCAGCGCGGCCGGCACGGCGAATTCCAGCGCGCGCTGGCCTTCGTGGAACGGCTTCGCCCGGCGGCGCCGGTCCATGTGATACCGGGAAATCACGACGTGGCCTGGTGGGAAACTCCGTTCGGCCTGTTCGGCACCGACCGCCTAACAGTCAAGTATCGCCGCTATTTCGGTGACGACCTGTCGCCGACGCTCGAGTTGCCCGGCCTCGTGATTGCCTCCGTCCGGACCAGTCACGGCGTGGCCTTCGGCTCGATGACCTGGAAGTTCTGGCGGGATCCGGCCGTGAAGGGGCACTTGCCGCGCTCGGAGGTGGAGCGGGTCGCCGCCCGGTTCCAGGCCGCGCCGGCGGGCCTCCAGGTAGTCGTCCTCCACCACAACGTCCTCCGGGGTCAGATCTCGCGTCGGATGGGCCTGGCTCACTGGCGATGGGCCGAGGACGCCCTGCGCTCGACCGGAGCCGATCTGGTGCTGTGCGGGCACGACCATCAGGAGGGTGCGGCGGCGGCGGGCCGGATGGTAGTCTCCACCGCGGGCACTCACACCCACCGGACCCGCGGGCATCGGCCGTCGGCCTTCAACGTCATCACAACCGACGGCTCGTCGATCGTCATCAGGCATCACATCTGGGACCGGGCCCGCCGCACCTTCCAGCCAGGCGAACCAGCCCGGTTTCCGCGCACCGCCGAGCGATGACCGCCCAACTCGGCCTCGACTTTGAAACGCCCCGGGACTTGGTTCTGGAACTCCGGGCGCTCGGGGTGCCGGCTTCGATTCCGATCGTGCTCCATCAAAACCGCCGGGTCATGCTCTCATTCAGGCCGCAAAGCGGGCTCCGGGTTCATGTGGGGTATGCAGCGGCACCGACTGAGGTCGTGGCCGCAATTGCCAAATGGGCCAGGCCATGGGTGCGGCGGAAGGATCGCCGGGAGGCCGCCCGGGTGTTTCTGAGCTTCTCAGTCCATCCCGACGGCCCGCCCCGGCGGATTCGCCGCCCCGATCGGCCCGAACCAGGCGACGAAGAGCGAATCGCCCAGTTGCGGGCCCTCTACACCGTCTTGAATGCGCGGTGGTTCGGCGGTCTGCTGGCCCCGATTCCGATCGAACTCTCGGGCCGGATGCGAAGGAAGTTGGGCCACTACGAACCCCAGTCGATCGGGAGCCCGATCATCGCCCTCAGTCGCCGCCACCTGCGGCGGGACGGCTGGGCCTCGGTGAGCGACACCCTCCTCCACGAGATGGTCCACCAATGGCAGGACGAGTCGGGACTCCCGGTCGATCACGGCCCGGAGTTTCGGCGGAAGGCCAGAGAAGTCGCCATCGAACCGCGGGCCATCGCGATTCGGTAAGGGCCGCGAAACCGTGGCTACCACGGCTGGCCATCTTACGTTATTTTCCGTCCTTAACTCGTTTTTTCAGAAGGGGTTGCCCCATGTCAGTCGGTGTCGCTGGGTCCCAGTTTACCGGAGTCGATCTGTATCAAATCGACTCCCTCCTCACCGAAGAAGAGCGCGCCATTCGGGACACCGTCCGGGCCTGGGTCGATGAGCACCTGATGCCGATCATCGGCGAGTACTACGTCGCCGGCAAATTCCCCAAGCAACTGATCCCCGGCCTCGCGGAACTCGGTGTCCTCGGCGCGAACCTGCCCGAGGAATACGGATGCGCCGGCTTGGGCAATGTGGCCTACGGACTCATCATGCAGGAACTCGAGCGGGGCGACAGCGGGATTCGTTCGTTCGCGTCGGTCCAGGGTGCCCTCGTGATGTACCCGATCTACGCGTTCGGTTCGGAGGCGCAGCGCAAACGGTGGCTCCCGACGCTGGCCCAAGGAAAGGACATCGGCTGCTTTGGTCTGACCGAGCCCGATTTCGGCTCGAACCCGGGCGGGATGATTACCACCGCGAAGGAAACCAAGGACGGTTGGGTTCTGAACGGGACCAAGATGTGGATCACCAACGGATCGCAGGCGACCGTGGCGGTGGTGTGGGCCAAGACCGGCGAGATTGACGACTCCAAGTCGATTCGGGGCTTCATCGTGCCCACCGACACCAAGGGCTTTACCGGCAAAGACCAAAAGGGCAAGCTCTCGCTGCGGGCCTCCGATACGGCCGAACTCCATTTCGAAGATGTCCATCTCCCCAAGGACGCCCTGCTGCCGAAGTCCGGCGGCCTGAAGAGCCCGCTCCAGTGCCTGACCCAGGCCCGGTACGGCATCTCTTGGGGCGCGATCGGTGCGGCGATGGCCTGTTACGATGAGGCCGTGCGCTACTCCAAGAGCCGGATCATGTTCGGCCGGCCGATCGGCGGCACCCAGATCCAACAGGTCCGGTTGGCCGACATGGCCACGGAAATTACCAAGGCTCAATTGTTGTCCCTCCAGTTGGGCCGGATGAAAGAGGCGGGCACCATGACGCCGCAGCAGGTCTCGATGGCCAAACGGAACAACGTGGATATGGCGTGCGAATGCGCCCGGGAATCCCGCCGGTTGCTGGGCGCCAACGGGATCTTGGCCGAGTACCATTCGATGCGCCACATGGCCAATCTGGAATCCGTGTATACCTACGAGGGCACCCACGACATGCATTCGCTGATTCTGGGGCAAGAAATCACCGGACTCAGCGCGTATTAGTTCACTGAAGGAGGGATCGTGAAAATCGCGGTTTGTTTGAAGCGGGTTCCCGACACCACGGCCAAAATCGTGGTGGGCGGGGACGGGAAGTCCATCGACGAGACCGGGGTGAAATTTGTCCCGAACCCGTATGACGAGTACGCCCTCGAGGCGGCGCTGGCCCTGAAGGACAAGGCCGGGGCCGGGGAGACCGTGGTCTACTCGTTAGGCGCCGACGCCGCGCAGGAGACCATCCGGACGGCGCTCGCCATGGGCATCGACCGCGGCGTCCTGCTCCAGAGCGCTGGTTCGGCGGACGGCTTCGTGGTGGCCGAGGCGCTGGCGGCCGAACTCGGCACCGGCGGGTTCGATCTGATCCTGTTCGGCAAGATGGCGGTAGATGACTACAACCATCAGGTCGGCCTGATGGTGGGCGAGTTGCTGGGCCTCCCGACGATTTCGGCGGTGTCGGGCCTTACCGTCGACGGCGGCCGGGTCCAGGCCGAGCGGGAAGTGGAGGGCGGAGTCGAGGTCGTGACCTGCGCCCTGCCGGCGGTGATCACCGCCGACAAAGGTCTCAATACCCCGCGGCTACCGTCCCTCAAGGGGATCATGGCGGCCAAGAAGAAGCCGCTCGAGTCGAAGCCGGTTACGCTCGGACCCGGCGCCGTGTCGGTCGTGGGGCTCTCCCTCCCGCCCGAACGCCAAGCCGGCCGGATCGTCGGGGAAGGGCCTGACGCCGTCACGCTCCTGGTTCAATTGCTCCGCAACGAAGCGAAGGTGATCTGATCATGGCTGCCATTCTTGCCGTCACGGAACAGCGCCAGGGTGCGCTTCGCAAAGTCTCCTTGGAAGCGGTAGCGGCCGCCCGCCTGATTGCGGACGCATTGGGGGCCACGGTCGACGCCATCGTCCTTGGCGCCGGGCCGGTGGAGGGCGTGACCGGATTGGGGCCCTCAGGAGCCGACCGGGTCTTGCACGCCACTCACGAGGGATTCGGACTCTACAATCCCGATGGCTATGCCGCGACCATCGCATCGATCGGCGGGAGCTATGCCGCGGTCGTCTTCGCGGCCAGTGCCACCGGCCGGGACCTCGCGCCCCGGGTTGCGGCCAAGTTGCGGACCGCCTGTGCCACCGACGTGACCGCGCTCCACGTCGAGGGCGGGAAGATCGTCGCCACCCGTCCGGTGTATGCCGGCAAAGCCATCCAGAAACTCGTGTTAGGCGGAGCGCCCGCGATTCTCTCGGTTCGTCCCAACACCTTCGCGCCCGGCAAAGCCGACAAGGCCGGGGTCGCCGAAACGGTCGCGGTGCCCGCTTTTACCCAGCGAGTCACCGTCACGGAAATCAAAGCGCCGGCCACCGCCGCGCTCGATGTCACCGAGGCGCCCATTGTGGTTTCGGGCGGCCGGGGTCTCAAAGAGCCCGCCAACTTCAAATTGGTCGAGGATCTGGCGGCGGCGCTGGGGTCGGCGGCGGTGGGCGCCAGCCGGGCGGTGGTCGACGCCGGGTGGCGCGAACACGGCGCCCAGGTTGGCCAGACCGGGAAGACCGTGGCGCCGTCGCTCTACGTGGCGATCGGGATTTCCGGCGCGATTCAGCACTTGGCCGGAATGCGGACGTCGAAGGTCATCGTCGCGATCAACAAGGACAAGGACGCGCCGATCTTCAAGGTGGCCGACTACGGAATCGTCGGCGATTTGTTCGAGGTGGTGCCCCGGCTAACCGACGAGATTCGAAAACTCAAAGCGGAGTAACCGCCCATGCCGGAGCGCCTGCCCGATCTCACCGTCGACGCCACTCGGGTTGCGGCGTTGGCGCTCGGTGAAGATGGCGTCCTCGACCTGACGACCGCCGTCACGGTGCGGAAGCCGGTGCCCGGCCAAGCCGTGCTCGAGGCCCGGACACCCGTCGTGGTGGCCGGGCTTCTGTATGTCGAGACCACCGCCCGAGCGGCAGGCTGCTCGGTCACCTGGGCCACCGGTGAGGGCGGGGCCGCCGAGCCCGGCCCGATCGGCCAGGTCCGGGGCGATCTGGCCGCCATTCTTCGGGCGGAGCGAGCGATGCTGAACATTCTCCAGCGGGCCTGTGGAATTGCCACCGCGACTCGCGCCTACGTCCGGGCGATTGCCGGAACCAGGTGCCAGGTCCTCCACACCCGGAAGACGGCCCCCGGGCTCCGCCTGCTGGACGTGGCCGCCGTCGTCGCGGGCGGGGGTGCGATTCACCGGCTCGACTTGGCCCACACCGTCATGGTCAAGGACAATCACTGGCGGGCATTGGAACGCGATGGCCGGAGCGTGGCGGAAGCCTTGGTTGCCGCCCGGGCCAGGGGTGCGATCGCGTGTCAGGTGGAAGTCGAGACCGAGGAGCAGGTCATCGAAGCCAGCCGGGCCGGGGCCGACCGGCTGCTGGTCGACAACCAGACGCCGGGCATGGTGGCCCGGTGGTCGGAACTCGCCCGAGTTCTTCAGCCCACCATCGCGATCGAAGCGACCGGGGGCATTAACCTCGGCAATGCCCGCGCCTACGCCGAGGCGGGCGCGGATTTCATCTCGGTCGGGGCGCTGACTCACAGCGTCATCGCCGCCGACATCTCACTGGAGCTTGCGTAAGTGACCAGGATTCTCCCCATTAAACACCAGCCGGCCCTGCCGGTGGCGCAGTTGATCAAGGCCGAGGCGCCGGGCGCCGAGGCCATCGAGATGGACGTGCTCTTCGTCGGCGCCGGTCCGGCCGGTCTGGCGGGGGCCATCGAACTGGCCAAGCTGGTCAAGCAGGATGGAACGTTAGGCGACTTGAGCATCGGCGTGTTGGAAAAAGCCGGGAGCCTCGGGGAGCACTGCCTCTCCGGCGCCGTGATCAACCCCCGGACGTTCGCCGAACTCTTCCCGGAGGTCCCGGTCGCCGACTTGCCGTTCCGGCAGAAAGTCACCGGCGAGGCCGTGTACCTGATGACGGAGGGAAGCGCCATTAAGATTCCGACCCCGCCAACGATGCACAACAGCGGGAACTATGTAGCCTCGCTCTCCGAAGTGGTGCGCTGGATGGGCGGCCGGGCCGAGGAACTCGGCGTCAATCTGTTCGCCGGGTTCCCCGCGGATTCCCTGCTGGTGGACGGGGCCCGGGTCATCGGGGTCCGGACCACCCCGTCGGGTCTCGATCGGGACCGGAACCCGGGCGATGGGTTTGCCGAGCCGACCGACCTGGCCGCCAAAGTGACGGTCCTGACCGAAGGCACCCGGGGTCCGTTGTCCGAGGCCTGGCGCAACTGGCAGAAGATCGGGTCGCCGAATCCCCAGATCTTTGCGTTAGGCGTCAAAGAAGTGTGGGACGTCAAGAAACCGTTGGACCGGATCATTCACACCTTGGGCTGGCCGCTCCCGCGGGATGCCTTCGGCGGCACCTTCATGTACCCGATGGGGCCTAGTCAGGTGGCTATCGGGCTGGTGGTCGGGCTTGACGCCAAGGACGCCGGACTCGACGTCCATGAGCTGCTCCAGCGGACCAAGCTCCACCCGTTGTTCCGGCCGTACTTCGAGGGCGGCCACTTGGTCGAGTGGGGCGCCAAGACCATTCCCGAGGGCGGATACTACGCGCTGCCCGATCGGTTTTCGGGTGACGGCCTCATCATGGCCGGCGATTGCCTGGGCACGGTGGAAGTCGCGAGCCTCAAGGGCATTCACTATGCTATGCAATCCGGGATGTTCGCGGCCCGGGCCATCTTCGCGGCCCTCAAAGCGGGCGACACCAGCGGGGCCAAGCTGGCCGCCTACGACGCCATGCTCCGGGGCAGTTACGTGGTGGCCGACCTCAAGAAACGCCGGAATATGCGGCTGGCCTTCAAGCAGGGTTTCTACGTGGGCGGCGTGAAGAGTGTGCTGATGACCCTCACCAACGGTGGGTTTCCCGGAGGCCAGATCCACAGCGAGACCGACGCCGAGGAGCCGCGGGACGTCACCCCTCGAACGCCGTTCGTGCCGGACAATACCATCACCTTCAGCAAAGTCGACGCCGTGTTCAAGTCCGGTAACGCGACCCGGGATACCATTCCCTCCCACTTGATCGTCGGGCAGGACGTGTCCGGTGAGGTCGCCGACTTCTACAGTCACATCTGTCCCGCCGGTGTTTACGAACGAGTCGGGGACGAGCTTCGGGTCAATCCGCCCAATTGTGTCGACTGCAAGGCCACTGACGTCGTGGGCCCCCGGTGGACACCGCGCGAGGGCGGTAGCGGTCCCAAGTACCGGGTGATGTAGCCCGATTAGCCGTCATCAGGGGACTGGCAGGACGACGAAGTTGGACACCTTGAGACTCAACTCGTCGTCGACGGCATTCTTGATGTAGTCGATGGTGGCGTCCGATGGGAACCCGTACTGGCGGTCGAACGACACGGTGACGGCGTCCGCCCGGACATAGGCATCCTTGATCGTCGCGAACAGGCCGGGAATGTCGGGGTAGAGGTCGTGCAAATTGGCGGGAAGCGGGGCCTGGGTGCTGACCACGGTTCGGCTCATCACCAGGCGGTTCTGGACGACGATCCGGACCGGCTCCACGCTGGCGCAGAAGCAGAGCCGCTGCACCGTGACGGCATAGTTGGCCGGATTCTCCCGATCCCAGAGCCGCTTCGCCTCGTTGAACCGATCGAGCGACCGATCCGGGCCGGTCAGTCCGCATCCGCCGGATCCGAGAATGACCATCGCGATAATCGAGGCTTGGATCCGTAGGCTCATGGGTCGACTCAACAGGGGGGGTGGGTCCTCCGGATCGTGGCTTTGGTGCGGCCGCACTCCCACGGTGATGGGATCACAACCCGGGGCCCGTAGCGGTCTACGGCACAAGGCGGGCCGATTCGGTCCGGCACGATTTGCCCTTATTCTGCAGCCAGTTAGCGCGGTTGTGACTCCCGTCACACTAACAAAACGACACGGTTTCCTGGCCCCGGCAGTGTCAGAGCGACACAGGTTGCCGGTTCCCGGCCCCGGCGGTACTATCTGCTGAGGCAACGCCCCCCCTCTCCATCTACCAAGGACCTCTCATGCGACGGAACAAAATCTCCCGCACCATGCTGTCACTGCTGCTGGCCGGGTTGATCGCGGTTGCCGCCAACGGCTGCAAGAAGAAGTACTCCACCGAGAGCCTGCGGACCGACCCGCCGGCCAGCGTCATCCCGCGGACCAACTCCTAGAGTGATCGGGGACTGAGAGCCCGCGGGTCCGGTCAGGGAGCCGCGGTGCCTTTGGGTCGCTGAATCGACAGCGCCACCGATCCAACCAGCACGGTGACGATGACCGCCAGCGACACGCTGGTGGCGATGTGGAACCAGTAGGACAGCGCCATCTTGAGGCCCACGAAGCCGAGGATGATCGCCACCCCGGGCTTGAGGTATTGATACCGGTTCATCGCGTTGGCCAACACGAAGAACATGGCCCTGAGGCCCAAGATGGCCAGGATGTTGGAACTGAAGATGACGAAGGTGTCGCGGGTTACCGCAAAGATGGCCGGAATGCTGTCGATGGCAAACACGACATCGGTCCAGTTGATCAGCACGACGACAAGGAACAGCGGGGTGGCCAACCAGCCCCTCAGCGTCTTCACGAAGAACTGATCGCCCTCATAGGCCCCGGACATTGGGATCAACCGACGAGTTGCCCTGACGATCGGGTTCTTCTCGGGCTCGAGCCGGACGTCGCTTTCCCGGAACATCTTCACGCCGGTGTAGATCAGCAACGCGCCTAAGGCATAAATGATCCACTCGAACCGGGCAATCACCGCCGAGCCGACCACGATCATGACGCCCCGAAGCACCATGGCCATGAAGATGCCCCAACTCAGCACCCGCCGCTGGGCCGTGGCCGGCACCGCGAAATACTCGAAAATCAGCAGAAACACGAAGAGGTTGTCGACGCTCAGCGTCAATTCGATCAAGTATCCGGCGTAATACTCGAGCGCTGACTTGGTGCCGAGTTGCCAGGCCACCGCCAGCCCGAAGGAGAGCGCGGTCGCGACGACGGCGGCGCTCCACCAGCCGGCTTCTTTGATCGAGAGGGTCTTGCGAGAGATAAAGGCGAGGTCGGCGGCTATCAATATGCCGACCACGCCTCCGAACATGATCCAGATCGGGGTGAGTTCCCCCAACTATCGGCCGGCAGCGAGTCGCATCAAGGCGGCCACCCGTTCTTCCGTTGGAGGATGGGTCGAAAACCACTTCATCATGCCGCCTCCCATGGCGGATAACGGGTTGACCTGCGCCAGCGCCGCCGCCGCTGGGGACACCTGCATTGGAATCTGGTGCGCCAAGGCATCGAGCCGCCGGAGCGCCTTGGCCAACGGCAGGGGCCGGCCCAAGATCTCGGCGCCGACCCGGTCGGCCTCGAACTCCCGCTGGCGGGACACCGCCATCTGGATGATGACAGCCGCCACCGACCCGACGATCGCCATGCCAAACCCGGCCACCGGATGGCCACCCTCTTCGTCGTCCCGCCCGCCTCCGAACAACAGCAGGTTCGGCAGAAAGCCGATGGCCCCGGCCATCCCCGCGGCGACGGTAGAAATTAGCATATCGCGGTTCTTGATGTGGGCCAATTCATGCGCGATGACGGCCTCGAGTTCCTCCCGGGGCATTGCCCGGAGCAGGCCCGTGGTCACCGCGACCACGGCCTTTTCGGGGCTCCGACCGGTGGCAAAGGCGTTGGGCTGGGCCTGATCGGTAATCGCCACGACCGGCATCGGGAGGCCGGCCCGTTGCCGGAGGCGGTCAACGATTTGATAGAGCTCGGGAGCTTCCTTTTCGGTCACCACCTGCGCTCCGTACATCTTGAGCACCATTTTGTCCGAAAAGAAATACAAGATGAAATTCATCGCTGAGCCCAGGACGAGGGCCAGGACCAAGCCCTGGCTCCCCCCCACCATCTGTCCGACGGCCAGGAAGAGGGCCATCAATCCGCCCATCAGCGCAAAAGTCTTCAGGTTGTTCACTCGATAACTCCTGGCCATCAGGCCGGTTGTGCAACAAAAAAGCGAGACCTCGTCATATCGCCCAGAGTGGGCGAACGACGAAGGTCTCGCTTGAGCATCATGCCCGGGGTAGCCGTGCCGGCCGTTGGCCGACAGTCTTGACGACTACCTCGCCCGTCCAAACCGGACGGATAAGCTACTCCCCTTCTTCAAGGCGATAAGTTAAAAGGGACTCGTGACCAGTCAAGTGGTGGTGGTCGGTTCAGGACTCGCGGCAATCGCCACGGCCCACTCACTGGTTGGCCGGCAATGCCGCGTCGTATTAATCGAAGAACGGGAGCCGAGTACCGCCGGCCCCGCCTCCGAGGTGGAGTGCTACCGGCCATGGTGGCCCGGCGACGACGTAACCACCAGGCTGGCAACCCGTGGCGTCGATCTCCTCGAGGGGCTCCAGGCGGAAAGCGGCGGCGCCTTCGCCATGAATCGCCGGGGTCAGTTCGTGTTGGCGGCTGAACCCGAACCCGCCATCCGCCTCCGGGCGGCCGCGGGCCGGTATGCGGCCGCGGGGGGCGGGCCCCTTCGCGAACACGCCTCGGCCGACTGGTTTCTACCCGCGCCGAGCGATGGCGTCCGGGGCGTGCCGGGCGGACTCGACTTGCTCGAGGGCCGGGCCCTCCTAGGCGTCCTGCCGTGCCTCAGCCAGCACGCCCGACTCGGGGTCATGGTTCGGCGGGCGGGCTGGGTCGATGGGCGGGCGCTCCGTCGCTGGCTCGGCGCCGCCTTTCGGGCGGCTGGCGGGACGGTCTCCAGCGACTCACTCAGCAGCGCCAGCTTCCGCGAAGGCGAGGGCTGGACGATTTCGCTGGCCTCGGCCCTCAGGCTGAAAGCCGACGGCATCGTGCTGGCAGGCTCCCGGGCGACCGCGCTCGGCCGCCGAATCGGCCTTGGCGTGGACTTGGCCCCCTGCACCAGGGTCACGGCCGTTCTGGCCGGCGGCGCTACCCTGCTGGGCGCCTCCCCTCCGATCTTGTCGCTCCTCAATCCTCCGGGCGCCGAGGCGGGATCCCCGCCCGTGATTCGGGCCGACGGAGCCGACCTTCGGATTGAGCGGCTCGTCCCGGGCGAACTGCCGGTCGGGGCGGATGGTACCAGCCTCAGTGAAGCGGCCCTCGGCAGGCTGGCCGTTGCCCTCCCGTTTCTCAGGACCCACCGGGGGCCGCCGAGCCGGCTTTCAATCGCCCTGACGAACCCGGGGATGGGCTTGGATCGGCGGCCGGTGGCAGGCGTCCTGGACCGCCGCGGTTGTTATGTGGTTACCGGGCTCGAGTCGGACGTGGGCGTCGTGCTCGGCGCGGCCGAGTTGGTTGCGGAGTATCTCGGTGGTACCACCCTGCCTCCAGTGGCGGCGGCCGTTGCTCCGAGCCGTCTCCCCCTCCCAATTGATTTCTGACCAGATCAGTCGTATTTGTTCATGGGACAGCAGTTCACCTGATACCTGAAGGGGTTTTGAACCATGCGGATCGGCGCCATCGTACTCGGAATCTTCGCTTTATCGGCCTCGGCCACCGGCGCGGTAACGGCCCAACAGAAGCCGCTGGCCTCGCCGCGGGACTCGGTGAGCGCCACCATCAGCGGCGCCAAAGTCGAGGTCAACTACGGGCGCCCCTCTATGAAGGGTCGGCTGGTCGTCGGCGGCTTGATCCCGTATGACGAGGTCTGGCGCACCGGAGCGAACGAGGCAACCTCGCTGGTGACGAGCAAGATGTTGATGATCGGGAACCTGATGGTGCCGGCCGGCAAGTACACGTTGTACACCCTCGCCACCAAAACCGGTTGGCAGCTCATCGTCAACAAACAGACCGGGCAGTGGGGCACGGAGTACAAACCGGAAATGGACCTTGGTCGGGTCGCCCTCAAGCTCGAAACGCTGGCCACAGCGGTCGAACAATTCACCATCAAGGTCGTGCCGACCGGAACGACCGGAACCTTGAGGCTCGAGTGGGACAAGACCGCCGCGTCGGTTTCGGTGATGGTTCACTGAGATGAAAGCCGAGGATCGTGAACCGTTGGCGACGATCGCGCTGATCGCGGCGTTTGCGGACGGCTTTCGAGGTCCGGAGGAAGTGGCCCAGCTCCAGTTGATCGCCAAGGACATCGGGGGCAGCGACTACGATACCATTGCCCGGAATGTCCTCTCCGGGAAAACCCGGCTCGGTGATGTGGCGGGCCGGCTTTCCGCCGAGGCCCGGCCGGAGGCGTACGAGTTGGCGGTGTGTGTCGTCCACGCGGACGGCGTGGCCAACGAACGCGAGAAGGCGTTTCTGGCCGACTTGAAAGTGGCCCTCGGACTCGACGCGGCCGTCACGTCCGAGGTTGAGGCGGTGGCGGCCGGGCTCGGTGGTGCGGCCCAAGCGGCGCCGGTGCCGGAAGTCGTCGCTGCGGCATCGACGGCGTCGTCGGCGGCGCAGGATGAGATGATTCTCAACAACGCCATGCTGACGGGCGCGCTCGAGTTGTTGCCCCAGAATCTGGCCACGCTCGCCATCGTGCCGCTGCAGCTTCGGATGGTGTACAAGATTGGCCAGGACCATGGTCAGAAGCTCGATGCCAACCAGGTGAAGGATCTGGCCGGCGCGGTCGGGATCGGCGCGGCCGGCCAGGTAATGGAGGGTGTGGCCCGAAAACTCTTGGGTGGCTTGGCCAAGGGGCTGTTTGGCCGGATGCTCGGCGGCGTGGCCGGCGGGGTCGCCTCGACCGCCGCCGGCGCCGGTCTCACGTTCGCGACGACCTATGCGCTCGGCAACGCGGCCCGGCAGTACTACGCCCAAGGCCGGACGTTGAGCCGCGAAGACCTCAAGACGCTGTTTGGCAAGCTCAAGGTCGATGCCGAGGGGCTCTATCCGAAGGTCGAGGCCCGGATTCGGGACCAAGCCCGGACCTTGAACCTTTCGGAGGTTTTGAAGCAGGTCCGCGGCTGAGCTAGGCCGGCGGGTTGCAGGAACCGGGAGGCCCAGTTTGGGTCTCCCTTTGTTTCGTGGGTGAGCCGGTTTTCCAACGAGTTGCGCGTAGGTAGCCAGAGGGTTGACTCGGACGCGTGACTGGAGGAATATGGTTCATCCTTGCCTGAGCCATCGTGGACCAGAATCCGTCCGAAGTAACCCAACTCCTGATCGATCTTTCGGCCGGTCGGCCGGAAGCGTTGGATCGGCTGTTGCCGGCGGTGTACGCGGAGCTCAAGGTGCTGGCCGCGTCGCAGCTCCGGAAGGAACGGCCCGACCATTCCCTGAGCCCAACCGGGCTGGTGCACGAGGCCTTCCTCAAACTGGTGGACCAGCGGTCGGTAACCTGGGCCGGCCGGTCGCATTTCTTTGGGATTGCCGCCCAAGCCATGCGGCGCATCCTGGTCGATCATGCTCGTCGCCGGGTGGCCCACAAGCGGGGCCGGCAGCACCAGATAACCATGAGCACCGATCCCCAAATGCCGGCCCCGGCGCCCACCGACGACATCGTGGCGGTCGACGAGGCGCTGGAGCGGCTGGCCACCGTCGATCCTCGGCAGGCCCAGCTGATCGAACTCCGGTATTTCGCGGGCTTCTCGATCGAGGAAACCGCCGATGTCCTCGGAGTGTCGCCGGCCACGGTCAAGCGGGACTGGGCCTTGGCCAGGGCGTGGCTCCAGCACGAGCTATCACCGTGACCCATACCGGCCGGTTTCCCGGTTCCGATGTCGCTCTCTCCTGAGCGCTGGCGGATCATCCGGTCGGTGTTTGCCGAGTTGTCGGAGCTCTCGCCTGCAGAGCGGGATGGGCGGCTCGCCGGCATCACGTTCAACGACCCCGATCTTCGGGCCGAAATCGCGGCGTTGCTCCGCGCGGCCGATCAGGTGGGCGACCGGTTCGAGCGGGCCGCCACCGAGGCCTTCGACCTCGATCCGGGAGCCCAGGTCGGCGACCGGGTCGGCCCCTATCGGATCGTGCGCGAGATCGGCCGGGGCGGGATGGGTGCGGTGTTCGAGGCGCATCGCGAGGATGCCGGCTTCGACAAGCGGGTGGCGCTCAAGATGGTGGCGCGGGGCCGGGATACCGACGCGATTCTCCGCCGGTTCCGCTACGAACGCCAGATCCTGGCCCGGCTCGAGCATCGGAACATCGCTGCGCTGCTCGATGGCGGCGTCACCGAATCGGGCCAGCCGTACTTCGCCATGGAGTACGTCGAGGGGCAGCGGATCGACCGCTATTGCGAGGCCCGCGCCCTGGGCATCCGCGACCGGCTCCAACTCTTCCGGCAGGTGTGCGCCGCCGTCCACTACGCCCATCAGAACCTGGTCGTCCATCGCGATCTCAAACCCAGCAATATCCTCGTCGCCGCCGACGGCACCGTCAAACTGCTCGACTTCGGAATCGCCAAATTGCTCGATCCGGGCGATGACTCGCTCGATCCGCTGACCCAGGCCGGGTCGGCCCCGATGACGACCGCTTACGCGAGCCCCGAACAGCTGGTCGGCGACCGGGTCACGACGGCTAGCGACGTCTATTCGTTAGGCGTTGTGCTCTACCAGTTGCTGACCGGGCGCCCCCCGTTTGAAAGCGGGGACGTACCGGTCCTCGAAATCCGGCGTCGAAGGGCCGAATCGGCTCCCCTGCCGCCCAGCCGCGCGGTGCTGCCGGGGACCCGCCTCTCCGGTACCGAGCCCACGGCTAAGCGCCTCCAGCGGGCGTTGGCCGGCGAACTCGACAACCTGGTCATGATGGCCCTCCGCCGGGAACCGGAACGGCGCTATCCGTCGGTCGAGGCGTTCTCGGACGACGTGCTTCGGTTCTTGGCCGGGCTTCCGATTCAGGCCACGCCCGATTCGATCGGATACCGGTTCGGCAAATTCGTTCGGCGGAACCGTCTTGCGGCGGTCGCGGCACTGGTGGCGCTGCTCTCCGTGGGGCTCGGCACCGCGGCCAGCCTCTGGCAGCTGGGGGTGGCCCGGTCCGAGCGGGACCGAGCCGAGCGCGAGCGGGTCAAGGCCGGGGAGGTCACCGAATTTTTCCGGTCGGTGTTCCTCGCGGCAAGCCCGGTCCGCCTCGGGCCGACGATTACCGTGGTCGAGGCCATGGACGCAGCCGGCCGGCGGCTCGACTCGGCTTTCAGCTCGCCCGACCAACTGTGGCTCAAGACGGCCCTGCAGAGTACCCTCGCCTCGACCTACTACGACATCGGGCTCGCGGAGAAGGCGCTGCCTTTGGCCCAGGCCGCCATGGCGTCCCAAGCCGTCCTCGACAGCGGGCGGGTGACCTCCGACGGGGCCAACCAGATCTACAACATGGCGGGCGTGGCGCTTGAACTCGGGCGCCTCGAACAATCCGAGTCCCTGTTCCGGCGCTCGATGGCGATGTACGAGCAGTTGCCGAACCAAGACCCCGCCGAGATTGCGAAAGGCTGGGGTCAGGTCGGACTGATCCTGTCCCGGCAGGGGCGCTCCCGGGAGGCGCTCGAACTCCAGGGACGCACGGTGGCGCTGCTCCGAGCCCGGGTGCCGGAAACCGACCGCGGTCTGATGATCGCCCTGGTCAACTTCGGCGCCGAGTTGACCGAAGCCGGCCGGATGGCCGAGGGACAGCGATATCTCGGCGACGCCGTGGTGCTGGCCGAGAAACAGCGAGGCCCCGACCATGACGATGTGGCGCTCGCGTTGCAGCCGCTGGCGATGAACCTGATGTTTTCCGGCGAGCTGGATCAAGCCCTCTCGGCGGCTCGGCGGGGGGTCAAGATCATGACCGCGCGGCGCGGGCCGCTGAATACCGCGACGCTGTCGGCGGGGCAGGCCCTGATGAGCGTGCTGGCGGAGCGGGGCGAATGCCGCGAAGCGATCGCGTTGGCCGATCAGCTCATCGGCGCCCGTGGGCCGGATCTGCCCGACACCGAGTTGGCCCTCGGATCGGCCTACCTGATCCGAGGCCGATGCCTCGGGCAATCCGGGCAGCTCGCCGAGGCGGAGGCGGCACTGAAGCAGGGATTGTCCCTCCGGCTTGCGACGCTGCCTCCGGCGCATTGGGCCGTGGGCCAGGCCCAGAGCCTGTTGGGTGAAGTCGTGGCGCGACGTGGCCGGAAGGCGGAGGGGGTTCGGCTCCTGGAAGAGGGGGCGGTTCGCATCGAGACCGGCCTCACGCCTGCCAATCGCCGGGCGATCGAGGCCCGCCAACGCCTCGACCGGTACCGCTGACGCGACGCCCTCAGGGAACGGCGGTGTAGTGGCCGTGGATACCAAGCCAGCGGCCGTTTTCCTTGACGAAGATCCTGGTTGATTTTCCCCGGCTGGTGAACCGGGTTCCGTTTGACGTTCCCGCGTCAGTCCAATAGTAGGTGATCCACGCTACGGTGCCGCGCACCGTGACCTCGGCCTGGTGCATCTCGGTGTGGACGTCTTTGGCCCGCCGAAAATATCCCCCCATCGATCGGACCTCGAGGTCTTTGCCCGAGGTGAGGTAGACGTCGTTTTCGCCGAATTGGGTGAAGTTCGGGTGGACGAAGGCCGCGTAGCCCGCGGAATCGCCGCGCTCGACGGCGGCCCACATGGCGTTGAGGGTGGACTTCACTTCGTTGACCTCCTGGGTGCCGGCTTGGGCCTCGGCACTTCGGATCGGAATGAGCAGCGGGGCCAGGGCCAGCAGCCGGAACAACTGTCGCATCGGTTTCTCCATCAATCAGCCAGGGGAGGGGTGCTAGAACGGTGGAGCGGCCAGGTGGGTCGGATCGTCGAGCCGAATAGCGTCCAAGCGAGAGCCGACCCCGACCTGCTGGACTCCCTCCGGAACGATCAGTAACGCGTTGGCGATGGCCATTGATTTGAGGATGCCCGAACCCTGCGGCCCCGTCAGCGACGCGAGGGCCTCGGCCCCGTCGCCGGTGACGCGGGCCCGAAGAAAGTGCTGGAGGGTCGGGCCCAGCCGGATCGGCTCGGTGGGGGCGACGGACACGGCGCGGCGGAATGGCAGTGGTTCGCCCATCATCCGACGAATGGCCGGCCGGGCAAATAGCTCGAAGGTCACCATCGCGCTCACCGGGTTACCGGGTAATCCAATCCACGGCACCGAGCCCACCATCCCGAAGCCCACCGGAGCGCCCGGCCGCATCCGGAGTTTCCAGAAATCGATCTCGGCGCCCATTGATTGGAGGACCCCGCGGAGGTGATCGTGTTCGCCGACACTGATGCCGGCGGTGGTGACGATGAGGTCACAATCGAGGGCCGACTCCAGCAGCCGCCGGATGGCCTCGGGGCGGTCGGGCGCATTGCCAAGGGAGACCGGCTCGCCGCCGGCCAACCGGACCACCGCCGCCATGGTGTGATTGTTCGAACTGGCGACCTTCCGGCCGCTCAAGATCAGATCGGGCTGGTCGACGTCGACGATCTCGTCGCCACTGCCGAGGATCGCGACGCGAGGCCGGCGGTAAACCACAGGGTGGGCCATGGCGAGCGACGCCAAGACTCCGAGGTGAGCCGGACCGAGGGCGGTGCCGGCCTCGAATACCAAGGCGCCGGCCCTGAGGTCTTCGCCCGCCCGGCGGACGTTGACGCCGCAGTCGCGATCCCTGACGATCGTGACGAGGTCGGTGCCGAGGTCGGTGTCCTCCTGCCGGATTACCGAGTCGGCGCCGTCGGGAAGGGGGGCGCCGGTGAAGATCCGGGCCGCCTGGCCGGCACCGATCGTCAGGGTAGGAAAGGTGCCCGCCGGGATCTGCTCGATGACCCGCAGGCGAACCGGCGCGGCCGCGTTGGCGCCGCGGACGTCGTCGGCCCGAACGGCATACCCGTCCATGGCGGAGTTGGCCCAAAACGGCACGTCGATCGGGCTGATGACCGATTCCGCGAGGACACTGCCTAACGCTGATGCGAGGGGAACCCGGAGCGGCGGTCCGACCGGAACAGCTGCCTGGATGCGTTCGGCAGCCTCTCGGGCGGTCAGGCTGGTGAGCACCAGCCTACTCGAGCGGCTTGGCGCGGTCCCAGGCGATGGACGCCAAGAGTTGGAGCCACATCGTGTCGGTGAAGCGGAGAACCGGGCAGCTGACTTGGGGTACCGGCACATCGGAGAGCAGGGCAACCCAGTGTTCCGGATGCGGAGCGGTGGCGGCAATCGGCGCCGGTCCGACGGCCGACCGGAAGATCTCGATCTTGGGGATCGGGGCTTGGCGGAACCCTTCCACGAGTACCAGGTCGCGGTCGGCGAAGTACTGGCGCGCCAAGGCCTCGGGTCCGGTATCGTCGGGGCGGCGTTCGAACACGGCCCGGAGGTCGGGGCTCGCGATCAGGACCCCGTCGGCGAGGCCCTCGTGGAAATGCCGGTGGGTGTCGGAGCCTTCCCGGTCGAGCGTGGGGGCGTGAGTGGCATGCTTGATCGTGGCCACCCGCTTCTTCCGGCGGTGGAATTCCCGGGCGAGGGCAATGAGAAGCGTGGTCTTGCCCGCGTTTTGGTGGCCGATGATGGAGATGATCCGCATAGCGGAGGGAGAATACCTTGGTCCGGGGGGCGGGGAAAGAGGGACCAGCCCAGTCTAAGCCGGTCCGGCCTGGTTGGCCCGGGCCAGATCCTCCCGAGTATTGACGTTGAAAAAGAGCCGGGCGGGATCGCCGAACGGCCGGGTCGCGGCCGGGTCAAGGAGGTCGAGGCGGATGTCGGGATGGAATCCGACTGCCCGGAGGTCCTGTCGGGCGATGGCCGCCTCGATCGGACCGGTGCACCCCGGACCATAGCCGGCACAGAGCGGCTCCATGCCTCGCGGTCCGGGACTGGCGGGGAGGACGGCATCGAAACCGGTCAACCGCGAACCGATGAGACGGAGGAGCCCGGCCGGCACGAAGGGCATGTCCCACGCCACACAGACCACCGGGCCCTCCGCGGCCAGGATGGCGGCATGGAGGCCGCCTAACGTTCCGGCCCCGGCAATCCGGTCCGGCCGGACCCGGAGGCCGGGGTGCCAATCCGAGGCGTCCGGGGCGTTGGCGATCAGGAATGGCAGCGTCCCAAAGGCCTCGGTCATGGCTGCTACCAATCGGTCGAGCATCCGCACCCCGCCTACTTCCTCCAGGCCTTTGGGCTTGCCCCCGAACCGAAGGGCCTGACCGCCCGCCAGGATGGCCCCCTTCGGCTCAGCCATCTCCAAGGCATTCGGCGCTGAGGTCGGCGTCCTCGGCGATCATCACCCGCGCGAGCGTCGTGCCCGGGGGGAGTCGCCGGGCAATCCGCTCGAACACGTCGCGGGCCAGGCCCTCGCACGTTGGGAGGATCTCGGTAAACGGGGCGACGTCCCGGTGAAGGTGGCGGCCGTCGAACCTCGCTGTCACTTCGTCCGCGAGGATCCGGTCGAGCAACGGCAGGTCGATCGCGAAGGGAAGCCGATGGTCAACCGGCCCCGCCACCGACACTTCACAGCGGTAGTGATGGGCGTGCGGCTCGCTGGTCCACCCGAACCGGGCCCGATTCTCCTGTGGGGAGAGCGTCCGGTCGGCCAACTGGTGAAAGGCCCGGAAGGCCACGGCCCGAGTCAGGCGGATCCGCATCAGCCGGCTACGATCAGAAGAAGGGATTTTTGAAGGCGTAGCCAAGCCCGGCGTGGATCATCGGGACCGGCGCCCATTCCTTGAGCGCCTGGCCGGCCAGAATCGGCTTGGCCGGCCCGAATCCGTCGGGGTCGGTGCCCCGGTAGGTGCCCGGATAGGTCAGGCTCCAGAACACAGCTCGGGCTTCCACCCGGGCGTACATCCGGCGGCTCAGGAACAGGCGGACCCCCGCCGACGGCGCGAGGTAGAACTTGGTCTTCAGCTTGTATCCGCTCGAGTCGGCGGGGAGCTTTTCACCAAAGGCAAACCCCAACCCGACGTTGGCGTAGGGGGCAATCGAATGCCAGGTCTTGCCGCCCGTCAGATTGAACTGGAGGGTGCCTTCGGCGAAATAGACGTTGTGCTGGAACGGGCCCCGGACCGGGTTGTTGACCGAATCGGGGAAGGCAATGTTGCGGTCGAGCCGCGCGAAGCCCCCGGCCAGGCCAACCGACACCGTTCGGTCGCCAAGGAACTCATGCCGGAGCCACGCCACCTCGCCATCGTGGGGGCCCACCCCGATGGTGCCGCCCGCGCCAAAGGCCTTGCCGACCGAAAGCGAGACGAATTGGCCGTAGCGAAGATCGCGATAGGGCGACCGCGACGGGTCATGGCCGACTTGGGCCCCGACCGGCTGGACCAGGAGACCGAGGGCCGCGACGAGCGGCAAGACAACGTTAGGCTTGATTGGCACGGGATAGACTCCGACCGGTCATCTCCGCCGGTTGCTCGAGCCCGAGGAGCTCGAGAACCGTCGGCGCCACGTCGCACAGGGCGCCCCCGGACCGCAACGCGCGGATGGGGGTGCCGAGCGCCACGAACGGGACCGGATTGGTGGTGTGGGCGGTATGGGGTCCCCCGGTAACCGGGTCGACCATCATCTCGCAGTTGCCGTGATCGGCGGTAACCAGGATTCGGGTGCCGGTGCGTTCGGCCGCCGTCAGAATGCGACCAAGACACTGGTCGACGGTTTCGACGGCCTCGATGATGGCACCGGGGACGCCGGTGTGACCCACCATGTCGGCGTTGGCGAAATTACAGAGATAAAACGCATGGTCCCGGCGCTCGAACGCGGTGACGAGGGCCTCGGCAATGCCGGGGGCGCTCATCTCGGGCATCAGATCGTAGGTGGCCACTTTTTGCGAGGGAATCAACTGCCGCTCTTCGCCGGGGTACGGCGGTTCGACGCCCCCGTTGAAGAAATAGGTGACGTGAGGATACTTCTCGGTTTCCGCGGTCCGGAATTGCGAGAGCGACGCGTCCGCCAACACCTCGGCGAGGATCCGGGCCAAGTTGAACGGCGGAAACGCCTGGGGCACCGGCAAGGTCCGGTCGTACTGCGTCATCGTGACGCCGTGGAGCGTCGGCCGGCCGGTGACGTCGAACCCGTCAAAATCGTCGACCAGGAGGGCCCGGACGACCTGCCGCATCCGGTCGCTTCGGTAGTTGAAGCAGAAGACCGCGTCGCCGTCGCGAAGCAGGGCCACCGGGGCCTCGTGGCGGTGGAGAACGATCGGCTTGACGAACTCGTCGGTTTCGCCCCGATGGTAGGCGTCCCCGATCGCCGCGACCGGGTCGGTGGCCGCCACTCCGGCGCCGTTGACCATCAGGTCGTAGGCCAGACGAATCCGTTCCCACCGGTTGTCGCGGTCCATGGCGAAGTACCGGCCGATCAGGCTGGCGATGGCACCGCGCCCCCCGGTGATCCTCGCGATGTCGGCGGCGAGCGTGGCCACGAAGGCTTGTCCCGACTTCGGCAACGTATCGCGGCCGTCGAGGAAACCGTGCACGGCGATCCGGGGGACGTCGAGCGTCATGCCGAGTTCGAGGCAGGCGACCAGATGGTGGTCGATGGCGTGGACCCCGCCGTTGCCGAGCAGTCCGACCAAATGCAGCGTGCCGCCGGTCTGCTTGAGATGGCGGCCCAACTCGAGGAGTGGGGGGAGACGGAAGAACTCGCCGGTCCGCATCGATTCGGAGATCCGGACCAAGTCCTGGGGTACCACCCGGCCGGCTCCCAAGTTCAAGTGGCCAACCTCGCTGTTGCCCATTTGCCCATCGGGAAGCCCGACGGCCAAGCCGCTGGCATCCAGAAGGGTCCGGGGACATGACTCCCAGAGCCGGTGCCACACTGGAGTGCGGCCCAACTCAATCGCGTTATGCGCGGATTCAGATCGGTAGCCCCACCCGTCGAGGACGATCAGCGCAACGGGGGGCGTTCGGTTTGACATGCTCTCTGGCGCCGTCTACTATGCGAAATCGTGTTGATGCTGCCCCAATCTAGTCCTGGCCTGGGTCGCCTACCAGCCTGTCTCGCGCTGGCCCTCGTCGCGTTCGGGGCCACCGCGTCGGCCCAGGCCCGCCAACGGGCCGCCAGCGCGGCGGCACTTCTCAAAGATCCCGGCGGCATTCGTCTCGGCTCCTTGGTGGCCGGGGTGAGTTATCAGGTCGGTCGCGCCAATGGCGGCCATGTCGAAGCCACCATCGATGGGTGGGTCCCCGTGGCTTCCACTCAACCTTCGACCCGGGACGGTTTTGACCTGACGGTCACCGCCGGCTCCGGCGAATCCATTCGGTCCACGCCCTCCGGTGCCATCGTGGCCCGGGTTCAAGAAGGCACCCTGCTATCCAAGGTCTCGACCCGGGGCACCTGGGTTCGGGTTCGACGAGCGGGCTGGGTGGCTCGGGGTTCGCTTCAAGCTGAACCGGCCGTCAAGCCAGCGGTTGCCCAGGCGGCTCCGCCCCCGACCCGTCGGGATTCGGTGAAACCGGGCTCGCCACCGCCGGTTCTGCCGGCCGCGACGAATCCACTCGGAGATGCCCCAGCCGACTCCACCGTCTCGGACGGCGCAACGGTCCGCCCGGGTGCGGTCCTCTCGATCACGCCCGATGGCAAGCCCGCGGCAACCCTGGTCCAGTCGGCTGAGGTCCAGGTCATCGGCCGGACCCGGGACTGGACCAAGGTCCGGTTCGAGGGCTGGGTCCGGAACGCCGACCTCGCGGCCGAGGCCGCCTCGGGTCCGAGAATCACCGCGGTGATGCTCCGTGACCAGCCGGACAAATACGTTGGCCAGACGGTGTCGTGGCGGGTCCAGTACCTGGCCGTGCAGGAAGCCGATGCGCTCCGACCCGAGATTCCCCGGGGGGCGCCCTATGTCCTGGCCCGAGGACCGCTCCCGGAAAGTGGATTTACCTACCTCATCGTGACCCGTGAGCAGGCCGCGGTGTTCCGTCAATTTGCCCCGCTCGACGAAGTGGCCATCGAGGCCGTCATTCGGGCCGGTCGGACGAAGTATCTGCCGACCCCTGTTCTCGAACTGGTGAAGGTGGTGCCACGATGAACGATACCCTGAAGCAGCGGATCGTCCGCCGCCTCGAATCATTGAGCGACGAGCGGGGGTATCAGATCCTCGACTACGTCGAATTCCTCGAGAGCAAATACGCCGAGCGGGTGGCGCCGACCAATCTGTTTGCGCGGATGACCGAAACGGTCGAGGATGTGATGCGGGCCGGGAAGATCCCGGTCAAGGCGATTTCCGGCACGATCGGCATCATGGACAGCGCCACCAAGGTCATGAAGGGGGTCGCGGCGGCGGCGCAAGCGGTGGTCGACGAAGCCATTTCTGCGGCGGAAACCAAGCCCGGCGCCAAGCCCGGCGACTCCGCCTTACCGCCCAAGGCCGCAGGGTAGGGCCGGCCCTCGGCTTGCCCCGATGGGGTCAGGCTTCTAGGTTTGCCCATGGCCCAGGTAAGTGTTTTCCTTTCAGTCGGTTGCCTCCATTTTCAGAGCCCCGTCCCATGAGTATCCTGCGCCCCGGGGTTGCCCTCACCTTCGATGATGTCTTGCTGGTGCCCCGGCACAGCACCGTCCATCCCCGTGAGGTTTCGACCCAGAGCCTGTTCACTCGCGCCATCCCCCTCAATATCCCGCTGGTGGCGGCGGCCATGGATACGGTTACCGAAGCCGAGATGGCCATTGCCATGGCCCGGGCCGGCGGGATCGGGGTGATTCACAAGAACATGACGATCGATCGGCAGGCGGCCGAGGTGGATCGGGTCAAGCGGAGCGAGAGTGGGATGATCCTGAATCCCATCACGCTCGGCCCCGACCGGCCCATCCGGGAAGCGGCCACCCTGATGAAACGCTTTCGGATCTCGGGTGTGCCGATCGTCGACGCCCATGGCAAGCTGATCGGCATCATCACGAATCGCGACCTCCAGTTCGAGCGCGATTTGGACCAACCGATCGAGATGGCCATGACCCGAGAGGGACTGGTCACCGCGCCGGTAGGGACCACCCTCGACGAGGCCCAACGGACGTTGGCCAAACACCGGATTGAGAAGTTGCCGGTCGTCGATGAGCATGGGATCCTCCGCGGGCTGATCACGGTCAAGGACATCTTCAAACGGCTCCGGCATCCGGATGCCAACAAGGATCAGCACGGCCGGCTTCGGGTGGCCGCCGCACTCGGCGCGAGCGCCGACACCCTGGACCGGGCCCAGGCGCTGCTCGATGCCGGGACCGACGTGCTCGTCGTCGACTCGGCCCACGGCCACAGTGCGGGCGTTCTCGATATGCTCGACCAGCTCCGGAACCGGTTTCCCGATGCCCAGTTGATCGGCGGCAATGTGGCCACCGAGGCGGGTGCCCGGGAAATGGCCCGCCGGGGCGTGGATGCCATCAAGGTCGGGATCGGACCCGGGAGTATTTGCACCACCCGGGTGGTGACCGGTGTCGGAGTGCCGCAGATTACCGCGATCGTCGATGCGGTCCGGGGTGCGGCCGGGGTGCCGATCATCGCCGATGGCGGCATCAAGTACTCGGGCGACATCGTGAAGGCGATTGCCTGCGGCGCCTCTTCGGTCATGATGGGCTCCATGCTGGCCGGGACCGAGGAAAGCCCCGGGGAATCCGTCTTGGCGGAGGGTCGGCGGTTCAAGATGATCCGTGGGATGGGAAGCCTTTCGGCCATGCAGGATGGCTCGGCCGATCGCTACTTCCAGGACGGCGAACTGGCGCCGTCGAAGATGGTGCCGGAAGGCATTGAGGGCCGGGTCCCCTACCGCGGGCCGGTCGGCGACGTCCTGTTCCAGATGGTCGGTGGGCTCCGGAGCGGGATGGGCTATTGCGGTGCGGCTGACATCGGCGTTCTTCAGCGGGACACCGAGATGGTCCAGATCACCGCCGCGGGGCTCCGGGAGTCGCATCCCCACGATGTGACGATCACGCGAGAAGCACCCAACTACAGCAAATAGGCCGACGGCTGGTTGTGGTCCCCTGGGGACCCGGCCGTCAGAGAAATCGTGACGGCGCGCCGCGAAGGCGGTGCGCGATTGGAGCCAAGTGTGTCGGCAGCGGATTGGGTTTTCCTCCTAGCGCGGTACTCCCCGGTGGCCGGGGGTGTCGGACTCGTCCTCGCCATTCTCGTGTTCCGCTCGATCGTCAAGCGGCCGACCGGGACCGGCGAATTGGTCGTCATCGCGGGCCGGATCGAACAGGGGGCGATGGCGTTTCTGCGCCGGATGTACACCGTGCTCTTCCCGGTCATGCTGGTGGTGGCCGCCCTGCTCTGGTTTGCCGTGGGGTGGCAGGTGGCGGTGACGTTCATCTTCGGCGCGCTCTGCTCGGCTCTGGCGGGCTTTACCGGGATGCGGGCGGCCACCAAGGCCAACGTCCGGACCGCCGAGGCGGCCCGCGCCGAGGGGTCGGCGGCGGCGCTCTCGGTTGCGTTCGGCGGCGGCGCGGTCATGGGGCTGGCGGTGGCCTCGCTCGGCCTCCTTGGCCTCGGGTTCATGCTCGACGCGCTGCTGGGGTTGACGCCCGGCGTCGTTCCGACCGATGAGCAGTTCGACAAGTTTTCCGAGATCATTGCCGGGTTCGCGATGGGGGCGTCGTCGATTGCCCTTTTTGCCAGGGTGGGCGGCGGGATTTACACCAAGGCCGCCGACGTGGGGGCCGATCTGGTGGGCAAAGTCGAGGCCGGAATCCCCGAGGACGACCCCCGGAATCCGGCCGTCATCGCCGACAATGTGGGTGATAACGTGGGCGACATTGCCGGCATGGGCGCCGACATTTTCGAGAGCTACGTCGATGCCACCGTGTCGGCGGCGGTCCTCGCGGCAACCGGGATGGGGTTGGTCGGCATGGCCCGGCTCAACGCCACCCTGCTGCCGTTTGCGCTGATCGTGGCGGGCTTAGCCGCGTCGGGCCTGGCGCTCGCGTCGATGAAGATCCTGGCCCGTGGCTCGGCCGCCCGGGCGCTTCGGCTGGTCCAGGCCATCGGGGCGGTGCTCTTCTTGGTCTTCGCCCTTGGCTTGGTGTGGGCGCTGCCGGTCGGCGACCAGTACTCGGGCGCCGGATTCTATTGGGCGATTATCGCGGGCACCGTCGGTGGGGTGATCGTGGGCCTGATGACGGAGTGGTACACGTCGTCGAAGCCGGTGTACCGGATTGCGGAGGCGTCGAAAACCGGGCCGGCCACGAACCTGATCGCGGGCCTCGCGATCGGGATGGAGTCGGTCATCGGTCCGGCCCTCGTCATCTGTCTCGTCATCTTCCTGGCCAACAGCCAGGCCGGCCTGATGGGCGTCGCCCTGGCGGCCGTGGGCATGCTGGCCACGACGGGCGTGATCATGACGGTCGACGCCTACGGGCCGATCGCCGACAACGCCGGCGGGATCGCCCAAATGGGTCACTTGGGCAAGGAGGTCCGGGCCATCACGGACGAACTCGATGCCCTGGGCAACACGACTGCCGCGATCGGGAAGGGCTTTGCCATCGCCTCGGCGGTGCTGACCGCGGTGGCGTTGTTCGCGGCCTACGCCACGGCCGTGGGCCGGGCGTTGGGTCACCCGCTCGACCTCAACCTGCTCGATTTCCGGGTGGTGATCGGCCTGTTGATCGGGGGCGTGATTCCGATGCTGATCGGGGCGCGGACCATGACGGCGGTCGGGAACGCCGCGCAGGAGGTTGTCACCGAGGTCCGGCGCCAATTCCGGGAAATCAAGGGTCTCCTCGAAGGGACCGGCGAACCGGATACCGCCCGGTGCGTCGACATCGCGACCACGGCAGCGCTCCGGGAGATGGTGGTGCCGGGCCTCATTGCGGTGCTGAGCCCGGTCGTGGTCGGGTATTTTCTCGGCACGGCGGCTCTCGGCGGCCTGCTCGCGGGTTCGATGGTGATGGGAGCGCTCCTGGCCCTGATGATGGCCAACGCCGGTGGTGCCTGGGACAATGCCAAGAAGTATATTGAAAAAGGTCTTCACGGCGGGAAGGGATCCGACCCCCACAAGGCCGCCGTCGTCGGCGATACGGTGGGCGATCCATTCAAGGACACCTCGGGCCCGGCTATCAGCATCTCCATTAAAGTCATGGCGATCGTTTCACTCGTCATTGCCCCCTGGCTCGGCGCGCTGGGCCGGTAGTAGGGCTCTTTTCACACCCCTTGATTCGGAGGCAATATGGGCTTGTGGAGCACTCGGTCGATCACCGCGCTCAAGGCGGAGGCGGACGCGGCCGGTGAGGCGGGACTCAAACGAACCCTCGGCCCGCTGAATCTCATGGCGCTCGGGATCGGCGGCATCATCGGGGCCGGCATCTTCGTCCTGACCGGGGTGGCGTCCGCGTTGCACGCCGGCCCGGGGGTGGCGATCTCGATGGTGCTGGCCGGCATTGGGTGCGGGTTCGCCGGATTGTGTTACGCCGAGATGGCGAGCGCGGTTCCGGTGGCCGGCAGCGCCTACACCTACTCCTATGCGACGCTCGGCGAGTTCGTTGCCTGGATCATCGGTTGGGATCTCATGCTCGAGTACGCCATGGGCGCCGCAACCGTCGGCGTGGGTTGGTCCGCGACCTTCGTCAGCTTCCTCAATCTCGTCGGCATCCAGCTCCCCGACGCGCTGATCCAAGCGCCCCTCAAGTTCTGTCACACCGCCCAAGTGACTTCGGGGGCCGCCGGTTGCACCGTGGCAGGATGGAGCGCAACGGGGGCCATGTTCAACCTCCCGGCGGTTGTGATCATCCTGCTGATCACCGCGGTGTTAGTGATCGGAATCAAAGAATCGGCCAACTTCAATTCCATCATCGTCTTCATCAAGGCCGGCGTGCTGATCCTCTTCGTGGGATTCGGCGCCATGTACATCAACCGCGAAAACTGGACCCCGTTCATTCCGCCAAACACCGGCGAATGGGGCTTCTTCGGTTGGTCCGGGGTGCTCCGCGGAGCCGGCCTCATCTTCTTCGCGTTCATCGGATTCGACGCCGTCAGTACGGCGGCGCAAGAAGCCAAGAATCCGAAGCGTGATATGCCGATCGGCATCCTCGGTTCCTTGGTTATTTGCACGATCATCTATGTGGCGGTTTCGGTCGTGCTGACCGGGCTTGTCTCCTATAAGGAACTGAACGTCCCCTCGCCGGTGATCACGGTGGTCGAGAAGATCCCGCAGCTGGCGTGGTTCCGGCCGATCGTCACGATTGGTGCCGTGGTGGGGCTCGGTTCGACGATCCTCGTCATGTTGCTGGGCCAGACTCGGGTGTTCTATTCCATGTCCCGCGACGGCCTGCTCGGCCCGTGGGCTAGTCGGATCCATCCCAAGTTTCGCACGCCGTACCTCTCGACCATCGTGACGGGTGCGGCGGTCGCGGTGTTCACCGGGGTCCTGCCGATCCAGATCCTTGGCGAGTTGGTCAGCATCGGGACCTTATTGGCCTTCGTGCTGGTGTGCGGCGGGGTTTTGATTCTCCGGCGCACCCGTCCCGACCTGGAGCGGCCGTTCCGGACTCCGTTCGTCCCGTTTGTCCCGATCATGGGCATTCTCTGCTGCCTTGGCCTCATGGCGACGCTTCCGTTCGATACCTGGCTTCGGCTTGCGGTCTGGCTTGCCATCGGCATCGTGATCTATTTCGTCTACGGTCGGCACCACAGTAAGCTGCAGCGGGAACTCAACGCCGGTCGGTAACCGCACCACGGGTAGTGCCGCAAACCGGTTTTGGCGATAGATTCGTCGGGCTCCTGGATGACCTGGGGGCCTGACGAGCCTTCGATCCGACGGCTTCACCGAAGATCATACCACCGCCCCGATTGGACCTATGGCGACTTTGACTGCCTTCATGCAGGTGTACGTGTTCGTCCTGGCCGGCTTCGTCGGCTTTCAGGTCGTTTCCAAAGTGCCCGCGTTGCTTCATACGCCGCTGATGTCGGCGGCCAACGCGATTACCGGTATTTCGCTGGTTGGTTCGTTGGTCGCCGCGGGCAGCGGCCGCGGATTCGCCAGTAACCTGCTTGGGTCGATCGCGGTGGCCTGCGCCACGATCAACGTGGTCGGCGGGTTCTTGATTACCGACCGGATGCTCAAGATGTTCAAACGGCCTGGGGCTCCGAAATGACCGAGCCGAGTGGGGATGTTCGGGAAGCCCTGATTCAAACCGCCTACCTTGCTTCATCCGTTCTTTTCATTCTTGGTCTTCGGGGGTTGTCGGATCCGGCCAAAGCCCGGAACGGGATGCGGCAGGCCATGCTGGCGATGCTGCTGGCGGTCATCGGGACGCTGATGCACCACGACATCGTTCGCTTCGACTGGATCATCGCCGGGCTCGCCGTGGGGTCCATTGTCGGGGTCGTGATCGGCCTGCCGCTCGGGGTCGACATCCCGATGACGGCGATGCCCCAGTTCGTCGCGATCTCCCATTTGTTCGGCGCGGTGGCCGCCACGCTCGTCGGCGTCGACGAATACTTCGCGATGGCCACCCGGCCCTCAACGTTCGTCATGACGGCCCTCGGCTTCGAGGTGATTCTCGGGGCGCTGACCGTTACCGGTAGCTTCATGGCCTTCGCGAAACTCCAGGAATTGATCGGGGGGAAACCGATCACCTACCCGGGACAGAACTATGGGAACATCACGCTGTTCCTGCTCACGGTCGGCCTGCTCGTCTACCAACTGTTTGTTCCCGGCCAGCCGGTTCTGTTCTTCATCATGCTCGGCGTCGCGGCTCTGATCGGGGTTCTGATGGTGCTGCCAATCGGCGGGGCCGACATGCCGGTGGTCGTCTCGCTCCTCAATGCCTACGCGGGACTCGCCGCGTCGGCGATGGGCTTCGCGCTCAACAACAACCTTCTGATCGTCGTCGGCGCCCTCGATGGAGCGTCGGGGTTCCTGCTTTCGGTGTTGATGTGCAAGGCGATGAACCGGTCGTTCTCCAACGTGCTGTTCGGTGCCTTCGGCGGCACGGTCGCGTCCTCGAAGAGCGCCGAGGGGCTCACCGTTCGCGAAGTGTCGATCGAGGATGCCGCGGTCAGGTTGGCGTACGCCGGTAACGTCATTGTGGTCCCGGGCTACGGGCTCGCCGTGGCCCGGGCCCAGCACTTGATCCGGGAAATGGCCGACTTGATCGAGAAGAAGGGCGGCCAGGTCCGCTATGCGGTCCACCCGGTGGCCGGCCGGATGCCGGGGCATATGAACGTCCTGCTGGCCGAAGCGGAAGTGCCGTACGACAAGTTGTGCGACATGGACGAGATCAACGCCGACTTTGACCGAACCGACGTG
>JANPEL010000054.1:0-5814 GCA_031431925.1 Gemmatimonadota bacterium | reverse complement strand
GCTGACGCCGAGCTGGTGGATTATCTCGGCTCCCGTCCGGCAGACTCGGTGCGTGCGGTGCACGGGCTTTTTCAGCGGGTGCTCAACGCGGCGGAGTCCCGGGGCGCCACTCCAACCATGGCACTCGCACGCGAGGTGCTGGAGGCTCCACCACCCAAGCCGCCCCGCCGCCCGATGGCCACCCGAACGAGCGGCATAGTTGCGCCGGCCAGCGGGGCCAGAAGCCGGGAGAAGATCGTTTGGGACTGGCCCGACGTTGGTGACCGCATCGTCGAGGAGTGGCGCTGATGGCCATCAAGGGCAGCCTCAAGGAGGCGAGTCTCCCGGACGTGATCCAGCTGCTGTTCCTGGGTCGCCGCACGGGCTGTCTTGCCCTGGCCGACCGCCACAACTTCGGCACCATCTATCTGGACGAGGGGCAGATCACCTTTGCCACCGTCCGCATCTACGGCACCGGCTCCGCGCAGGAACGCGTGATCTTCAACGCCCCGACCTACACCGTGGGGGAAGCCGACGGCTCGGTGACGGTGCGGGTGCTGCGCCCCGGCACGGCCCCGGCCACCGGGGCGTCTCCCCCCGCCCACTTTTGGGCGAGATCCTCGACCGCCCCACTGCCGGGATCGGCGAGCTCTTCACCGCGCAGCGAAAGGCCCTCGGCCGGTGAAGCTCCTGGTGGCCACCCGGAACGCCGGCAAGCAACCCGAGGTCCGGCGGTTGCTGGCGGCGGCGCCGTTCGACGGGGTGTTCCCGGATGACGCCGGGGTTGTCGAGGCAGCCGCAGAGGACGCGCTCGAGCTGCACGATTCCTTCGAGGCCAACGCCCGGGCCAAGGCGGAATACTTTTGCCGAAAGACGGGCCTGCCAACGGTGGCGGACGACAGCGGGCTCGAGGTCTTCAGCTTGGGCGGCGAACCCGGTGTTCGCTCGAAGCGATGGGCCCAGGCCTCGGGAACCTCGCTGCAGATCGACGCGGCCAACAATGCCATGTTGGTACGCCGGCTGGCAGGCGCGGCCGAGAACCGGCGCCGAGCCCGCTACCGGTGTGTCCTGGTCCTCGTCAGGAAACCATCAGCCATCCCGGAGACCTTCGATGCCTCGGCCGCCGGTCTGATTCTCGCCGAGCCCCGCGGCAGCAACGGATTCGGCTATGATCCCTATTTCCTGAGCGACGACCTCGGCCGGACTTTCGGCGAGGCCTCGGACGCTGACAAGGATGCGGTCAGTCACCGAGGGAAGGCGTTTCGCGCCCTCCTCGAAGCCCTGACGCTCCGACCACTCTGAACCCCGAACGATCCCATGGCTATCATTCCGCCGAACCGCTTGAAGCAACGCCTGGCCGAGGGCAAAACCGCTATCGGCACGATGGTCGCCGAAATCCGCCAGCCGGCCGTGGTCCAGTGTCTCCTGAATGCGGGCCTCGACTGGGTCATCATCGACAACGAACACGGGGTCTTCAGCAACGAAACCGTGGCGGATCTGAGCCGCGCCGCCCGGACGATCGGCCTCACCCCGATCGTCAGGGTCCCGGCGCTGACCTACGAACTGATCAGTCAGTCACTCGATGGCGGGGCCCAGGGCGTCATGCTGCCTCGGATCACCACACCGGAGCAAGTGCGAGACGCGGTGTCGATCGTCAAGTATCCGCCGGTGGGCCGGCGAGGGAGCGCCCTCGGCCGCGGTCACACCGAGTTCAAAGGCGGCGATGTCGTGCAGATGATGGCGGAGTCAAATCGCGAGACGTTCGTGATCGTGCAGATCGAGACCCGCGAGGCAGTTGAGCGGATCGACGAGATCGTGGCCGTCCCGGGCGTGGATGCCGCCTTGATCGGGCCGAACGATCTTTCGATTGCCCTCGACGTCGCCGGGAAGATGCGAGACCCCGTCCTCGTGGCCGCCATCGACCGGATGATGGGGGCCTGCGCAAAAGCCGGGGTCTATCCGGCCATCCACACCAATGACGTGGCCCTCACCACCGACTGGGCTCGCAAGGGCATGCGGCTGGTGAGCATCAACAGCGAACTCGGCTTCCTGCAAAGAGCCGCCAAGGAAGCGGTCGACACGATCCGCGGCTGAGGCCTCAGCGGACCCGGATGCCGAGCGAATCCTTGGGCGAGTGCCAGATGGTGACCGCGCCCCCTTGCTTCCGGAACACGAACTGCTTCCCGGCGTGCCGCACCTGGTCGTCCACGATCGCGAAGGTCGAATCGTCCGCCGGCACCAAGGTGGTTTCGGTCCCCTCGTAGTCCGCGAATAACGAATCGGCCCGAATATAGATCCGCGTGTCGCCGAATTTGGTGTCATATTGTCCCACCCACCGGCGGAGGGTCGCCGCGGCGAGGGTCACCCCGACCGGTGGCGGCGGGGCAACCCATTTCCCCGCCGGGAGGGTATCGACCGGCCCGCCGGCTAACACCTTCAAAACGGCCGGAGCAATCGGCACGACGTTGTAGTCCTCCCGATTGAAGGCGAAGGCAACCCCCGTCTTCTGGTCCGGCAGCATGATCCAGAGGGACACCATGGTGCCAACGGACCCGGCCTTCTTGACGGTGAGGGCGCCGAACGACGAGTCCACCTCCCACCCCAGACCGTACTTCGTCGGGCCCCCGAGCTCACTCTCGGCTTCGGCTTGCGGCCGGATGGCTTCGGCGATCAGCGCCGGCGTCAAGAACTGAGTCTTCAAGACGGTCTTCCCGCCGTTCAGCATGGCCACCAACAGCCGGCCCATGTCTCGCGGGGTCGACACGGTCATGCCAGAGGGTCCGTAACCACGATGGAGTGAGGCCGTGCTGGGCTGATTGCGGACCTTGAACCCCTCCGCGTAGCCGGTCAGCAGGTTGCCCACCTTCCAGAACTCCAGCGTGGTACCGGTCATGCCGAGGGCGTCGAACACCTCCCGTTTCATGAAGGTCTCGACCGGTTCGCCGGCCACTCGCTGGATCAGATAGCCGGCTAAGAGCCAGCCCCGATTGGAGTACACGTAGCCCGTCCCCGGCGCAAAATCGAGCGGCAGGGCCGCCGTCTCCCGGGCGATCCGCTCGACGGCTTGGTCGTCCTGGATCGAGGGGATGACGTGAGCCGGTCCGGAGAACCCGGATACGATGCCGGAGCGATTGGTGAGCAGGTGACGAACCGTGATGGCGGCAGCCCGGGGGTCCTTGAATCGAAGGTCGGGCGTGTAGCGAGCCAGCGGCGAATCCAGCGCTACCTTCCCGAGTTGGACCAGCCGAAGCACCCCGAGCGCGGTGAGCGGTTTGGAGGTCGATCCGATCACCGTCGGTGTCGAATCCGTCATCGCGCGGCCGGAGGCGATGTCGGCTTGACCGAAACCTTTGGCATAGACGATCTGGTCGCCTTTGACTACGACCAGGGAAGCAGCCGGGAGCTCCCGTTTGGCGAGCGCGTCGGTCATGATCCGGTCGAGCTTGGCGTCGACCGACTCGGCGGGGTTCGGCGGGGCGTCGGTGGCGGGTTTGCCGCAGGCCATCAGGGCGGTAGCGCACAGGAACGGGACGAACGATCGGTGGATCATGAGAACAACCCCTTGAGAGCGGAGACCATGGTGTCGGCAACCCCGAAGTTTACGAGCACGTGGATGACAATGGTGACGTAGAGCGACTTCCGCCAGGTCATCACCTGGGCAAACGGCACCAGGAAGAAGATCGGCAGGTAGGCCCAGTTCACCGGCGCCTGCCAAAGATGGTAGAAACAGAACAGGGCATTGCTCGCGAGCCAGGAGTACCGGCCCATGAACCCGAGCCTCTTGAGCAGGTAGCCCCGGAAATACACTTCCTCCCCGAGGAAGTTCCCGACGAAAACGAACAGCAGGGGCAGCAGCGGGAAGTTGTAGTATCCCGAATAGAGGATGTGCCAGGCCGGCATGTGGATCACCGACCACTGATCGAGCCACTGGCGGACCGGTTCGTAGAACCAGGCGAGGTAGGGGAAGCCGAGCACCGCAAAGACGACCGTGGCGAGCGGCGCCAACACGAGGACGCCGGCCCAGTCGACCCGGGCCAGGCCCAGGAATTCGAGCGACTCCCGGAACGTGAGGCCGTCTTGGCGGAGCCAGACGAACGGCATGGTGAGTTCCCAGGCCAGGGCCATGGTGCCCAGCGTGAGCAACTGGAGCCAGGCCGCGCTGATCCCGGTCAGGGGCATCAACCACGGAACCAGGATCTGGACCGAGAGCCAGCCAAAGGCACCGGGGAGCAGGTGGAGCCCGATTACTTTCCAGCGCTCGGCGGGGGTCCTGGCCTGGTGGGACTCGACCCAGCGGTCGTAGGCGGGGTCAGGCCGGACGAGTGCCGATCGCAGCGTGGCGCCCAACGACATGCGGGGTCTCCGGGCCGTCAACGAGAGAAGAACACAACACTTGTTATATTCAACGTAACAACTGTTGCTTTTGTGTCAAGCAACCTGAGGCGGACCATGGCGCGCGTGGCGGGACGGATGATCACCCGGGAGGAAGTGGCCGAGGCGGCCTGGCGGGTCATCCTGCGAGACGGCCTCCCCAAGGCGAGCATGCGAGCCATTGCGACGGAGCTCAAAGCCACGACCGGGGTGGTGACGTATCATTTCCACGACAAGGCGGAGTTGCTCCTGTTTGCGCTCGATCGGCTGGGCACGGCCATCGTCCGGGACATGGATGCCGCGCTCGCCGGGGTAACCGGGGTCGAGCGGGTTCGCCGGATTCTTCGAACCACGTTACCGCTCGGCCCTCGCGAGGTGGCCGGGTGGCGGCTGTGGATGTCGTTTGTGGGCCTCGCGCTCAGCGACAAGGAACTGCGGGACGAGCACCAGCGACGGCTCGAGATTCTGAACGGCCGCCTGGAATTCGAAATTCGAGCCCTTCAGGCGCGAGGCGATCTCTCGGCCGGGATCGATGCCCGGCACGAGGCGGACGCCTTGGTGGCGCTGTCGGACGGCATTGGGCTTGGGTACACGCTGCGGCCCAAGGCGTACCCGCCTGAGAAGCAATGGGCCATCGTCGAGGGCTACTTGACGAGCCGATTTGGGCTACCGCAGCCCCGGCGACGGGGCGCGGCCCGGCGCTGACCCGCGGGGGGTTATATTCGTCCCGCCGGACGGGGCGTAGCGCAGCCCGGTAGCGCGCCTGCCTTGGGCGCAGGAGGTCCCGGGTTCAAATCCCGGCGCCCCGATTGGTCAACGCGAAGCCTCACGGTCAGTTCGGCCGTGGGGCTTTGCGCTTACTACCGCGGCCGGTTGGTAAGGCGTGCGGCGAGCTCCGAGGCCCCCTGACCTCGGCTTCAGAATTCCAGCTGCCAACCCGCCCGGAGGACCCACGTCCCGCGCAGTTGGGGGCCGTCCAGGGATTGCGCCAACGGCAGCTCGCCAAGGACATGCAAATGCTGATTGTTGAGGAAACCCTTCTGGGGATGAAGGGTGATCCCCAACAAGGCGCTGAGTCGCTTCCCCCCTTGCAGATTCGGGTCGTTGGTGGGTTCATCGGTTGGATCGAGAAGAGGATCGACCCCGTGAATGTTCCCCCAGCTTTCGCCCCGCACACCGGTCGAGATCCCGATCCAATGCGGCAATTGTCGCGCGATCGTCACGGTGGCCTGGTGCCGGTTCCCGAGTCGGTAGCCGACGTCGTTCTTGCCCAGGAGCATCGTTGTAGAGAGGCCCGCGGCCCAGCCCCACGGCATTGCTTGGCCCAGGTAGGTGAAGCCGGGTAGCAGGGCGAAGGTGCCCGATCCGAGCTGCATCGGGTATGCCATCCGGGACCCCTCCGGGTCGCGCTGATTGATGGAGCCGGTCGGAAGGCCAACCCCGAAATTCGCCAGAATCCGGTGG
>JANPEL010000053.1:0-3373 GCA_031431925.1 Gemmatimonadota bacterium | reverse complement strand
CTTCGAAGAAGCGGGGCCGGCCGCAATGCAGTTTGGGGGGCTGGTCCGATCGGCCCTCGCCGTGTTCCGAAGCCGGGGTCTGGCCCGCGGAGACACCGTCATCGAGGGGTTCGGTGCCGGCGCCATGCCCGGTGGGCCGGTCACGAGGGCGGCCTACGCGACCCTCCGAGCCCGCTTACTGGATTCCATCGCCGCGGCACTGCCGGTAGACGCGGTGGTCCTCTTCCTCCACGGGGCCATGCTGGCGGAGGGAGAGGACGATCCTGAGGGTGACCTGCTGGACGCGATCCGCCGGCTCGTCGGCCCGGAAGCGACCATCGGCGCCGAGTTCGATCTCCATGCCAATCTCTCGGCCAGAATGGTGGAGCACTCCAACATCTTGGTTGCCTACAAGGAATGGCCGCACATCGACATTCTGGAGCGCGCCGCCGACGCCTTTGATCTGACCGTTGCGATCGCCGAGGGCACGATCCACCCAACGCCCGCCGTGTTCGATTGCCGGATGCTCGGACTGTTCCATACCATGGAGTCGCCCACGAAGGAGTTGGTCGACGACATCCGCGCCCGCGAAGGCCGGGACGGGATCCTCTCGATCTCTTTCGTCCACGGGTATCCGTTTGCGGATGTGGCGGATGCCGGCACCAAGATGTTGGTCTACACCGATGGCAATCCGGCCCAAGCCGCGGCCGTCGCGGAAGAGTTGGGCCGGCGGGCCTTTGCGCTGCGAGGACGAGCCCATCCACGTCACCTGAGTTTGGAGGAGGGGCTCGATCGGATCGCGGCGTCGACCCGCTTCCCGACCGTCGTCGCCGACATTTCCGACGCGCCGGCCGCGGGCGCTCCGGGCGATGCGACCTTTCTGATCCGCGGCTTGCTCGACCGGGGGATCCGCGACGTGGCCCTTGCCTATCTCTGGGATCCGGTGATGGTCGAGGTGGCGTTTGCCGCGGGCGAGGGGGCAACCATCGAACTCCGGGTCGGCGGCAAGATGGGGCCGACGTCGGGCACCCCGCTCGACCTCTCGGCCCAAGTGGTGGCCACCCGCCGGGCCGTTCGGGTGCCCGGCGTCGGCGGTGACACCGGAGTGGGCGACGTCGCGGTAATCGAGACGGCCGGGATCACGATCGTCCTCTCAAAGGACCGACCGGTCGCGATGAACAGCGGTCACTTCGACGCGGTGGGCATCGACCCGCGAAAAACGAGAACGCTGGTCGTGAAATCAGTCAACAATTTTCGGGCTGGATTCGAGGCGATCGCCGGGGAGTTCGTGTACATCGCGGGCCCGGGCGCCCTGACCACTGATCTCATCCAGCATCCGTTTCGCCGGATCGGCCGGCCTCGGTGGCCGTTCGACCAGGACCCGTTCGCGGCCGGACCGTAGACCGATCGGCCTCAGGGCCGGACTGCGGCCGGAATCAGTCGCAGCGTTCCGATGGCGGTTCGTTCGATCTCCTCCCGACTTCCTTCCATCGAGAAGTACTCGCCCCGGGCCCAGGGCCCGAGCTGATCGTCATAGAATCGGGACAGCGGGTTCCCCGACACCCCGGCTGCGAACGCGACGCGGTTGTTCGCCGGGTTCAAGAGATCCTCGAGGCGGCGGGTCTGGGGTCCGCCGTACGCCAAGAACGGCGCCGGCCCGCGAGAGCCTCCGGGGTTGATCGTCTCGGGGCCACCTGGAATCGGCACCCGCCGTTCGCCGAACCACCGAAGCCAGGATACCCCAGAAAAGATCGGATGCCCGAACACGGCGTGATGAAACTCTCCCCATCGCCACCCGTCCGGGTCGCTGCCGGCTACCGACCGGAGGTGCGCCACGGCCCGGGTCAACGCAATGGCGGCAGTGGCGTCGCAGGTCCGGGCCGATGCATCCGGCTTCGTGCCGGCGCACCAGGCACTGCCATCGCGGAGCATCCGCGCCAATACGTGCAGCGGTGCCGATGGGAGCGGGAGCCCCAAAGTAGCCCGCTTCTCACCGAGGATGAGATGGTCGAACTCATAGAGCCATTGATGGAAAACTAGAGCGGCTTGGCTCTGAAGCCCGGTACTCCCATCCCAAGTTCGGAGCAGATCAAGCGCTTGCTCCTCGTGCGGATCCTTGGGCGTGATGCGGAGAATCCCGTCGACGAACGCCAGGCCGGCGAGCGACTTGGTGTCAAGCTGAATCGCCTGGAAGGTTTCGAGGGAGTGCTTTTCCTCGGCGCCGAGCAACGCGGACAGCCGGGTCGTCCGATATGCGGCCGATCCGGATCGAGTGCAATGCTCGGCTCCACCGACGAGGCGTCCGTTCGCATTGAAGACGATACCGCACGGCGGGTCGCTCACGAATGTGGTGTCGTTCCCCTCGATCGGCGCCACCCAGTCACTGTCGGCGGACCAACCCAGGAGCGCCACCGAGCCGTCCCCGATCCGGCGCCGGGGCCGGGGAATTGCCTGGCGGATCGCGATCGCTCCGCTCCGGGTAGCCTGAATCAGATTGTCGACGCCGAGATACCCGGTCATGGCGCGGGCCACCTCGGCGAGATCCCGGCTGAGGGCGATCTCGTGGTTGGCGACGATCATCGGTCCGTCCCCCGCGCCGCCGGTCGGCGTCAACCCCGCCGCGGCCAGGGCCAATCCCGGACCGAGTGCCGCGAGGGCGGCCTCTGCTTCCGGAACGTGGTCGGAGATGATCGGACCGTGGCGGGTCGACCGGACGACCAGGGCCGTCGTCGGTCCGCCCCGAACGGCAAGGCTTTCGACCGCCGAGTGGATCGGCACCCAGCCCTCCGGCGTCAGGTATTTCGTGCCGGTGCTGTCGAGCCGCTCCACGAAGATGTCGGCCTGATCGGCGACTGCGTGGGTCATGGCCCACGTCAGGAATCCGTTCCGACCGACGAACCAGGCCACCGTCGGGATCACGAAGCCCGCGAATTCGACCTCGGGGGTCGAGATCCGCGCCGGGGTGTAGATCGTGGGAAGCACCAACTCCATATGCGGATCGGCCGCGAAGAGCGCCCCTCCTGTGGCACTCCGGGCGGGAGCCGCCGCCCAGGCGTTCGACGCGACCGACAACCGGGGAAGGTGGATCGCCGGCCCGCCCCCCTCGAACGGCGGAGCCGGTTCGACGAGCGCGAACGCGGCCCGCAACGAGTCGGGCGGCACTTCGTCGTATCCTGCGAGCACGGCGGCCAGACCCCGGGCCGGCAGCCGGGCTGCCAGGCGGCTCCGGAGGAGTTCGCGCTGCCAGCCGTCGCGCTCGAGCGCCGTTAGGTTCCCGATCCTCGCCATGTCCGTCACGGTCCACGGCGCCGGGCGAATCCCGAGATAGACGAACTCGGGCGGCAGCGCCCCGGTCCGCGTTTCAAGAAACGCGTTGATCCCCGAGGCGTATGCC
>JANPEL010000052.1:0-26434 GCA_031431925.1 Gemmatimonadota bacterium | reverse complement strand
GGAGCATGCCGCGATTGCCGATGCTCTGGCGGCGCTCGATCCCGAGGTGCTCGCGGCGGTTGGAGAATTCGTCCCGGCGCTCGAGCGTCACCGGGCCCACTTCGGCCCTCGACTGGTGACGGCGGTGGATGCGGTTGCCATTGGTCCACTGGTGGCGGAGCGGCTCCGGGGCGACGAGCTCGTGGTGCTCAAGGGTTCGCGCGGCGTACGGCTGGAACGGATCATCCCTGACCTGGTGGGTCGCGCGGCGACCTAGAGTCGAGTCGAATGCTTTATCATCTGTTGGCCCCGTTGGGCCGCGACCACATCCTGTTCAATCTCTTCAACTACATCAGCTTCCGGGCTGCCGGCGCGGTCGTTACCGCCTTGGTCATGTCGTTTTGGTTCGGCCCGATCATCATTCGCAAACTGACCGAGCACAAGGTCGGCCAGGTGGTGCGAACCGGCCTGCTCGCCTCGCACGAGACCAAGCGGGGCACCCCGACGATGGGGGGACTCATCATTCTCCTGGCCACTGTGGTGCCGACCCTGCTCTGGGCCCCGTTGACGAATCGATTCGTGGTGGTGGCCATCTTAGCCACGCTCTGGACCGGGGCGATCGGTTTCCTGGACGACTACCTGAAGGTCGTTCAGGGGAAACCCCGGGGCTTGATTGCCCGCTGGAAGCTGGCGGGCCAGTGCAGCTTCGGCATGGCGCTGGGCTTATACCTGTGGCTTCAGCCGGTCGTCCCGGAAACGACGTTGCCGTCGACGGCGACGGTCCTGCCGTTCGTCAAGTACACGGTGGTGCTGTTCCTGCCGCTGGTGTACGTCGGGTTCGTCACCTTCGTGGTGACCGGTACCAGCAACGCGGTCAACATGACCGACGGATTGGACGGCCTGGCCACGGGCCTGACCGCCATTGCCGCCGGCGCGTTCGCCTTCTTTGCCTACATATTCGGCCGCGTCGACATGACCTCCTACCTCAACTTCTACTATCTGCCCGGGGCCGGCGAGCTCACGGTGTTTTGTGCCGCGCTGATGGGTGGGGCAATCGGTTTTCTCTGGTTCAACGCCCACCCCGCCCAAGTCTTCATGGGGGACACCGGAAGTCTCGCCATCGGCGGGGCCCTTGGGACCGTGGCGATTCTGCTCCGGGCCGAGTTCCTGTTGTTGATCATCGGCGGGGTGTTCGTCGCCGAGCAAATGTCGGTCATTCTCCAGATGGGCGTCTACAAGTTCTACAAACGGACCCGGGGCCGCGAGTATGCCGATGCCCACCGGGTCTTCCGCATGGCGCCGCTCCATCATCACTTCGAGAAGAAGGGTTGGGCCGAAACCCAGGTCGTGGTGCGGTTCTGGATCGTCGGCCTCCTCTGTGCCCTGGTCGCGTTCGCGACCCTCAAGATTCGTTAGGCACGTCCGATGTTCGGGATCGACCTTCGGGGTGAGGTGGCCGTCGTCGGCTTGGGCCGGAGCGGGTCCGCCGCCACCCGGTTGCTGTGCCAAGCCGGGGCCCGGGTCTATGCGTCCGACGGGGGCCGCGGGCCCGGCCTCGAGGCCACCGCCGCTGCCCTTCGGGTGGTCGGCGCGGCGGTCGACGTCGGGCGCCATGATCTTGACCGGATTCGGCGGGCCAGTGCTGCGGTCCTGTCTCCCGGGGTGCCGCCCGACGCACCGCCGGTGGTCGTGGCCCGGGAGGCGGGGATCCTGGTGCTGGCCGAGGCCGAACTCGGGCTTCGGGCCTTGGGACCGGAGGTCCGGTTTGCGGCGGTGACCGGCACCAACGGCAAGACGACGACCACGAGCTTGGTGGCCCACCTCCTGACCTCCGCCGGTCTTTCCGCCCGCGCCGTGGGCAACATCGGCACGCCGGTGTCGGAGATCGCCCTGGCCGCCGAGCGGCCGGCGGTGCTCGCGGTCGAACTGTCGAGCTTCCAACTGCACGACATGCCGACTCTCCGTCCGACGGTCGGCGTGCTGACCAACCTGGCCCCCGACCACCTCGACCGTTACCCGACCATCGACGCCTACTACGGCGACAAGATGCGGCTGGTCGCCAACGCCACCCGAGACTCGTTGTGGATCACCAACGAGGATGACCCGGCGTCAGCGGCGTGGTTTGGGTCACCCAAGGGCCGGCGACGGCGGTTTTCGATCCGGGGCCGGAGTGACGGCTGGTACGATCGCGAGCGGGACTGCCTGAAACTCGGCGACGTCGTGATCGTCGAGCGGTCCCGGTTTCCGTTGTTGGGCGACCACAACGTGGCCAACGCCCTGGCCGCCGCCCTGGCCGCCCATGGGTTGGGCGCCTCGGTGGCCGCCATAGGCCGGGGCTTGGAAACCGCCCCGAGGCTGGCGCACCGGATCGAGCCGATCCGGGAGGTGGGGGGCGTCCTGTGGATCAACGACTCCAAGGCCACCAACATTTCGTCGACCGAGGTGGCCGTCGCGGCGATGCAGCGGCCCTTCGTGCTGCTCTTGGGCGGACGGCACAAGGGCGAGCCGTACGACCGCCTGGCCCCGCTGCTTGACCGATGCCGGGCCGTCGTCGCCTTTGGGGAGGCGCGCCCGTTAATCGTCGAGGACCTCGGGGGATTGGTCCGGGTCGAGCAAGCGACGACGTTCGAGGAGGCCATGGGCATCGCGGGTGCTCAGGCCGCTCCGGGTGATGTGGTGCTGCTGTCACCGGCGTGTTCCAGCTACGACCTGTTCGCCAACTACGAGCAACGGGGCGCCCGGTTCCGGGCCCTCGTGGAGGCCATGTGACCCGTCCCGCCTTCGACCATCCCGCCGATCACCGGTGGGAGACCCGGTTGATCATCGTCCTCGCTGCCGTCCTGACGGTGTTTGGTCTGGTCAGCCTGTACTCGGCGGCCACCTTCCAGGCCGGCGCGTTCCGGGAAGTCTTGAAGCAGCTCACCGCAGCCGGGGCGGGCGGGGTGGCGTTGTTGATCGCCGCGGGGATCGACTACCGCCGGTGGACCCGCGCCGCCTGGTGGCTCCTGGGACTGACGGTGGTGTTGCTGATTGCCCTGTTGATGCCGGGGGCGGCGGTCATCAACGGGTCTCGCCGGTGGATCAGCGTGGCTGGGGTCGGGTTCCAGCCCTCGGAGTTGGCCCGGTTCTCGATCGTGGTGTGGGCCGCGATGATCGCCGCGAAAAAAGGCGAGACGATCCGGCAGTTCAAGATGGGCGTCTTCCCGGTGCTTTTGGTCACCGGCGTCGTGGCGCTGCTGGTGCTCGCCGAACCGAATCTCTCGATCGCTACGATCATCGGACTGCTCGGCGGCGTAGTGCTGTTCACCGCCGGCGCTCGGATCGGCCAGTTTTTGCTGGTCACGGTCGTGGCCGTCTTCTTGGCCGTGGGCTCGATCATGGCGGTCCCGTATCGGTTCACCCGGGCGAAGTGCTGGCTCGGCCTCGCCACCGATTGCGCCACCGGGACGAACTTTCAGCTCGACCAAGCCACCAAGGGATTCGCGTCGGGCCGGTTGCTGGGCGCGGGATTCGGGGAGGGACAGCTCAAGTTGGAGTATCTCCCGTACGCCACCAATGACTTCCTGTTTTCAACGATCGGCGAGGAGTGGGGATTTCTCGGCGTGCTCTTCGTTCTTGCCCTCTTCGTCCTGTTCTGCTGGCTCGGGTTCCGGATTGCCCGCACCGCACCCGATCCCTTCGGGCAGTATCTCGCCACCGGCCTCACCGCGTCGGTTGGGCTGACGGCCCTGATGCACATGGCCGTGAACGTCGGGCTGATGCCGACGACCGGCGTCACCCTTCCGTTCATGTCGGCGGGCCGGTCGAGTTTGATGGTGACCCTGGTGTCGGTCGGGGTCATCGTCAGTGTGGGGCGGATGCGGGGGCGCCTGAGCCCGCCGTGACCGCGGCGAAGACCGTGATGATCGCCGGCGGCGGAACCGGCGGCCATCTGATGCCTTCCCTGGCTATCGCCGAAGCGCTCCGGGCCCGGCACCCGGGGTGGCGGATCGTGTTGGTTGGCGCCACCCGCGGCGTGGAGGCCCGGTTGCTTCCCGAGCGGGCCTTTCCGTTCCACCTCCTGCCGTTCGAACCGATCTACCGACAGCAGTGGTGGAGGAACCTGCGATGGCCGGCGTTGGCGGTCCGGCTGATTCGGCTGGTCGGCGAACTCCTCGACCGCGAACGTCCCGATCTGGTGTTAGGCACCGGCGGCTACGCGTCGGGTCCGGTCGTCTGGGCGGCGGCTCGCCGGGGGCTCCCGACGGCGATTCTGGAGCAGGACGCCTTCCCCGGCTTGGTCACCCGGTGGCTCGCCCCGCGCGTCCGGGAGGTGTATCTCGGCGCCCCGGAGGCGGCGGCGGCGTTGAAGCCCGGCCCCCGCACTCGGGTCGTGTTTACCGGGAGCCCGATTGTGCCGCCCTCCTTCGAGCGTCAAGCCGCGGCCCGCGCCGCGCTCCACATTGCTCCCGGTCGGGCCGTCGTCGTCGTGATGGGCGGGAGCCAGGGCTCGCTCGCGATCAACCGGATGATTGCGGAATGGCTCGGGCAGGGCGGGGCGGAGGGCCTAACGCTCCTCTGGGCCGCCGGGAAGGCCACCTTCCTTGACTTCCGCCATCTCCATGCGCCCCCTCACGTGCAGGTCGTGGAGTTCCTCGATCCGGTGGCCGACGCCTACTCCGTGGCCGATCTGGTCGTCTGCCGGGCCGGGATGATGACGATCGCCGAGGTGGCTGCCTGGGGAGTGCCCAGCCTCTTGATTCCGCTCCCGACCGCGGCCGCCGACCATCAGACCAAGAACGCCGCCGCCATGGCCGGGGCCGGGGCGTCGGTCATGCTTGGCCAGACCGGGCTCGACTCGGCGATGCTCGGGCGGACCATTGCCGAGTTGCTCGGCGACCGGCCCCGCCTCAACCGAATGGCCGCCGCCGCCAGGCAGCGAGGCCGGCCCGGGGCGGTCGCGGAGATCGTCGCGGCCCTGGAACGGCTACTCGCGTCCTGAGCCGGTCTTTCCCAAGCCTAGGCGCTACCTTAGATTAGCCCATCAGGCATGAACCTATTTCTCCAGTCCGATTCAGGTCCACTCCACTTCGTCGGTATTGGCGGGGCGGGGATGAGTGCGCTCGCCTTGGTGGCCCTCCGCCGCGGCGTGAAGGTGACCGGGTCGGACTCCGACATCAGCGGCGTGGGGGACATGGTGGCCGCCGGCGCGGAGGTGCGGGCGGGCAGCGGGGTCGAGCTGATCCACCGGACTACCACCGTCATCGCCAGCGCCGCCATTCCCGCCGATCACCCCGATCTGGTTCGGGCCCGCCAGCTCGGGATTCCAATGGTTTCGCGGAAGGACGCGCTCGCCGGCCTGATCGGCTCGGCCACCTGCGTGGCCATCGCGGGCACTCACGGAAAGACGACGACGACGGTCATGGCCACCGAGGCGCTCGCCGCCGCCGGCCTCGATCCGACGGGATTGGCCGGTGGGCGGGTGCCCGATTGGGGTGGCAATGCCCGGCTCGGTGGGACCGATCTCTTCGTGGTTGAAGCCGATGAATACGACCAGGCGTTCCTGACGCTCCGCCCGACCATCGCGGTGGTCAATAACGTCGAGCCCGATCATTTGGAGTGCTACGGCTCCGTCGAGGCGATGGAGGCGGCCTACGTGACGTTTGCGGGGCGGGCCCGCCGAGTCCTGGTCGGGAATGACGGGCCGGGTTCCGACCGGGTCGCCGCCCAGCTGGAGGCGGGCTCGGTCTGGCGCTTCGGTCCCGGCGCGCCCGACCTCGGCGTCGACAATAGGCGGCAGTACGCCGCGGGGACCGAGGCGGGGGTGAGGTTTCCCGATGGGGTCGAGATCACCCTTGAGTTGACGGTACCCGGGGTTCACAATCTCCGGAACGCGACGGCGGCGTTAGGTGTGGTCGGGGCCCTCGGCGGCGACCGGGAACGGGCGGCGGCGGCGCTCGGACGGTTCACCGGCGTGGGCCGCCGGTTCGAACGGGTGGGCGAGGTGGGCGGCGTCACGGTGATCGACGACTACGCTCACCATCCCACGGAACTGATGGCCACACTCGCGGCGGCGCGCCAGGCGTTTCCGGGCCGGCGGCTGGTGGCCGCGTTTCAGCCCCACCTATTCAGCCGCACCGCCCTGCACAGTGACGCCATGGGCGCCGCGCTGGCGGCCGCCGATGTGGCCGTCGTCACCGACATCTACCCGGCCCGGGAGGCTCCGATCCCCGGGATTACCGGCTCCTTGGTGGCGGAGGCGGCGATCCGCCGCGGTGTTCGAGTGATCTACCAGCCAATCCGGGCGGACGTGGCCGAGACCATCCGAGCGGTGCTCGAGCCGGGCGATGTGCTGGTCACCCTTGGGGCAGGCGATATTACCCGGGTCGGCCGTGAACTGTTGCCGGTCCTGGCATCCCGATGAGACGCTGGTGGTGGGTGGCCGGGTCGGTGGTTTCGGTGGCCGTGCTGTGGCTCCTCGGCCCGTCGGCGCTTCGCAAGCTGGAGATCTTCCGGGTTCGGCGGGTTGAAGTGCTGGGCGCCCGGTACCTGAGTGCCGCTGAGGTGACCCGGGCGTTGGCGCTCCGCCCGGCGGCCAGCGTCTTCGATGAGACCGCACCGCTGGCGGTCCGCGCCCTGGCGATCCGCGGAGTTCGGTCCGCGGTGGTCCGGACTCGGCTCCCCGGAACACTCGAAGTCGAGATCGAGGAGTTCGAGCCGGTGGCGCTCGCCCCGATCGACGGCAAGTTGACCCTAGTGGATCGACGTGGACGGTCATTACCCTTCGATCCAACTCGGGCATCCACGGACTTGCCGGTGGCCGATGCCGATCCGGCGGTGGCCGCCCTGATCGACCGGGTCCGGGATGCCGACCCCGGGTTTTTTGGAGCGATCACCTTGGCTAGCCGGGAGCGAAATGTGATCGTGGTTGAAACGGCCCGCCATCGAGTGTTGTTTCGGGTTGGGGCATCGATCAAGGACATCCAGGCAGCCGGGGCGGTCATCGCGGAAGTGGCTCGCCGCCGAATGTCGGTAACGGAGCTTGATGCCCGGTTCGAAGGTCGGGTTGTCGTGCGGGGGAGGCGGGGATGACCGGAACTACCCAGCGGCTGGTAGCCGCACTCGATCTGGGGTCAACCCGGGTGATCGCGACCATCGGTGAAGTCACCGGCGACCCGCGGTCCCCCGGGGTTCGGGTCTTAGGTGTCGGCTCCGAACGGTCCACTGGGCTCCGGCGGGGCGTGGTGCGCGACATCGAAGAAACGACCCGGGCCATCGTTCGAGCCCTCAAGGACGCCCAGCTGATGGCCGGGGTGGAGGTGGGGACCGTCTACGTCGGCATTGCCGGCGAACATGTTGCGGGCCGCCTCTCGCACGGTGTGGTGTCCGTCACCGGAAATGAAATCCGAACCGCGGATGTCGCCCGGGTCAACGAAGTGGCCGCCAACATCGCGTTCAGCCGCGATCACGAGTTGCTCCATGCGGTGCCGCAGGACTACTTGGTGGATCAGCAGGGCGGGATTTCCGAGCCGATCGGCATGATCGGCTCCCGGCTCGAAGCGCAAGTGTATTTGGTGACGGTCCTTTCGAGCGCCGTGGTCAATCTCCAGAAGTGCATCGAGAAGGCCGGTTTCCGGGTCGGAGAATTCGTTCTCGAGCCGCTGGCCGCTTCGCTGGCCGCGCTGAGCCCGGACGAGCGGGAGCTCGGCGTGGCGTTGGTCGAACTCGGGGGTGGCTCCACCAACCTCTCGGTGTTCCAGAACGGGAAGATCTGCCACACCGCCTCGCTGATGTTTGCGGGCAGTCATGTCACCAACGACATCGTGCACGGCCTGCAGGTGACCCAATTGGAAGCGGAGAAGCTCAAGGAGCGGTTCGGCGCGGCCTACGAACCGCTGGTTCCCGACAGCGACACAATCGAGTTGCCCTCTGGGCCCGGTCAAGCGCCCCGGTCCGCGCATCGGCGCGTCCTCGCGCATATCATGCACATGCGGCTCCAGGAGATCCTGGAACTGGCCCTCGATGAGTTGACCCGAACCGGGTTCCGCCAACGCCTGGCGGCCGGGGTGGTCCTCTCAGGCGGAGGCGCCCAGGCGGCGGGTATCGTGGAACTCGCCCGGGAAGTCTTGGCGCTCCCGGTCCGGGTGGCCGAACCAGCCAACGGTTTGAGCGGATTGGCCGATCGGATGGCCACCCCCCGGATGACGGTTTCGGCCGGACTCCTACTGTACGGCGCCAAACAAGTCTTGCAGAGTGGCGGGTTCGGGATGGCCGCGCGCCGATCGCCCGCCGTTGAAAAAATGATCGGCCCCGTCAAACGTTGGTTACAGGATTTCTTTTAAGCGCGAGAGGACAGAGGCCATGACCTTCCGGATCGAAGAGCCACCGGTCCAAAATGCCCGGATGAAAGTCATCGGGGTTGGTGGTGGGGGCGGGAACGCCGTCAATCGGATGATTGAAGAGCACCTGGTCGGGGTCGAGTTCGTGTCGGTCAACACCGACGCCCAGGCGCTGGTGAGCAACCGGGCCGATGTGAAGGTCCAGATCGGCAAGAAGCTCACCCGGGGACTCGGAGCGGGCGCGCGGCCGGAGATCGGCCGCCAAGCCATCGAGGAAAACCGCGACGAAGTGCTCGAGGCCATGCAGGGCGCCGATCTGGTGTTTGTCACCTGCGGCATGGGCGGGGGCACCGGCACCGGGGCCGCTCCAATGATCGCCCAGATGGCCCGTGATATCGGGGCGCTGACGGTCGGCATCGTCACCAAGCCGTTTCTCTTCGAAGGCAAGAAACGGATGAAGCAGGCGGAGACCGGCATCATGGAAATGCGGACTCACGTCGACACCATGATCGTGGTGCCGAACGAGCGGCTGTTGGCCGTCGTCGGGAAGGGGATTCTCTTTCAGGACGCCTTGAAGAAGGCCGACGATGTCCTGCTCCAGGCCACCCACGGCATCGCCGGGCTGATCACCGCCACGGGCATGATCAACGTCGACTTCGCCGACGTCCGGACGGTGATGCAGAACGGCGGATCGGCCCTGATGGGCACCGGGTTCGGTCACGGCGAGAACCGGGCCCTCGAGGCCGCTCAGCAGGCAATCACCAGTCCGTTGCTCGACAACATCTCGATCCACGGCGCCTCCGGCGTCTTGATCCACATTGTCGGCGGCGATCTGACCATGGACGAGGTCACCCACATGGCCGAGATCGTTCATGACGCCGTTGGCGACGAGGCCGAGATCATCTTCGGTGCAACCATCGACCCCTCGCTCAAGGGTGAAGTCCGGGCCACCGTCATCGCCACTGGGTTCGACCGTGCGGTGACCGGCGAAGCGCCGTTCACCGCCAACCGCCCGCAAGCCGGCGTGTTGCCGTTCCCGGCCTCGAAGCGAACGGTGGTCTCGGTCCCGTCGCATCAGCCGACGCCACTGCCGAAACCCTCGATCCAGCCGAGGGCGAGTGCGCCCCAGGACGTCCCCGATATGGAAATCCCGACCTTCATCCGGCGCCAGATGGACTGATGCGGCGTCGGCTCGCGTTCTGGATCGCGGTCACGGTCGTCCTTGGGGCGGCCGTGTTTGCCTTGCGAGGGGACGGTTGGCCGGGCGGGAGTCCCATACCCCCGCCGGCCGGTGCCAAGGCGACCACGACGACGGTTGCCGACACGCTCCAGCCCGGTGAATCCCTGGGCGATGTCTTCGGCCGCCATGGCATTGACGGCGGCGAGGTTCCCCGCCTGGTTGAGTTGTTAGGCATCGATCCCCGCCGGGTGCCGGCCGGCTTCGTGGTCCAGTTCGGCCACGTCGACTCGGCCTCCGGCGCCATGGCGATCACGGTCCGGACCCGGCCCGAGGAGGAGACGATGCTGGCCCGAGTCGGCCCCGATTGGATCGCAACTCGGCGCGCCATCCGGTGGGAAACGAGCGTTGACCGGGTCGTTGGCCAGATCGAATCGTCACTGGCCGAGGCCCTGGAGCGGGCGGAGACCTCGGCGCCGATGGCCGGAGACGCTCGGAGTCGCTTGGCGTGGGACTTGGCCGATGTGATGGCGTGGCAAGTCGACTTTACCCGCGACCTGCAGGTGCAGGACCGGTTCGCCGTGGTCGTCGAACGCCGGATCTCGGAACGGGGGGAATCGCGGCCCGGGCCCATCCTCGCGGCCGAATTGGAGGTCGGGAGCCGTCGGCTCACCGCCTATCGGTTCGAGACGGGGGCCGGACGGACCGAGTACTTCGACGCCGACGGCGTCTCTCTTCGGCGAGCGTTTCTCCGGGCGCCGGTCGAGTTCCGGCGGGTGTCCTCCGGGTTCAGCCGGTCCCGGCGTCATCCCATTCTCAATATTTGGCGCCGGCACCAGGGAGTCGACTACGCGGCGGCTTCCGGTACCCCGGTCATGGCCGCTGGTGATGGTACCGTGCGAGCGGCCGGGTGGTCCGGCGGATACGGGAAAATGATCGAGATCCTCCACCGAAACGGCATCGCCACCCGGTACGCCCACCTGCGGGGCTATGCCCGTGGCATCCGGCCCGGCGCCCGGGTGACGCAAGGGTCCGTCGTTGGGTACGTTGGTTCGAGCGGCCTCGCCACCTCGGCGCACCTTCACTATGAGTTTCGGCAGAACGGCGCCGCCCGCGATCCGTCTCGGGTCGAGTTGGGCACCGGCCAACCAGTTCCAGCGGCCAGCCGGGCCGCCTTTCTGGCCGAGCGAGACCGGCTCCGATCGCTGCTGTTTCCGTCGAACCCGGTGTCCGCCGCCATGGCCGCGGACCGCGACTAAGTGTTCATCGTCGCCGTGGTCCTCGCCGCGATCGCCCTCTCGGGCGGGGTGTATTGGGGCTTGGAGCGGCTCGGAGCCGCCGCCCTCGTCCCGGCCGCGCTCCGGGCCGGCGCATGGCTGATCCTCGGCCTGCTCCTCCTGGATCTTTCCTGTGCCAAGCCACCGGAAGCCGGCCGCCCGCTGGTGCTGCTCGACGCCTCGCTGAGCATGGCGGGCGCCGGTGGACGATGGGCCGAGGCCAGAGCCGCCGCCAACGGGGCCGGCGAGGTCCGGCTGGTCGGAACGTTAGGCGCCGACTCGCTACCAACCGGTGGTCGGTCAATGCTCGCCGGGGCGGTCGCCGCGGGCGCGGCGAGCGGCCGTCCGGTCTGGCTCGTCACCGACGGTGAGCTCGATGACGGGTCCGAGATCCCCGCCGACATCCTGGCGCAGACCGGGATCAAATTGTTTGCTCGCCCGCGCGGGCCCGACCTGGCGTTGGTGCGGGTTTCGGGGCCCGAGCGCATCGCGGTTGGTGACACCCTCCGACTCGATGTGGAAGTGTCCGGATTCGAGGTCCCCGACCGAACCCAGGTAACGCTTGAGGTGTCGTCCGGGGACGTCCGTTGGCTTACGGCCACCGTTCCCCTCACCAACGGGTCCGGGGCGCTCGTCATCGAAGGGGCGCTGCCCCCATCGGCCGTTCCAGGACGCCACCTGCTCACGCTTGCCCTTCGAGACGCCCGCGACGGGGAACCCCGGACGGATCGGCGACTCCACGCGATCGTCGTGCTCCCGACCCCGGGCATCGTGGTCGTGGCCAACCCGGCCAGTTGGGAAAGCCGGTTCTTCTTCCGGACTATCGGCGAGGTCGCGGCGCTCCCGGTCCGGGGATACTTCGCGGTGGCCCCCAATCGGTGGGCCCGGATGGGCGATCTCACCCCGGTATCGGCCGCCGAAGTCGATCAAGCCGTGGCCCGGGCCGACCTCCTCGTCCAGTTCGGTGACGGACCCGATCGGAGCCGCCGGAGTGCCGCGCGCGGCCGATTGGACTGGGTGGCGACGTCGAAGACCTCGCTCCCGGCCGAGGGCGACTGGTACCTCCTGCCAGGCGGGGTCTCGCCGGTGTCGGGCGCCTTCGTGGGTTTGCCGGTTGATAGTTTTCCACCGGCGGCAGCGCTGGTGGCGCTCACGCCGGGCCCGGGCGACTGGGTTGGTCTGGTCGGTCAGCTGAGCCGGCGGGGGGGCGAACGTCCGGCAGTGGTGGGCCGGGATTCCGCGGGGCGCCGCGAGGTGCTGGTCGGGGCGGCCGGTCTGTGGCGCTGGGCGTTTCGCGGCGGCCAGAGCGAACAGGCGTACCGCGCGTGGGTGGCCGCGACGACAACCTGGCTTCTGGGCGCCAGTGATTCGGCAACCGGCCGGGCCCGGCCGGTTCGGGCGGTGGTCGCGCAGGGGCGGCCGGTGGTCTTTGAGCGCCTCCGGCCCGATGTCAGCACCCTCCGCGTCGATCTCCGCCACCCGGCCGGCGATCGGTCGGACACGCTCCGGTTCGACGGGTCTGGAAGAGCCGAGCTGTTCTTGCCTCCCGGGAGGTACGACTACCGGCTCGAGGGAGGCGGGAGCGGGCTGATGGGCGTTGAGGTCTACTCCGAGGAGTGGCTGCCCCGGCCGGTGGTCGTGCCGGAGCGGGAAGCCACCGCCGCGCCGCCGGCCGGGCGAGCCCCGCTTCGGGACCAACTGTGGCTCTTCGCGCTGGTCATCGTGACGCTCTCGGGCGAGTGGTGGTGGCGGCGCCGGGCCGGGCTTCGATAGTACTAAGTTCCAGCATGACATCCTCCCGGGTTACCCAGGCCAAGAAATTGTCGCTCTGGGGTAAGCTCAAGAGACTGGCCCTGACCGACGTGGGCGCGTTGGTTCGGGGCTTCAAGGCCGCCGACCTCGAGGCCATGGAGCGCGTGCTACTCGAATCGGATTTCGGGATCGCGGCCACCACCGATATTCTCGACGACTTGGAATCTCAGGTTCGTCGGGGCAAGCTCAAATCCGAGGATGACGTCAAGCGGGCGATTGCCGAGCGGGTCGCGGTGCTGTTGGCGGGACCGGCCGCCCCGGGAACGCTCCGGCGCCCGGCCTCCGGACCGACCGTGCTCCTCGTGATGGGGGTGAACGGCACCGGCAAGACCACGACGGTGGCCAAACTGGCGGCCCGGTTCAAGCGCCAGGGCGACTCGGTGCTGCTCGTGGCCGCCGACACCTACCGGGCCGGCGCCATCGACCAATTGAAGATTTGGGCCGATCGCATCGGAGTGCCATGTGTCAGCGGGGCACCGGGGGGTGACCCGGCGGCCGTCGCGTTCGACGGCCTGGAGGCGGCCTCCGCCCGGGGGGCGAGTCTGGTCATCATCGACACGGCCGGTCGGCTTCATACCCAAGACGGGCTGATGGACGAGCTCCGGAAGGTGGGGCGGGTCATCAGCCGGAAGATCACCGACGCCCCGCATGAGGCGTTTCTCGTCCTCGATGGCACGGTGGGCCAGAATGCGGTGCAACAGGCCAGGGCCTTCACCCAAGCGATTCGACCAACCGGGTTGGTGATTACCAAACTCGACGGCACCGCCCGTGGCGGGGCGGCGGTCGCGCTCCGCCGGGAACTCGACGTGCCGATTCGGTTTCTCGGGCTCGGCGAAGGACTCGACGATCTCGTCGAATTCGATCCGCTCGCGTTTGGACGAGAGTTGGTCGAAAGTGGTGCCGATGAGTGACCGACTCCTCACCTAGATTTTCGAGCGGCTCCAAGGCCCCGATCCGCCTGGACATGTCGGTCAAGTTCTTGAAAGGGATCGGCGAACGACGCGCTGAGGGACTGGCCCGGCTCGGCATCGAGACCGCGCACGACCTGTTGTGGCACCTCCCCCACCGATACATCGACGCATCGTCCGTGACCGCGATCGTCAAGCTCGCGGTCGGCGCCGATGCCGCCGCGGTGGGGCGGGTGGTCGCCAAAGGCATTCTGCCAACCAGGAAGGGCCTCCGGATCTTTCACGCCGTCCTCCGCGACCAGACCGGGGCCATCGAATGCGTGTGGCCCGGCCAGGCGTTCCTCGATCGGAGTATCGTCGTCGGGCAGACCCTCCTCGTGGCCGGCCCGATCCGGTTCTACCACGGTCGCCAAATGGCTCCGCGGGAATTCATCGTCCTGGCGGAGGAGGGCGACGATGAATCGCTGGACCCCTTGGCAGCCGGCCGGGTGCTCTCGGTCTATCCGGCAACCGAGGGCTTAAGCCACAAGCTGATCCGCGGGGTCATTGACCGGCACCTCGACAGCTTGATCGCCCTCTCGGCCGAAATTCTGCCCGACGAGCTCCGGGTCCGGTTCCAGCTTCCAACTCTCCCAGAGGCACTGCGGGCCGTGCACCACCCGACCTCGGTTGCCGAGGCAGAGCGGGGGCGGCGGCGATTGGCGCTGGATGAGCTGCTCGACCTCCAGGTCATGCTCGGACGGGCCCGATTCATCGCCAAACGGGGCCGCCAGGGAGTGGCGTTCGAGAATCGGCGGGACTTGACCAGCCGGCTCAAGGCCACGCTACCGTGGCCGCTGACCGAGGATCAACGGCGGGCGCTCAAAGAAATCATCGGCGACATGACGGCGCCGGACCGGATGCACCGGTTGCTGATGGGCGACGTCGGTACCGGCAAGACAGTGGTGGCCCTGTTCGCGATGCTTCTGGCCGTCGAAAACGACTACCAGGCGGCCCTGATGGCCCCGACCGAGTTGTTGGCCGAGCAACATTACGCGACGCTATCCCGGATGCTCGAGCCGCTCGGCATTGCTCCGGGCCTTCTGGTCGGGCGGCTTGGCGTTCGCGAAAAGGAAACCGTCCGAAAACAACTGGCAAGCGGGGCGATGCGAGTGGTCGTCGGCACCCATGCCCTCGTCCAGGAGACGGTCACCTTCCAGCGTCTCGGCCTGGCGGTCATCGATGAGCAACACCGCTTCGGGGTTGAACAGCGGGCGGCCCTGATGTCGAAGGGCTCGGCGCCCGACGTTCTGCTCCTTTCGGCGACCCCGATTCCTCGGTCGCTGGCCCTGACCCGGTACGGCGACCTCGATCTCAGCGTGGTAAAACAGCGGCCGCCTGGGCGGGGGACCATCCGCACCGCGGTGCGGGGGACGGCCCAACGGGATCAAGTCCTCACCTTTGTCGAGGCCGAGTGCCGCGCGGGCCGCCAGGCCTACGTGGTGCTCCCGGTTATCGATGAAACCGAGAAGGCTGACCTCCTGGCCGCCAAGACGATGGCGGATACCCTGATCGGCCGGTGGCCCGACTTGGCCGTTGGGCTGGTCCACGGCAAGCTCAAATCGGCCGACCGAGACCGGGTGATGCGAGCCTTCCGGGCCGGGGAGATCAGCGTGCTGGTCGCAACGACCGTCATCGAGGTCGGCATCGACGTTCCCAATGCCACGATCATGGTCATCGAGCATCCGGAACGGTTCGGATTGGCCCAACTGCACCAACTGCGGGGAAGGGTCGGGCGGGGCGGCCAGGCGAGCCACTGTGTCCTGATCAGTCGCTATCCGGCCGCCCGGCTCAAGGCGTTCGCGGCCACCGACGACGGATTTCGGATTGCCGAACTGGACCTGGAGGAACGCCGCCAGGGAGACTTGCTCGGGCAACGGCAGTCGGGCACGGCGGACATTCGGGTAGCCCGATTTCCGGACGACAATGACTTGCTGGCGACGGCCCGGGAACTCGCCGAGGCGGTTCTCGGTGAGGATCCTGGCCTCGACATGACCCGAAACAAAGCCCTCAAGGCCAAGGCGTTGGCCAGGTATCCAAACGCGGAAGTCCTTTTTCGGGTTGGGTAAACGGCTGGAGAAACAACTCACGATATCACTTTATTGTTGAAAAAGGACAAACATGAAACGGGTGCTGCAAGTCATCTTTACGCTGGTCCTGTTGGCGATGCTCGCCGTCACCATCCGGGCCAGCTTGGGCGAGAACGTCTTCACGGCCGGCGGCCGGCTGTGGGCCGATTGGTGGTTCAAGGCCACCCTGGTCGACGCGTATTTCGGGTTCGTGGCGGTGTTCGTCTGGATTGGTTGGCGAGAACGATCGGGGTTGGCCCGGGCCGCCTGGTTCGTCCTCCTGATGACCCTCGGGAACATTGCGATTGCCGGCTACTTCCTCCTGGCTCTCAAGGACCTCAAAGGCCCGGGCATTGATGGCCTGTTTACCCGGAAGGCGGCGCGGGCGTGACCCCGATGCTCGGCGGGTTGGCGCTTGCCCTCGGGCTTCTGACCCTGGTGTGGGTTGGCAGCGTGGCGCGGAAGGATGCCAGTTTGGTCGATCGGTTCTGGGGCCTCGGCTTCGTGGTGCTGGCCGCGTACTACTGGAACACCGCTCTGGAACCGCCGGCCGACGCCCTTGTGGTCCGGAACCTGACGCTTGGACTCGTCGGCCTCTGGGGGCTCCGCCTCTCCGGGTACCTCACCTGGCGGAACTGGGGCCACGGCGAGGATTATCGGTACCAGTCGATGCGCCGGGCGGGCGGACCCCGATTCTGGTGGGTCAATCTGTTCACGGTGCACTATCTCCAGGCCGTGATCATGTGGTTCGTGTCGTTGCCCCTGCTCGCCGTGTTTCAGGGCCGGGCCTCCCTCGGGCAGCCGATGGTCTGGCTTGGGCTCGGCCTGTTTGCGGTCGGGTTCTTCTTCGAGGCCGCCGGCGACTGGCAGTTGACCGCGTTCCGGGCCAACCCAGCCAATCGCGGCCGAGTCCTCGACTCCGGGGTGTGGCGGTACACACGGCACCCGAATTACTTCGGGGATGCCTGTCTCTGGTGGGGCTTCTACTGCCTCGCGGTGGCGGCGGGCGGCGCCTGGACCGGGTTGAGTGCGGTGGTGATGACGGCCCTGTTGCTCAAGGTGTCCGGGGTTGTGTTGTTGGAAAAGAAATTGATCGAGACCAAACCCCAATACCGGGAGTACGTCGCTCGGACCAGCTCCTTTTTTCCCTGGCCCCCCAAGCGATGACTGGTCGGGGAGACCCTCGGCTTCGGAGCCTGCTCGATCAGCTCACCGGCCATCGGCCCCTCGACCGGGCCGAGGCCCGTCACCGCGAAGCAATGCTCGATCTTGGCCGGTCGCCGGCCCCGTTTTCCGCGACGCAATTCGAGCCGGGGCACTTCACCGCCAGCGCCCTGGTGGTTTCAACCACCGCGCACCGAGTGCTGCTGATTCAGCATCCGACGCTTGACCGGTGGCTCCAACCCGGGGGCCATATTGACCCGGAAGATGGGACCGTGCTCGACGCCGCGACTCGGGAGGTTCGAGAGGAAACCGGGTGTGAGCCCGAGGTCGACCCGACGGTCGTCGATCTGGATGTCCATCGGATTCCGGCCCGGGCTAATCGGGCGGCGCATGATCACTACGACGTGCGATTCATTGCCCGGGTCGGAGGGATGCCACCGATCGCGGGCGGGGAGGGCATCGTGGGCGAATGGTGCGACTTGGCGGTGGCGCTCCGGCGGGCGACTGACTCAGGGTTGGTTCGCCTGCTGACCAAGGCGGTCGGTGGTGGGCTGCTCCGGTAGTTTGGAGGCCGCCACCGTCAGCAGTGGAAAGCAAACGCCCCACACCACGGCCAGGGCCAAATAGCTCACTCGCCGATCGGGCGCGAACCGAACCGCGCCAAGGGCCTCGCCGGCCCGGAATGCCAGCGGTCCGCCCACGGCCCCAATAACGGCCGCGAGGGCAGGCCGACCTCGAAGCCACCGAAAGCCGAATCGCAGCGTGGTTGCGAATTGAATCCAGAGGACGGCAATCCAGGGGGGGCAGAGCCAGGGTACCGCGCGCCATGGGCTCGCATAGCTGAGGATACCGGCGGCCTGCAGGCCGGATTCGATCCCCAGTCCGAGGGCGGCGGCCAGGCCAAGGAGTCGGATCTCCTGTTCCGGATCCGGGAGGGCACGGAGGTGGAGCCCGACAATCGCCAGCCCAACGCCGGCCCCGATAAATGGATGGCCGTTGGCGGCGCCCATGACGCACGCAAACCAGCCGATCTGCTGGCCCAGAACGTTCGCGGCGGGATGGGTCAACCCCATCCCGCCGCCGGGGACGAACGATGCTTGGGTTCGGACCCGAACCCGGGCGCTACATGACCCCGGCGGTTTGCTCCTCCTCGACTGGCCGGGTCCGGAAGTCGAAGTGGGCCGCCTGCACCGTTTCGTAGTCGCGGGCCGTCCGAATCCGGGTGATACGTCGGCCGAAAATGTCGACTCGGCGCGTGGTGACCCCAGGGAAAATCGGCGAGACCTCGTACCACATGTTGGGCGACAGGCGGGGATACCGGAGCGTGTGTTCGGACTTCAATCGGGCTTGCATGTGCTGCGAGGACATCAGACAACCTCTCAAGGCTCGAGGGGTGGAACGGCCGGCCACCAGGGCCGTATCTCCGGAACGGCACCGAGATGCTGGCGACCCAAACATTGGTCAGATCTGCCAACACCGCAAGACGTGAAAAATGAAGCACTGTATGGTTTGTTGACGCCCGGCGGTTCCCGGGATTACCTGCTAATGACGGCCGGGCCGGTCCCGGCTTGCACAGACCAGAGACCCCGGCCAATTGACCCCGTGTTCGCCTCCCCGGTACAATAGGCACCCGAACTAACGGAATCTCGGTATGAAGGACACAAGAATTGATCAATTGTCGGGGCTCGCGGACCAGGCGGTCACGATCCGGGGGTGGGTCACCACCACCCGGTCGAGCGGCAAGATTGCGTTCGTCGTGGTTCGCGATGGCTCCGGCTACGTCCAATGCGTCGTCTCGAAACGGGAGGTGTCCGAGGAGATTTGGAACCGGGCGCTGACCTTGACGCTCGAAACCTCGGTCGTGGTCACGGGAACCGTCCGGCTCGACGCCCGCCAAGAAGGCGGCGCCGAGCTGAGCGTGACTGACCTCGAGATTCTCGGGCCGAGCGCCGACTTTCCAATCTCGCCGAAGGAACATGGCACCTCGTTCTTGTTTGAGCATCGCCACCTCTGGCTCCGAAGCCGGAAGCAAGTTGCCATCGCCAAGGTTCGCCACCAAGTCTTCTTAGGTATCCATGATTTCTTCAACCAGCGGGGCTTCTGCCACGTCAGCACGCCGATCCTGACCGGCAGCATCGGCGAAGAGGCGGGCAATCTCTTCTCGACCGAGTACTTTGATCTCGGGCAAGCCTACCTGGCCCAGACTGGCCAGCTGTACGTCGAGGCGGCCTGTGCCGCGCTCGGGAAAGTGTACTGCTTCGGACCGACGTTTCGGGCCGAGAAGTCAAAGACCCGGCGGCATTTGACCGAGTTCTGGATGGTTGAGCCGGAAGTGGCCTTTGCCGATTCCGCCGACAACATGAGGCTCCAGGAAGAGTTCGTGAGTTCGTTGGTGGCCCGGGCACTCGACAAATGTCAGGTGGAGCTCAAGGAGTTGGAACGGGACACCGCGGCGCTCGAACGGGTCATCCCGCCATTCCCTCGGATTACCTACACCGACGCGGTGACCCGGCTCAACCAGCTTGGCTCGGACCTCACCTGGGGCCAGGATCTTGGCGGCGATGACGAAACCCTGCTCTGCAAGGAATACGATCGGCCGATCTTCGTGATGAACTATCCGAAGGAAGTGAAGGCCTTTTACATGAAGGAAAACCCCGCCGATCCGAGGACGGTGCTGGGGAACGACTGCTTGGCCCCGGAAGGATACGGGGAGATCATCGGCGGGTCGCAGCGGGAGGATGATCCGGACCGCCTGCTGGCTCGGATCGAGGCCCAGGGGCTCGACCCGAAAGCCTATGGCTGGTACCTCGACCTCCGCCGCTATGGCACCTTCGTCCATTCGGGCTTTGGGCTCGGGGTCGAACGGACGGTGGCCTGGATCTGCGGCGTTCCCCATATCCGGGAAACGATCGCGTTCCCCCGCCAGATCCACCGGCTGTACCCCTAACGTGGCCGCTTCGTCGTGATGAGCCACGCGACGTAGCCGGGGCAGAGGCCCATCGCGGTTTCGACCTCGGCCCCTCGGGAAAATTGGAGCAGGTCGATCGCGTCGGGCCGCAAAGCGGCGAACCCGGGCGGTTCGGGGTCGGTCAGTTCGAAGCTTTCCGGCAGAGCCTGCTCGAGCCGGGCCGCGAGGTGATCGCCCACCCGGGTCCCGTCAATGAAAATCGCGGCCCGCCATTGCCCCCCCGCCGAGTCGACCGCCCGGCAGTTGGCGGGGCCGGCCCGAACCACCGCTTGCCGCGCGGAACCCGCGCACGCCGCTGCCAGGGTGGCCGCCACGGTCAGCGGGGCTCTCACGTGCCGCCTCGCTCGCGCCGCTTGGCCTCATTCCAAAGCTCGTCGAGCGCGGCGAGGCCGGCCGTCGATGGATCAAGTCCGCGCGCCTCGGCCAGCTCCTCGACGCCCTCGAACCGGCTTCGGAATCGGCTGTTGGCGCGTTCCAGCGCGGGGCCGGGTACTACCCCAGCCTTCCGAGCGAGATTCACGACCGAGAACAACAGGTCGCCGAGTTCGTGATCGAGAGCCGCCGGATCGCCGGTGCTCAAGGCCTCCTCCACCTCCGCGAGCTCCTCCCGGACCTTGTCGATTGGTCCTCGGGTATCGGGCCAGTCGAATCCGATGGCCGCCGCCCGCTCACCAAGCCGATAGGCGAGCAGCAGGTCTGGAAGCGACGTCGGCAAGCCTTTCAGGACGCCGCGCGACCCCTCCCGCTTCTTGAGGAGTTCCCACGGTTCCTTCGGCCCCAAGTCAAACAGGTGCGGATGCCGTCGCTTCATCTTGGTTTCGACATCCGCCCCCACCTGCTCGGCGGTGAATTCTCCGAGTTCCTCGGCCAGGACGAGTTGCCAGGCCAGATGGAGCAGGAAATCCCCGACCTCGCGCCGAATCGCGTCCGGGTCCCGCTCGCCGATGGCCGAGTCGAGCTCGTGCACCTCTTCGATCAGGTAGGGCCGGAGCGTCTCCCGGGTCTGAACCCGGTCCCAAGCACACCGGGCCCGGAGATCGACCACCATGGCCATGGCTCGTTCAAGCGCTGACTTTTCTTGCATTTAGTCTCCCGGTCCTTATTGTACCCAATCGGGTTAGACGCGGGGAGAGGGACGTGGAGGAACAGGGGCCTTGGTTAACGGTCGATCTCGCAGCCGTTGTCCGAAATGCACGACAATTCGCGAGCCTGGTCGGGGTCCCGATCATGCCGATGGTCAAGGCCAACGCCTACGGACTGGGCGCGGTCGCCGTGGCCCGGGCCCTGGAACCGGTTGGGCCGTGGGGCTTCGGGGTGGCCACGCTCGCCGAGGCGCGGGCGCTTCGGGAGGCCGGAATCGAGCGTCCGATCGTGGCGTTTTGGCCGTTTCGGTCCCAGTGGATGGACGAATACATCGCGCTCGGGGTCCGACCCGCGATCGGCGATCTCGAGAATCTCGACGCCTGGCTCGAACGTTCGCCGGGGCCCTTTCACCTCGAAATCGACACCGGAATGGGGCGGGCGGGTTTTCGCTGGCACGCCGCCGACGGGCTGGCCGCGTTGCCGGTGCGGCTCCGGCAGGCGGACGGGTTCGAGGGGGTTTTTACGCACTTCGCCTCGGCGGACTCCTCGGAATCGGCGACGATTCTCCAGTGGTCGCGGTTCGAGACGATCGTAGCGTCCCTCGGATCGCCGCCGCCGCTGATCCATGCCGCCAACAGCGGCGCGGGGCAGTGGCGGCGGCGGTTTGCGGGGACCCTCGCACGGCCGGGCATCTTTCTCTACGGCGGGGAGGCCGGCCGTCTCGCCGGTGCGTCGGTGGCGCAATTGACGGCCGGGGTCGTCGCGGTGCGCCCAATTCGGGCCGGTGACCCGGTCAGCTACGCCGCGAGTTACCTGGCGGGCGCCGACGCCGAAGTCGCGACGCTCGCCATCGGGTACGCCGATGGTCTTCATCGAACGTTAGGCAACACGGGGGTGGTGTCGATCGGCGACCGGGAGTGGCCGATTGCCGGGCGGGTCACGATGGACATGACGATGGTGGTGGCTCCCGCGGGCGCGATCCGGGTCGGCGACATCGCCACCCTGTTCGGCGGCCGGGTCGGGTTGGAGCGCCAGGCCGGCCGGGCCGGCACGATCAGTTATGAACTACTCACCGCGGTCGGATCCCGGGTGGTCCGCCGATACCTGGAGGCATGATGAACCCGCACTTTGCGACGTTGGTGTTCGGTTTGGCGCAACAGGCCGAGGGAGCTCTGGCGGGCCAGTTGCCCCCGGGGGCGGAGAAGATCCCGGGGATCAACCCGCGACAGGTGGCCCAGACCCTGATCGACACGTTAGGCATGCTCGAGCAGAAGACCCAGGGACACCTCGAGGCTGACGAGGCCAAGCTCCTGGCGGACGCCCTGACCGCGCTTCGGTTTCGCTTCGTCCAAAGCGGCGACTCGGCGTGAGCCGCCGGGCGGCGCTGATCGTTCTCGACGGCCTCGGGATCGGACCGGCGCACGATCAAGCCGCGTATGGCGACGCGGGCAGCAATACCTTGGGCAACGCCCTGGCCCAGGCATCGCAATGGTACCCGGAGGGGTTCGGTTTGCCGGAATTGGAGCGGCTGGGAGTCGGTCGCTGCGCCACCTTGGCCGGGATCAGTGGAACCGCGGCGGTTTCGGCGGCCTATGGGACCGCCCAACCAGCGAGCCCGGGCAAGGACAGCATTACGGGCCACTGGGAACTCACGGGCGTGGTGCTCGATCGGGCGTTTCCGACGTTTCCGGAGGGGTTCCCGGCGGCTCTGGTCACGGCCTTTTCGGATCGGACCGGCCGGGGGGTGCTGGCAAACCGGCCGGCGTCAGGTACGGAGATCATCGAGACCTTCGGATCGGAGCACCTCCGAACCGGCGACTGGATCGTCTACACCTCGGCCGATAGTGTGCTGCAGATTGCCGCGCACGAGGGCGTGGTCCCGGTCGAGGAACTGTACCGGGCTTGTGAGGTAGCGCGAACCCTCTGTACCGGGCCCTGGGGCGTGTCGAGGGTCATTGCGAGGCCATTCGAAGGCGGGCCCGGTCATTGGGTTCGGACCGCCCGCCGCCGGGACTTCTCGCTGCCGCCACCCGGGGCCACACTGCTCGATCGGCTGGAACGGGCCGGCCTGCCCCGGATCGGGATTGGGAAAGTCGACGACCTTTTTGCCGGACGGGGCATCCAGAGTACGCACACTGCGACCAACGAAGCGGCCTATCGGCTGCTGGAGGAGGCCCTGCGGGTGGCAACGGCCGGATTCATCTTCGCCAATGTCATCGAGTTCGATCAGACGTGGGGCCACCGGAACGACGTGCCGGGATTCCTGCAAGGGCTCCGGGAACTCGACCAGGCCCTCCCCAGGCTTCTTGGGAACGTGCAACCGGATGATTTGATTATATTTACGGCCGATCATGGGAACGACCCGACGACCCCATCCACCGACCACTCGCGGGAGCGGGTCCCGGTGTTGATCTACGGCCCGAAAGTCCGGCCGGTCGGGATCGGCGAACGGACGACGTTCGCTGACGTTGGGCAGACGATTGCGGAGTTCCTGGGAGTGGAGCCGTTCTCAGCCGGACGCTCGTTTTTAACGGAGGTGTGGTCTGGCTGATGCGGTGGTCGAACAGGCCTGGGCGGTCCGGCAACGGGCTTACGCCCCCTACTCGGGATTCCAGGTCGGGGCGGCGCTCGAGGCCACCAGCGGCCAGGTGTTCGTGGGGTGCAATGTCGAGAACGCCTCGTACGGTTTGACGATCTGTGCTGAGCGGGCCGCGGTGGTCCAGGCGGTCAGTTCAGGGATTCGGGAGTTCCGCAGGATCGTGGTGGTGACCGGTACGGAACCGCCGGCGGCTCCCTGTGGTGCCTGTCGGCAGGTGCTGGCTGAGTTCGGGGTGGACTGGGTGGTAGAGGCTGTGGGACCGTCGTCGACCAAACGATGGCGGATACGAGATTTATTGCCCGATTCATTCGGGCCGGAGTCGTTGGCATGAGGAAACTATTCGCCGGCCTCGCGACAGTCATCGCCGTGGCGGCGTGTCAGGAAAACATCACTACCCCTGGTGATTGCCCAACCCTCTGTCCCGGGGAGCAGATCATCGTCCGGGACACGACGATCCTCGCGATTGCGGGGAGCGACTCGGCGTTTTTCGGCTATTTCCCTCGGGCTTCCAACACGGTGCTCTTGGTCTCATCCGGGCTGGCGGCCGGCGAACTGCGGTCGTTCCTGGTGTTTCCGAAGCAACGCCGCGATTCGATTCAAGTCGATGGGACCCAGCGGGCGTTGATCGTCGACACGATCTCGATCTCATTTTCGCTCCAAGCCCGCGACAGCACGGCCAAGAATCTCATGCTGTTCCTCCACCGCGTCCCGATCACAGTGGATACCGCCATCACGTTCGATTCACTCCAGGTGCTGATCGCCGGAGCGCCGGCGTTCGACAGCATCGCGGTGGCGGACACGGTCAAACTCGGCAAAATCGAAGCGCTGTTTGTGGGCCCCCGACTCGCCCTGATCGATGGTCCCGAGGCGGACAGCGGCCGGTTTGCCCTTGGCCTCACCGTCCGGGCCGACAAGCCCACTGGGGTCCGCTTGGGTGGCGGATCGGGGCTCACCTCCGGCCCGTTGTTTGAAACCCGCGGGAAAGTCGACGTCAGCGATACGGCCAAGCAGCGGCAACGAACGTCGGTTCGGCCCGACGCCGCCGACAAGCTGGGCTACGTTGGCAACCGCGACCTCGCGGTCGGGGCCGACCCCGATCTGCTCTACATCGGGGGGCCGCAAGCCGCCCGGTCGATTCTTCGCTTCGCGATTCCGAAGTTCATCCTGGATTCGTCTCAGATCCTCCGGGCCACCCTCGAGCTGACACCGGCCGCTCGGCTCGACGGTTTGCCGAACAATCCGGGAGGGGACTCGCTGGCGGTTCGCGGCGTGGCCGCCGATCTCGGGGCCAAGTCCCCGCCGCTCGGGGCTGCCGGACTGTTGGTCAAGGGGGGATTGGGCCAAGGTACCACCAACGCGACTCAGGTCGACATGTTCTCCCTGGTGTCTCAATGGCAGGTGGCCGGCGGGCCGCCGCCGGTGGTGTTCATTGCCCATTTGGACGAACCCCTGGGCGGCGGCTTCATGCAGCCGGTGTTCTACTCCACCCGGTCGCCAACCGGACAACCGAGACTTCGATTGACGTATGGGCTGCCGACCCGCCCGGGGAGGCCGTAGCATGAGGAAAGGTCTGCTGTTCGGGCTTGCTCTGCTGGCCGGGCCGGCGGGGCTCCAAGCCCAGTCGTCGCAATTCGGGGTCCGGGGGTTGGGCATCCCGGTCCGGCCTCTGTCGCCGCGGGCCATTGCCACGGGAGGGGCTTTCGGATTGTTCGACCTCGAGTCGAGTGTCAATCCGGCGACGCCAGCCTTGGCGGTTCAATTCGCCTCCCTGTTCTCCAGCGCCCAGAATTTTCGACGGTCAACCAATCCGTTCGGATCGTCGTCGGCCAAGGACAACCGGTTTCCCCAGATCCTCGCGGTGGGGCCGATTGGCGGCACCCGGTTTGGCGCGGCGATCAGCATGTCGGGCTACACCGACCGGAATTTCGCCTTAGGCACCACCGACACGGTCAGCCTTCGCGGGGTGCCGGTTGGCGTGTTCGACACGTTGATTTCCCGGGGCGGCCTGTCCGACCTTCGCCTGGCGGGCGGATGGCGGGCCACGTCCGCACTGCATCTCGGACTGGGCCTCCATGCCATCACCGGATCGAACCGGCTCGAGAACCGGCGCACCTTCTCCGACTCGGCCTATGCCACCGCGTCGGAGCGCTCGACGCTGTCGTACCTCGGGTTGGGAATTTCCGCCGGCGCCATGTTTCGGGTGGCGCAGAGACTCACCGTGGCCGGGACGTTCCGGACCGACGGGCATCTTGGCATTGACCGCGACACCACCCGGATTGCCCGGACTGACCTGCCGACCAGTTTTGGTTTCGGGGCCCGCTGGCAGCCGAGTCAGAAGGTCGCGCTCGCGGCGAGCTACTCCGAAAAGCGGTGGCGGGCATCCGATGCCGACATCCGAGCCCAAGGCGGCGTGGGGGCCGACAACGCGTATGAAATGTCCGGCGGCATCGAGATCCTCCGCGATCCGAAGAACCCGGGACACCGGCCGTGGCGACTCGGCGGGTTCTACGCGACGCTGCCGTTCCCGATCCGGATCGGGCACCAGCCTCACGAGTTCGGAATCTCGGCCGGCACTGGCCTTCGCTTCACCGGGGGCCGCGGCGGATTTGACGTCGCGCTCCAACAACTGTGGCGCTCCGATGGCGGTGGCTACACCGAACGAGCGACGGTGGTGACGCTCGGCTTCTCGATTCGGCCCTGATCGATGCGGCGGGCCTACATCGAGACCTATGGCTGCCAAATGAATGTGGCCGACACCGAACTCATGTTCGGGGTTCTGTTGGCCCATGGGTACACCCGGGTCGAGGACCCGGCGCTGGCGGATGTGATGCTGGTCAACACCTGTGCAGTCCGGGATCACGCCGAGCAACGGGTCGTCGGTCGGGTTGGGGAACTCCAGCGGCATAAGCGGCCGGGGTCGGTCTTGGGGGTCGTCGGCTGTATGGCGCAGCGGCTCGGCTCGACCTTGCTCGATCGAGTCCCCAAGCTCGATCTCGTGATCGGTCCCGATTCCTATCGCAACCTTGCCGAGTTGATTCACG
>JANPEL010000051.1:0-18244 GCA_031431925.1 Gemmatimonadota bacterium | reverse complement strand
ACCACCCCTTCACAGCCGCCGTTCTTGAGCTGGGTAATCGGCGCGACGAAGTCCTGGTCGTCCTGCTTGAACGTCGCCCTTACCCCGATCTCGAAGCCCAGTGCCTTCGCGGCGAAGTCGAGACCCTCGGCCGCCGCCTGGCCATACCCGGTGGCGAGCACCAACGAGCACACCCGGCGCTTTTCGTTCCCGGGCTGCGCCAAGTAGTAGCCGATCCCGTTGACGGCCCAGAGCTGGTACGGAGGACCCCAGGGCAAGAGAAAACGCTCCCGGACCCATTCGACATCGAAGGTGGTCGGGATCACCACCACGCTGTCTTCCGAGAGCAAGGGCAGCACGCCGTTCACCTGGTCGGTTCCGAGGATGGTGCCGAACATCGCGACGTCCGACTTGACCTTCTGGTACTTCTGAGCCCCGGTGGAGGGATTGGCGTAAGTGATGTCTTCTTCGACCACCTTGAGTTGGTACTTCCCGCCAATCCCGCCGGCGTCGTTGAGCCGGCGGGCGTAGATCTGCATCCCGGCCGCAATCGGCTTCCCGATGACCGCGACGGCGTCACTCAGCGGCAGCAGGGCCGCAATCGAGATCGTGTCGCCAACCACTCCGGGAAAACGGGGTCCGCCCCCGCCGCCGCCGCAACCAGCGACCAGCACCAGCGCGGTGTATCCGGCAATTCCAACGACATCGGCGAGGCGAATCGACGATCGGTGCATTTGGCGTCCCAGCGCTGGTTTGGTGGATTGGCGGACCGTAGCGAGATTCAATTTACGGCATAAACCAACGGTCGGCCATCCCCGATCAAAGCGGCGCCCCGCCGTCATCCATCTTATCATTGGGGTCGACGGGAGGAGTCCCAATGGCAGACCGTTCCACCGACCAACATCGGCCCCAGTCGCTCGGCGAAGAGATCGCCAACAGCGTGAGCCACGGGGTCGGATTTCTGGCGGCGTTGGCGGCATTGCCGGTGCTCGTCATCGGTGCCGTGCCTAATGGCGCCGCGGCGGTGGTCGGCGCGGTGATCTTCGCGGTGACCGCGGCCATCCTCTACCTCACCTCGACCCTCTACCACGCCCTCGCACCGAATCGGGCCAAACGGCTGTTCCAGATCTTCGATCACGGCGCGATCTACCTCCTCATCGCCGGCACCTACACCCCGTTCACCCTCGGCGTCCTCCGCGGGGCCTGGGGCTGGACCCTGTTCGGCCTGATTTGGACGCTCGCGGTGGCCGGGGTGGTGATCAAGTCCGTCGGTGGGATTCGCTTCCACCGGCTCTCGACCGCGTTGTACCTCGCCATGGGCTGGTTAGTCCTGATCGCCGCGAAGCCACTCTTTGAGCGGGTGCCGGGTTGGGGGCTGTTCTGGCTGGTCGCGGGCGGGCTGGCCTACACCGCGGGGGTCGGGTTCTACGCCGCCGACCGGCTCCGCTACGGCCATTTCGTCTGGCATTTGTTCGTCCTGGCCGGCACCGCCTGCCACTTCGTGGCCGTGCTGTACTACGCCTAGAGCCGGATGCAACCGCCTGACCGCATCCCGACCGATCGGCTGGTTCTGCAGCGCTGGCAGCCGGAACATGCCCCGCTGTTGAAGGCCGCGATCGATGCGAACCTCGCCCACCTCCAGGCCTGGTTGCCGTGGGCAGCGGCCGAGCCCACGGAGCTCCCGGCGCTCGGCCTCCGCCTGGCCCAGTTCACCGCCGACTTCGACGCCGGGGCCCGCTGGCTCTATGGCATCTTCCCACCCGACGAGTCGGCGGTCCTCGGTGGTCTCGGCCTCCATCCCGCGCCCGACGGAGTGGAAATCGGCTACTGGCTCCGCGCCGACGTCACCGGCATGGGCTACCTGACCGAGGCCGTCCGCGCCGCCCTCACCCTGCCCGGCATGGTAGAGGTCGTGATCCGCTGCGACCCCCAGAACACCCGGAGCGTCGCCGTGGCGGCGCGGCTAGGATTTCATCACGCCACCACGCTCATTGGCAACACCACCACACCGTCCGGCGAACCCCGAGACACCATGATCTGGCGACTTTCAAAGCAACCGATACCCTGAAACCATGACCTCCCGACTGTTCGCGGAACCTGTCGTCGCCCTCGAGCGCCGATCCGACGGCACCATCCGTCTCTCCTGCCCGATGCCGCTCGGCACCCCGGCCCGCGCCATCGGCACTTGGCTCGAACACTGGGCCCTTGTCGCACCCGACCGGTTGTTTCTCCAGGAGCGCGGCCCCGGGGGGCTGTGGATCGGCCCCACCTACCGACAAGCCCGCGATCAGGTCGAGCGGATTGCCACCTGGCTCCTCGGTCACGGCCTCTCCGCCGACCGACCCGTCGCCATCCTCTCGGACAACAGCGTCGAGCACGCCCTGTTGAGCCTCGCGGCCATGCAGGTCGGGATTCCGGTTGCCCCGGTCTCGCCGGCGTACTCGACCCAGTCCCGGGATTTCGCCAAGCTCCGAAGCATCCTCGATCAGGCGGAGCCCGGCGTGATCTACGTCGCCGACCACGTTCGCTATGGCCCGGCCTTGGCCGCCATCCGCGCCGACCGGAACCCGGTGGTGGTCTCGGGCTCGGCGCGGGACCGGTTGGACGGTGTCGTCCCCTTCGAGGAGTTGACCCGCGAACTCGATTCCGCGGCGGTGGCCGAGCGGTTTGGTCGCATCGGGCCTGACACCATCGCCAAATTCCTCTTTACCTCGGGGTCAACCGGCAGCCCCAAAGCGGTCATCAACACGCAATTGATGCTCACCGCCAACCAACAGGCCCGCGGCCAACTCTGGCCGTTCCTCACGGCCAATCCGCCCGTCATCGTCGACTGGTTGCCGTGGTCCCACACCTTTGGCGGCAACCACAACTTCAACGTGGTGCTCTGCCACGGTGGCACGTTGTACCTCGACGGCGGACGCCCGGCCCCGGGGCTGTTCGACCAGACCGTCATCAACCTGAAGAGTGTCGCACCCACCATCTATTTCAACGTGCCCCGCGGCTACGACATGCTGGTGGCCGCCCTCAAGGCCGACGGGGAACTGCGCCGGAGTTTCTTCAGCCGGCTCGAGATCGTGTTCTACGCCGCCGCCGCCCTGCCACCGCACCTCTGGGACGCGCTCACCACCCTGGCCGTCGAGACGGTCGGGCGCCCGGTGGTGCTTACTTCCTCCTGGGGTTCGACGGAAACGGCACCCCTCGCCGTCGACTGCAACTTCCAAGCGACGCAATCGGGGGTGATCGGCCTCCCGGTTCCCGGGACCGAACTCAAACTCGTGCCGAACGGCGGCAAGCTCGAAGTCCGGGTCCGGGGTCCGAACGTCACCCCGGGATACTGGAAACGCCCCGACCTGACCGCCGCCCACTTCGACGAGGAAGGTTTCTACCGCATCGGCGACGCCGTCCGCTTCGTCGACCCGGCCCGGCCGGAGCAGGGCCTGCTGTTCGACGGGCGAGTTGCCGAAGATTTCAAACTCGACAGCGGCACCTGGGTCAACGTCGGCATGCTCCGGGTCAAGGCCATTGCCGCGCTCGCCCCAGTGGCCCAGGACATCGTGATCACCGGACACGATCGGCCCGCCATCGGATTCCTGGTGTTCCCCAACGTGGTGGCCTGCCGCCAACTGGCCGCCTCGACGCCGCCCGACGCCCCAATTGAAACCCTCCTCGCCGATCCGGCGGTTCGCTCGGCAGTCCACCGGGGACTCGAGAACCTTCGCGCCGAAGGGCTCGGCACCTCGGGGTACGCGACCCGGGCCCTGTTGCTGTCCGAACCGCCTTCGATCGACCAGGGCGAGATTACCGACAAAGGCTATCTCAACCAACGAGCGGTGCTCACCGCTCGCGCCGCGCTGGTCACTGCGTTGCATGGCGACGCCGATCCCCGCGTGATCGTACTCACTGAACGACAGGCCTAACACCGTGCGCACCCGCCTCACCGATCTCTTCGGCCTCCGGTATCCGATTGTTTGTGCCCCGATGGCGTTCGTCACCGGCGGCCGGTTGGCAGCCGCGGTGTCGGAGGCGGGAGGCCTCGGAATCATCGGCGGCGGATATGCCGGCCTCCTCGGTGGCGAACCCGACTTGGCCGCGGAATTGGCGATGGTCGCCGGACGCCAATTCGGAGTCGGGTTCATTACCTGGGCGTTGGCGCGGGCGCCGGCGGCCCTCGACCAAGCGCTCGAACGGGCACCGCACTGTGTCTTCTTGTCGTTTGGAGACCCCCGCCCCTTTGCCGAAGTCATCCGGCGGAGCGGCGCCAAGCTGATTTGCCAGGTCCAGACGCTCCGCCACATCGATGAGGCGCTCGAGGCCGGCGCATCGGTCATCGTGGCCCAGGGCACTGAGGCCGGCGGCCACGGCGCCCGGCGCTCGACCCTTCCGTTCGTTCCCGAGGTGGCGGACTATTTGACCCGGCATTCGCCCGCCACCGTGCTGCTCGCCGCGGGCGGTATTGCCGACGGCCGGGGTCTGGCCGCCGCCCTGATGCTTGGCGCCGATGGCGTGGTCGTCGGGACTCGCTTCTGGGCCTCGACCGAAGCGCTGACTCCGGCGGCGTTCACCAATCGAGCCGAGCGGGCCACCGGCGACGACACGGTCCGGACCAAATCGATCGACCGGCTTCGCGGCACACCGTGGCCCGACGAATTTTCGTTTCGGGTCCTGGCCAACAAGCTCACCGAGAAATGGGCCGACCGGGAGACGGAAGCGGCCGCGGCGTTCGGAAGCCTGGCCGCGGCCTACGCCGACGCCCGGAGCCGGCAGGACCTCGACATGGTGGTGACCGTAGCCGGTGAGTGCGTTGGCCTGATCCACGACCGGCCGACGGCCGGCACGATCATCGACGCCATGGTGGTTGAAGCCCGGGCCGCGATTGGCCGCGGAGCCAGGCTGGTCGGTGGCAAACCGGGGTCCTGATGGGTCAATCCGACCGCCTGACCTCGGGGTCGGCCAAGCGAACCCGAGTTATCTAGCCCACAAGATGGAGGCGCATCCCAAGGATCGCGCTATCTTAGGCTCCAGGCCCTCGAGACCCATCCCCGCAATCCCGGCCCATCCGCTGTGACCCAGACCGCCAATTTGCCCCCTCCACGCGAAACCTGGCACAACCGGTCCGCCGAAGACGTGCTCGCCAGCCTCCGCTCTGCGGCCACCGGATTGTCGGCCGAGGAAGTTACCCGCCGCTTGGACGTGGACGGCCCCAATAGCCTCACGGAATCCAAACGGATCAGCCCGGTCGTCCTGCTGCTTGGCCAGTTCAAGAGCCTGATCGTTTGGATTCTCATCGGAGCCGGTGTCCTGTCGGCGATCCTGGGTGATACCCTCGACGCCGTCGCCATTTTCGCCATCGTGGTCCTCAACGCGGTCATCGGCTTCTATCAGGAGTACAGCGCGGAACAGTCGATCGCGGCGCTCAAGAAGATGACCGCCCCACTCGCCAAGGTGCGGCGGGACGGCCAGGTGACCGAGACACCCGCCGCCAATGTCGTGACGGGGGACATCCTGGTGCTGGAAGCCGGCGACCTGGTCGCCGCCGACGCCAGATTATTGACCGCCGCGTCGCTGACCTGCATCGAGTCGGCCCTGACCGGCGAATCGGAATCCGTCGCGAAACACCCGGCCCTGTTGACGGAGAGCTCCGTGCCGCTCGGCGACCGGACCAACATGGTCTTCATGGGAACGAGCGTGGCGACCGGCGCGGGGCACGGTGTCGTGGTGGCGACGGCCATGGGCACCGAACTGGGCCGGATCGCCGGACTGCTCGAAGGCGCCGACCCCAACCAGGGGACCCCCCTCCAGCGAAAGCTCGAGGCATTCGGCCGGATCCTCGTCTGGGCCGCCTTCGGGATTGTCGGCGTCGTGTTCGGCCTCGGTTTCCTTCGGGGCACCCCGCTCTTCGAGCTGACGATGACTGCCATCGGCCTCGCGGTGGCCGCGGTCCCGGAGGGGCTCCCGGCGGTGGTGACGGTCGCCCTCTCGCTCGGTGTCATGCGAATGGCTCGGCGCCGGGCCCTGGTCCGCCGCCTGGCCGCCGTCGAAACCCTCGGATCGACCAGTGTCATCTGCACCGACAAGACCGGCACCTTGACGGTTGGTGAAATGACGGCGCGGGCCCTGTATGTCGCGGATCGAACCTTCGAAGTGACCGGCGAAGGGTACGGGCCCGAGGGCGAGATCCGGTTCGAGGGCCGGAAGGCCGAGGCCGCCGATCAGGCACCGCTGCTCGAGCTCGCCACCATCATCCTCGGCTGCAACAACGCCCACCTCGTTGAGGAGGACGGCCGTTGGAAGACCGTCGGCGACCCCACCGAAGGCGCGTTGCTCGTCGCCGGGGCCAAGGCCGGCGGTGACCGGACCCGGATCGACACCGAATACCCGAAACAACACGACATCCCGTTCGACTCCGACCGCAAACGAAGCTCAACGATTCGCCGACTACCGGACGGCCATCTCCGCGCGTTCGTCAATGGCGCGCCCGGGATCCTGCTCGAACATTGCACCAGCTTGTACACGGCCACCGGCATTCGGCCGCTCGAACCGGAAGACCGACGACGAATCCTCGACCACGCCACCGCGATGGCCAAGCAAGCCCTCCGGGTGCTCGCCTCGGCGTATGGCGACCTGACGAATCCACCCCCGGCGGAGTTGACCGCGGAAACGGTCGAGCGGGATCTCGTGTTCGTTGGCCTGACGGGGATGCTCGACCCGCCGCGGCCCGAGGCCAAGGCGGCCATCGCCACCTGCGACGCCGCCGGCATCCGGGTGGTCATGATCACCGGCGACCACCCCGAAACCGCGGCCGCGATCGCCCGGGAACTCGGGATCGGATCCGACATTGCGGCGGTCACGGGGACCCAGTTGGACGCGATGTCCGAAGCCGAGCTCAAACGGCGGGCCCCGGAGATTGCCGTCTATGCCCGGGTCACCGCCGAGCACAAGCTCGCCATCATTCGCGCCCTGAAGGCCGACGGAGCCATCGTGGCCATGACCGGCGACGGCGTCAACGACGCACCCGCCATCAAGGGGGCCGATATCGGCATCGCCATGGGGCGCGCGGGCACCGAAGTGACCAAACAAGCGGCCGACATGATCATCACCGACGACAACTTCGCCACCATCGTTTCGGCGGTGGAGGAGGGGCGGGGCGTCTATGACAACATCCGGAAGACCCTGCAGTACCTGCTGGCGGGCAATACCGGCGAGTTGATGCTGATGACCGTCGCGGTGGTGATCGGGCTCCCGACGCCGCTGCTCCCGATTCATCTCCTCTGGATCAACCTGATCACCGACGGGTTACCGGCCCTTTGCCTGGCCACCGACCCGATCGACCCCGACGTGATGACCCGGCCACCCCGCAGTCCATCCGAGCGAATGACGAACCACCGTTTTCTCCGGACCATGCTCTTGACGGGGTTGCTGACCGCCGGCGTGGCATTCGCCGTCTACGTCTACATCCTCAGAACGGGAACCACCGAGGAGGCTCGGTCGTCGGCGTTTGCGGTGCTGGTCTTTGCCGAGTTGCTCCGTTCCTTCGGCGCCCGGAGCGAGAGCAAACCGGTCTGGCGGATCCCGTTGTTTTCAAACCGCAACCTCGTCCTGGTCGTGGCCATCTCGTTTGGACTCCAGATCCTGAGCCAGCACAACGCGACGTTAGGCCATTTCCTGAAGGCATCGAGCATGACGTTGGGCCATGGCCTTCTGCTGCTGGGGTTGGGGGCTATTCCGCTGATCGTGCTCGAGGCGGTCAAGGTGATTCGGGCCCGGCACCGGCCACCAGCCGAATCGCTGTCCCCCAAGGGTCCGAGCTGACGATCTGGGTGGGCTCGGCGTCCCCTGGCTCGGGGGCCGCCGGTAGCCCGGCGCGACGGAGGCTCTCGCCAATTGCCGCTAGGCTCCCCGGGTCGGGCAACTCGATCGTCCACTCGAGTAGGCGCGCATCACCGTCCGTGGGAGGCGCGGCGTGGCTCCCGGCCCAGGTATTGGCTCCGAGATGGTGGTGGTACCCGGCGGCACCGAAGAACAGGGCGCCCGGATAGCTCCACACCATGCGATCGAACCCAAGCCCCTCGGAAAAGAAGGCGGCCGCCAATGCCGTGTCGCCCACGTGCAGGTGGACATGCCCGATCGTGGTTCCCGCCGGCATCCCCTCCCAGGGCTCGGCACCAGCCGCCCGGACCAGGTCCGGGACATCGACCGGATCGGTGGCCATCACCAACTCGCGGCCGATCCGGCGCCACGCACTCCGGGGCCGGTCGGCATACACCTCGATCCCCAGGCCATCGGGATCGCTGAGGTAGAACGCTTCGCTGACGAGGTGATCGCCCGATCCGGCCCGTGCACCGATCTCCCCAAGGTGCCGGACGAACCGCCCCAGGGAAGCGCGGTTGGGCAACAGGATCGCGAAGTGGTAAAGACCGAGCCGCCCTCGTTGGGTCATCGGACGCGCCCCGGCCCGCTCGCGGAGTTCGATCAACGGGCGGTCATCACCGTGGGCGGTGAGCAGCGCGCTCCCCGCATCACGCCTGAGGATCCGGAGCCCGAGCGTGCGCTCGTAAAACCCCAGCGACCGCTCGAGACTGGCGACCTGAAGCCGCACCCGGCCCAGGCGGGTGCCTTCGGGCAACCGGAACCCGGCCGGTGCCTCGCCGTAGGTACCGGGAGTCGCGGGCTCCGGGCCCGACGGGTCGCCGATTCCGTCACTCGTGGTCATGACCGTCGACTCGTTTGGCAGATCGGGGCCCGGACTGCCGGGTCGCGACCGCGTGGTCGACCGAGTACCGGCCGGCCCCGGTCAAGGCGAGCGCGGCCGCCCCGCCACCGAGAGCCAGCACGAACTCAACCCCCGGGATGAAGAACCCGGCCTTGGCATGGACGAGAACGATCGCGCCGACCATGTCGGCGGCGAGGCCGAGACCGACGACCCGGGTCAGGAAGCCAAGAACGAGGGCGATGCCCCCAAAAAACTCGAGGAGCCCGATCGCCGGGCCGACCAACCCGGGAAACGGCACGCCCATCTGGCCGAACCCCTCGGTCACGCCGGCGAAGCCGTAGACGAACAGCTTTTGGCCCCCATGGACCGCGAAAATGACGCCGAGGACGAGTCGAAGCAGCGCGAGGCCCACATCAAGTTGGCCGGGAGTCGCAGGACGGAAGAGTCGCATCGGGATTTCCTTGGGGCTGGAGGTCATGGTGAGTGGCGTGGCTGACGGGCCAACGTGAGGAGTTTGATCAGGGTCCGGAGTTCCGCCGTCGTGAGGTGACCCAGCCGGCGCTGATGTTCCGCCGCAACCGGCTCATCGAGCCGGTCGACCAGATCCCGCCCTCGCTTGGTGAGACGGGTCGCGACCAGCCGGCGGTCCTCGGTGCTCCGCACCCGAACCACGAGACCCGCCCGCGCCATCCGGTCGAGCAACCGCGTCACATCCGGCATTCGGGTCAGCAGCCGGTCGCGGATCTCGTTCCGACCGAGCCCCTCGGCGCCGGCCCCCCGCAGAATTCGGAGCACGTTGTACTGAGTGGCGCCGATCCCGTGCGGCTTCAAGAGCTGCTCGAATCCGGCCAGCAGAACGGACTCGGTCCGGGCCAGGTTGAGTTGCGCCTCTTGGACCAGGCTGATGAAGGGTTTCTGCTGCTGCAGATCGTGCCGGAGGTCGGACGTCATGGACCGGACAATAGATGTTATAACACCTATTGTCAAGACACCGGTTCTCGGCCGAGTCGTTCAGCCCCGGTCAATCCGAGCCACGAAGCAGCCGGCCTCGGCGTTCCGCAAATGACCGAATCGCACCCCGGGCGTCCGCATCACCTCGTCGACCACGTCCTCGACGATTCGATCGCCAACCCGGACCTGGGCGATCAGGCGCCCTTCGGTGCCGAAGCCTTCCACCACCAGCGGCACGGACCGAAGCCGCTCCGGAACCGCTCCGCCCTCATAGCGCGGACACGGATCTCGGTGGATGAAAACGGGACCGGGAGCCGGAAGCGCGCCTGGCTCCGAGAACGGCTGGTACGTGAACAGGATCCGGTCCTCGGCGCCGGCCTCGAAGGTGGCGAGACAGGACCGGCAGGGCCCGTACCCGGACGCGACTTCCAGGTGAGCGGGGTGCCCGTATTGGGGCGACCGGAGATCGGTCCGAACCGCGGCGGCAATCGGTGCGGGGACACCGACAAAACGATAGGCTCCCATGTATTCCTCCAGGGTGAGCCCCCAAGATTGCCAATTGCCCCAAGGTCAGCTATCCGTTTCTTGCGCCGATGTTTCCGGAATCGCCGGAACCGGAACCCGCCGCTGGTCCGATGAGGGTGTACATGATGTGGAATCCGACGAGGCCCCTCGCCCCCGGCGAATGGAAAGGCACCTTGATGATGGTGTTGGCCGGCCTCACGGTCAGCTATCTGCTGGCCGCATTCGTGGCCCTGCCGCCAACCGCCGCGTTCCTGCTTTGCCTGGCCGCGTTTCTCGGTTTGGCCGCGATCGGGTGGCCGGACTGGTTGTCACAGGTCCTTCGGCGGGTTCCGAGCCGGGGTCTGGCCCCCAAGAGCGACTTGGTGGCCCGGAGTTTCCTGACGGCCGGGGCATTGGCCGCCCTGGCGTTCGGGGCGAGCCAGGCGCTCCAGTGAGATCCTAACGTCGAAGGTCTTGGACCGCCCGGTAGGCGTGATCGATGGCGGCATCGGTGTAGGAGTAGGCGCCCGCGTCGGCGTTGGCGAAGGCAATCCGGCCAAACCGGACCCGCGCCGCCTCACAGGGCGTGGGCTTGCCTTCGAACCAGAAATCATCGTACAGCGAGTTGTATTGGTAGGCGTAGCCGTGGGGCCAGCGATTGACCGTGATGCCGAGGATATCCCGGGCCGGATCGAACCCGCCGGCGCCTAACACTCGGCCGAGCTGGTCGCGGATCTTCCGTTCGATCGTCGAGAAGGGGGTCGAGAACAGTTCGTTCCGCCCCAGCCGGTGTTGCTCGCGAATGGGGTGCCCCGGTTTGCACATCGACTTGGAGAGGTGAAGCACCACCGGATCGGTCGGCTGTTTCGAGTGGTGGTACCCGCCGACACTCACCGGGAGATCGAGCCGGGCCTCCGTGTGCCATCCGCCTGGGGTCGAGACGCCGCTGATGCCGAGCTTCTGGAATGAGGTCCAGTTCCGGATCAGGACGTTGGTGTAGACCAGCGGAATCTTGATCGCGAACGCGAGCGCCTCCTTCTGCTTCGCTGGGAGCTCCGGACAGAGATACGGAATGGTGGCGTGCCAGCACGCCAACACCACCGACCGGCTGCTGACCGTGACCGGCTTGCCGGCAGCCAAGTAGGTGACTTCAACGCGCGAGCCGGTGGCGCCCTCATGCCGGACTCGAACCACCGGACTGTTGAGCCGGATCCGAACCGAGTTGGCCGACCGGTCCAGGCGCCCGTAGTCAGCCCGCGCCGTCACCACATCCTCGGCTGAGGTCCCCGGGATCGAACCGGGAATCAACCGGCGGACCAGGAGCCGGGCGATGGTGGCGTTGCCGTCGGGAAAGTGACAGAAGAACCGCTCCGCTTCCTCGGTGGTCTGGGCGTCGTAGTTCTGCCCCGGTCCCGGTGCCGGCCCGAGCTGGAGGCCGGCAAAGCCCGGGAGCCCGAGTCCGTACGCATCCTGCGCGGGGACCACGTCGATCCCGGCCCCGAACAGGCTGTGGGGCACGGTTTGGTACAGCGCGACGACACCCGGGTCGAGGCCGAGGACACGGGTCAGGTAGTCGGCATAGCTGACCCGGGCGAGCCGGGCCCGGATGTCGGATTCCGAGAGCCCCGGGTAGGGGTCGAACCGGTCGGTCGTTAGGCGCCTGAGATCCCGCCTGGCGGCCTCGGAAATCGGCGCGGCGGCGGCAAACCCGTCGCTCCCAGGCGCTCCGAACACCAGTTTGTCGGTCCCGTAGGTTTCGCGGTCGAAGAACGTGGCCCCCCGGAGCCCGAGGCCCCGGTAGAGCCCGGCGTCGTGATACGTCGCGTACCGGCCGACATCGATGCCAAGCTCGCGGAGCAGCCCTTTGGCCACTGGGCTATAGGGCAGCGGGCTCTCGATCGAGAAGGTGCCGCCATAGCCCAGAAACGTCCGGCCCTCGTGGGTGAACTCATTCCGCTTGGCGTGTCCGCCAAAATCGTCGTGGTTATCGAGGATCAGAATCCGGGCGGACGGCTGCGCCTGGCGGTAATAGTGGGCCGCCGCGAGTCCGCTGATCCCGGCGCCCACCACCACGAGATCGTATCGCTCACCGGTCGAGGCCGGTGCGGGGGCGGTGGACCAGAGCGTGCCATCCCGGAGCGAGTGGAAGGCTTCATAGGCGCCGACGTGGGCGCCTCGGAGCCCCGTCAGGGCCGGCGGGTAGCTCGGGACCTCCTGCGAAGCCTGGAGCAGGCTGGGAAGGGCCATGGCTCCACCCACCCCGACCGCGACCCCATCGAGAAAATCCCGGCGGGAAATCGGCCGGTCCATCCCCAGCTCGCGCTCGTCGCTCATGGGTTGAGTCTAGACCGGCGGACGGCCATAAAACAACCCGCCGGCGGAGTCCGAAGACCCCGCCGGCGGTTGGTGGTAAGGGAACGGGACGAGCGATCCCTTGTCTACTTGTCCTGGTCGTCAACGATCCGCGGAGTCACCAAAATGATCAGGTCTTTCCGGTTTTCGGTGTTCGACGTGAAGCTGAACAGACTGCCCAAGAGCGGAAGGCTCGAGAGCAACGGGATGCCGGTCTTGGAACGAGTCACGGTGGTGACGGTCAGGCCACCGATGACGGCGGTTTCGCCGTCGCCCACCAGGATTTCGTTCTTGGTGTTCTGCTTGTCGATGATGAAGCCGAGGTCGGCCGCCGACAAGGTCTTGACCGCCGAACGCTCGGTCTCGATCTGGAGCACGATCTGCCGGTTGTTGGTGACATGCGGGGTCACGTTCAACTTGATACCGACTTCTTTGAACTGCACCGTGGCGCGGGGAGCCTGGCCGGCGCCGCCACCGAGGGTGCTCGCGTCAACCACCCGGATCGGAATTTCTTCACCGACCAGCAAGGACGCCTTCTTGTTGTCCTTGGTGGTGATGACCGGTTCGGTTTGGACGTCGGTCAGATCGATCCGCTCGAGCGCCGAGAGGAAGCTGGTCAGCGAGAAGCCGCCCAGGGCGATCGAGTAGGTCAGGTCGAGCGCCGTCGAAGGAATGAAGGCATCCGCGTTGGCTACGGCCGAGATTGAACTCCCGCCCAGGTCCACGATGTTGATGCCCGGCAGGTACGGCTCACCATCCTTGTTCGGGTCGGGACGCTGGAGGACCTTGTTGTAGAACTGTTGCCCGGTGGCCAGATCGTACTTGAAGCCGAGCTGCTCGACGTCGGTCCGATCGACGAAGATGATCTTGGCCTGGATCGCGATTTGGGGCGGCCGGATATCGAGGCCCCGGACGAAATCCACCAGGCCGGGAATGGCCGATCGGGAGTCGCTGATGATCAGCGAGTTGGTGCCGGTATCGGCCACCACGCTGGCCCGCTTCGACACGATCGACTTGACCGTTCCGACCAGATCGCCGGCACTGGCATAGTTGATCTTGATGACGGCGGTTTCGCGGGGCTCGAGCGAGTCGATGGCCGCGAGGGTCTCGGGCGCATCGACGCGGAGAATCCCGCCGTCGACTTCCTGAACCGACAAACCGTACGCGCCGAGAATCGCCTTGAAGGCATCGGGCCACGGCTTATCGCGGATTTCGGCGGTAACTTTGACGTCGACGGCCTTGCCCAGGATGATCGAGCGGCCGCTGACCGCCTGGAACCCCGCGATGACGTCTTGAATGTTGGCGTTGTCCCAGCTGACAGTGAGCCGGGGCTCCTGCCGCTGCTGGTTGATCGTCATGGCAGCGCCGGTCCGGGTAAGCCGCCGTTCGGCGGCCGGTGCGGCAGCCTCTTCGGACTGCTCCGCGGCGGGCTCGACGATGTCGACCTTGGGCTCGGCCCTGGACAGCGCCTTGGCCACGACGAACCCGGCCTCCGGCGACACGATCGAGCCGGTCGACCACGCCATGAAGGCCTGGTCGGCGCCGAAGCTCACCCGGATGCCGTCGTCTTCCTGCGTCACGGTGTAGGGCTTCAGCTTGTCCATGACCAGGACCACGCGAACCGTGTTCTTCTCGGTCTGGCGGACCCGCATGCCGACGACGCCGGCCCGGTTGACGCCGTCATAATTGGGCGTAAAGCTCGGGGGAAGGACGGCGCCTTGGACATCGATGACGATCCGGGCCGGATCGGCCAGGGTCATATCGGTGACCGACAGGGCACCCTTGATCTGCACCACCAGCTCGGCCCGCCCGGGAGCGGAGACCAGGCGAACGGCCCGGACTTCACCATCGGTCGGCTCGGCACGCCGCGCACTCGGGGCGGCCGCGAGCGACAGGAACGCCGTCGCCACCAGGGACCAGGAACTCAACGTCATGGGGTTTCCTCCACCTTACGAAGCGACACGGTTTCTTGCCGTTCAGCACCAAAATCATCAATCGCGAAGGTCACATCTTTGGGGCGGATCGTCGTGACCCGCATCCGTCCGAGCCGGTCGCCCGGCCGGAGGTTGTACTTCTTGCCGGCGATCTTCTCGCGCATCACCACCACGCTGGCACTCGGATTCCGAGTGTCGTAGTAGATCGCGACCAACAGCAGATCCGGGAGTTCCGGCCCCACTTTGGTGTTGGACAGCAGGGAGACGAAGGGATCGCGGCTCCCGCCGGCATACGAGAAGCTCTCGCGGCCTTCCATCGAGTCGGGGTCGTCGCTGGCCCGGGGCGCCGCCGAATCGGCGGGCGCCACGGCCACCGAGGCGGACTCCGCCGGCGCGACCGGCGGTGCGGTCAAAGCGGCCGAGTCGGTGGCTGGCTTGGCGGCCGGCTCGTCGCCGGCTTTGACCAAGGCGGCCGTCAGGGCGCCTTGCTTGACCTCCGCTTCCTCGCTGCCGCCGCACCCGGTGACGACGAGCGTCACCGCGACGAAGAGCGAGAGGACCGTCTTAGTTGCCACCCTGCCCTCCTTCTGGGGTGGTCGTGCCACCCTTCACGTACGTCCGGATCTGGAACTTGGCTTCGAGCATGGCTTTGTTGTCGTCGCCTAACGCTTTGGCCTGAGCCGCCGGCGCCGACAGCACCGTCACATCGTATGGCACAATGATCCGCCGGAGGCTGGCGATGTCGGACAGGAACTCGCCGATCTGGTCGTACCGGCCAATGACCGAGAGCTTGTACGCATAGGTATCGAACGGCGCCGGACCGGCCGCGACCGGCTGCGGTACGACTTCGGCCAGGTTGACGCCCCGGATCTTGGCCCGCGTCGAAATATCATCGAGCAGGTTCGGGACTTCGTTCCGCTCCGGCACCAGTTGGCGGAGGATGGTCAACGTTCCGCGGTGCGACTCGATCTTGTTCTTGAGATCTTCGATGGTGCCCCGCGCCAGATCACGCTTGACACTGTCGGTCTGGGCCTCGAGGAAGTTGATCGAGTCCTGAACCGACTTGATCTGTTCCTTCTTGACCGCCACACCTTCGACGCCGATTTGCTTCACGACTTCGCCGGAGTAGAACATGTATCCGACCATACCGGCCATCAGCAGGCCGATCATCGGCGCCGCTTTGGGATTGTCGAGCAACGCCATGGTTCAGTCCTCCTTCTGCGCGACGGTCGTCGGCTTGGCCGCCGGCGCCGGATCGGCGCCCGTCGCTTCGGCCCGGGGGCCGGCAGCGGAGGGGTTCGGCCGATAGTAGGTCGCCTTGAGGACAAACGCGGTCACCGCCCGATTCTGGTCCAACACGGTGTTGGCCGAGATCGCGGTCACATCCTTCAAGTACGGCGAGTCTTCCAGCTGGCGAATCAACCGGGTATAGCCTTGGATATCGACCGTGCGGCCCTTGATATCCACCTGCACCGGGGGCGCTTCGATGACCTTCTGGGTCGTGTCGGTAACCGGAGCCGGGGCACTCGCGACGTACTGGACGTCGGTGAGCCACGTGAACGGCGGAACGGCCCGGGCCACTTCATCGAAAATCCGGGGCCAGACGTACCGATCGCCGTCGACCGTCCGGATCGTGGCGATCTGGGCTTGAATGGAATCGCGAACCGATTCGAGGCGCCGCTTCTCGCCGAGGAACGCCCGGAATCGCTGATTCTCGGCGCGGGCCTGTTCCAGTTTGGGCTCGAGATCCGAAAGCTCGTTGCTGGTGGCCAGCTGGGTCATCCCGACATAGCCAAGCCAGGCGACGCTCGCGGCCAGAGCACCGAGACGGTACGGATCCTTGATCTTCTGCCCGGCGCTCTTGAGGTGCGCCCCGATCGCCGCCATCGGCGACGCGTTCTTGGCGCGCTTGTGCCCGGGCTTGAGATTGATAGTAATCATCGAAGTCTGTTGCCTCCTTCTTCGGTCACGCCGCCTGCCGCAAGGCCAGGCCGACGGGCAGCATGAGCAGCGGCGCCACTTCATCCACGTTCATCGAATCAAACACCCCATCGGCCACTTGGATCCGCTCGAGCGGGTTCGCCAACTGCACCGGCATCTTGAGCCGTTCACCGAGCACCTTGGCCAGACCGGGAATCCGAGCGCCGCCACCGGAGAGGAACAACCGGCTCAGCGCCGCGGCCGACCGGCTCGACGTCTGGAGGAAAGCCGCCGCCCGTTCCACCCCGACCGCCAACTCTTCGCCCCGGCTCAGCAAGAACGGGGTCAGGATGTCGGAGGCTTCGAAGCCTTGGAGCAGCTTGTGCGCCTCATCGGACGACAGACCGCGTTCCCGCTGGAGATCCTCGCGGAACCGCCGGGTGCCCAGCGGCAGATCGCGGGTCAGCACCGGAACCCCGTCGTCGAGGATGTTCACGTTGGTGATTTCGTGGCCGATGTTGACCAGACCGACGATGCCCTTCATGGCATCGGGATAGTTGATTTCGAAGGCATTGTGGAGCGCGAAGGCATCGACGTCGATGACCGATGGCTCGATCCCGATGTCTTTCAACAGCGACACCTTGGTTTCGACCAATTCCCGCTTGGCCGCCACCAGGAGCACCGACATCTGCAGACCCTCGGCCTCAGGATCGAGGATCTGGAAGTCGAGTTCGACGTTGTCCATGTCGAACGGCACGTGCTGCTCCGCTTCCCAGCGGATCAGTTCGCGGGCTTCGCTTTCCTTCATCCGGTCCATCGGAATCTTCTTGATGATCACGTCCCGGCCACCGACCGCGGTGACCACGTTCTTGGGCTTGATGCCAAGCTCCTGGAACAAGCCGCGAACCGCCTCCGCGACGATCCCTGGATCCATGACTTCGCCCTCGACGATCGCGTCGTCGACCAGCGCTCGCATGCCCACTTTGGAGAGAATCGGCTCGCCGGACCCATGCGAGACCACCACCATCTTGATGAGTCCGCTCCCGATGTCGAGGCCGACCGTGGTCCTATTGCGGTTGAAAAATCCCATGCTTCGCACCGGTGCCAAGATGGTTGACGGTTGGGCTTCAGGAGCACAACCTTTTGTCAGGCACGTGACATTTTCTGAGTCACGGCATCCAAATTCTTTTGCTGCAACAGCTTGCAGGTATCATCAGGGACTTTATACCGACCGAAATTCCGCGCGCTGGAACCTCGCCCGAATGCTACCGAGTACCTCCTGTGCGGGCAACGCCTATGCCAAGCCTAGCAGCCTTCTGCGACTCCTGGCATTGCAAGACGTAAGCCAAACAAGTACAACGCTTTACAATCTAGATCCCGAGCACCGGACGAGGCTTGCACCGAGCCAGCCGTCGCAAAATTTCGCAAAGTTCCCGATGGCTTGGGCGAACCGCTACTGAAATCGGCGGACTCGATACCGCCGAATCAGAATTGGTCGCTTAAGCGAATCGCCCAGCGCCGCGCCATCTTGAACCAACCACCCTCGAACCGCCCGGGCAAGCGGGCGGCCGCTTTGGTCGGCCACGATCCCAGCCGCCGACATCAGCCAGAGGCCGGGGGCGACCTGTTCGACCTCCCCGGGACCCACCGAATCCCGAAACCCGACCGGCTGGGCTCGAACCGAATCCAACCAAGACCGGCTCCGGATCTCGGTGAGGGCGTGGTTGGCGGCTGCCTCGGCCTTGACGGTCTGGAACGCCTGGCGACCCGCGGTGATCTCAACCGATGCGACCGGCGCCGCCACCCCGATGGCGAGGAACACGGAGAACAAGACCCCAAGCGCCACGATCATCATGGCCGGTTCTCGAATCGGACCGACATGCTCAGGCTGTCG
>JANPEL010000050.1:0-17303 GCA_031431925.1 Gemmatimonadota bacterium | reverse complement strand
CCTGAAGGGGAATCTCCCGCCACCGGTCGCCGTCCCATTCCCACAGGTCGACGAATGCGCGAGATCCCGCCTCGCCCCCATACAGCAATGCAACGCCGCGGGCATCGTCGAACGCCATCGCGTGCGCATTGCGAGGCGCTGGACCGGTGTCGGCCGCCTTGATCCAGCGGGTACCATTCCAGCGCCAAGTGTCGCCCAGGTAATGTTGCGCTCCCGCGGAGTCGGGCGCCGAAACCCCGCCAAACAGCAGGACTTCGTTCCGCCGGGCGTCGTAGATCATCGCTCCCCAGCCTCTTGGAGACGGACCCGGGAGGTCACGTCGCGACCACTGCAGCCCGTTCCACTCCCAGGTCTCGCGAGGCCAGACCCATCGGGACGTTCCCAGCGGGAGCCCACCACCGCCGAACATGACCGATGCCGCCCGCGACGGGTCATGCACCAGGTAATGATGGTCTCGCACCGCTTGCAACGTTGGATCGCGTCGGCTCCAGCTCTCGCCGTCCCATTCCCAGAGCTCGTCGAGGGAATGCAACGACGGCTCATTCCTCAGGCCTCCGTGAAGGATCAGCCGCCGGCGTGAAACGTCGTAGTCAGCGGCGGCGAGCCGACGCATCAGCGGCCCTGACCCTGGCATTCGCTGCCAGCGGCTCCCGTCCCAACTCCAGATGGCAATCGAATCGTGCGCGGCGCTGATCGGCTCCGCGGATCCCACGAGCGCCAGGACGCGCCCGAGCGCGGGGCTGTAGACCAGATTGGCGGCCAGAGCCCCGCCGGGCGATTCGACGACCGCCGGTTTACCGGAACGGCCACCTGATGACGGCGTGCTGCAGGCAAGCCCGGCCAAACCGAGCGCAGTCGCTAGACGGGTTGAGCGCATACCCGTGAATGGTAGGTTCAGCCAAGCTCAGCTGTCAATAACGGTTTCTCGCCGCAAGATTGTTCAAGGTATGCAGGTCAGCCTGAAATAAGTTTGACCGTCGCGCGGTGACATCGCTTCTACCGACGGGTAACCCGTCCCACGATCAGCAGCCGCAATCCCACGGAGCCCAGTATGGTACGTCTCCCGCTAGCCCTTGCTTCCTTTGCGCTCCTGCCGACGCAGTCGTCCGCGCAGGCGCCCTGGCCGATGGACCGACCGGGGTTCGTTTTTGACGGGGCTCGCCGGGTTGCAGTCCTCTTCGGCGGCGGCGACGACCAGCGCACCAATGAAACATGGGAGTGGAACGGGTCGGTGTGGCTAGCGCGATCCGGTGAGGGTCCACCGACCCGGAGTTCCCACGGCATGGTGTACGACTCGCGTCGTCAGCGCGTGGTGTTGTTTGGTGGCTACAACGCCAGCGGACTTCTCCCTGACACCTGGGAGTTTGATGGCACTCGCTGGCAGCAGCTCGCCGATGAAGGGCCGTCACCCCGGATCGCGTTCGGCATGGCGTACGACAGCGCGCGAGGAAAGACCGTCCTCTTTGGCGGCGCGGGTGGCCGCGGTGAACCAACATCCACCGACACGTGGGAGTGGGACGGCGTCAGGTGGCTCCGACGCGCCACGACGGGGCCGGCCGGGAACTCTTTCCTCAAGATGGCCTACGACGCCAGGCGTCAGCGGGTCGTGGCCTTCGGAGGACGAGGCGGCGGCGGGGAGACGTGGGAGTGGGATGGCACGAGCTGGAACCGAGTGAGCACGTCCGGGCCACCACCGCGCGATCACCACGCCATGGCGTACGACAGCAAGCGGCAGCGCGTCGTGGTGTTTGGCGGAGGAAAACAACTGCCCAACGGAAGATTCCCCGCCGACACCACGGGAGCCTGGCTGCGCGATCTGTGGGCGTGGGACGGAAGCGCCTGGACCGAACTCGCCTCGAGCGGACCACCATCGCGGGGTGGCCTGCCCGGGTTGACGTACGATCCCGTGAGAGATCGCCTGATCCTCTTCGGTGGCGGACATCTGGACGGTACCTGGGAGTGGGACGGTGGGCGCTGGAGCATCGTCAGTGACCCACCCGAGAGACGGCTCGCCACACCCTGACCGAGGGGCACCGGTCGCCCTGTGGACAGGATGGCATCGCTACGATAGGCGAGGTACCGGAAGGGCGGCCTCTGGCGTTTTCGGTCGGCATGTTGCTGGAGCCGAGCGGAGTCCCTACTCTTCAACGTGTCCGCCATGCCCTGAGGCCGAATGACCCCGACCACCCGAGACCAGGTCCTCGAAGTCATCAAGACGCTGCCGCCTGAGACCTCCGTCGAAGAGGCAATGGAGCGGCTCTATTTCCTTGCCAATATCGAGGCGGGGCTGCGGCAGGTCGAGACCGGCCAAGTCCTTTCCCACGAAGACGTTAAGCGGCGCTTGCTGGATCGGTCGTGATTCCCGAGTCGGGCCGAGTGGTTCCGGAGCGTGATCGCGCCGACATTCGCGAGCTGATCGAGGGCTCGTATCGCATCGTCTATCTCGTCGCCCCAGAGGTCGTTCACGTTTTGACCGTGTTTCACGGGGCACGGCTCTTCCCGGCCGGGGACGCGGTATAACAAGGAATTGAAGCCGGCGGGCGGGGCAAGCTGGCCTTCGCTACTGGCTCCGCTTGGCTTCCAGCGCGGAGGCACCGCTTCCGACCACTCACTTCTCGATCGCCCCGGTCGGCCCCGCGACGAACGTGACGGTCAACTCCTGGCCTTTGACGAAGAAGGTCGTCGGCGTCTCGGCCAAGAGCGCGGTCGGCACGTCGGAGCCACTCTGCCGGACCACCAAGCCGGCACCCTCGCGGGTCACGATCAGGCTGGCCCCGGCCCCGATCACATAGGTGCCGACGTAGCGGTCGAGCACTTTGGGGTCGAGGGTGATGGCCTTTTTCTCCACCACGACCGGCGGTTGCCGGGCCAGGAAGCGGGCCATGCCTTCCGCCGTGAGGCAAATGTCACCGGCCCGATAGACGTCGAAGTGGACCTGGGCGGAACCCCGCCGGCTGAGCCGGGTTTAGGCGTGAGATGCCGGTCGGGTGCCGGATCGTCGTTGGCCCGAGGGACGCCGGGGTGGCCGCGCTGGCCGCATCCAACGAAGTTAGGAGGCTCCACTAGCCTCCTCGTGGGCCTGTCTTCAAGAGCTCCCAGAATGCCCGGGGTGCCACAATCGGAAGAGGCGCCCCGGCGGCGACGCTCAAGAGATCTGCATCGCCGGTCACCAGGACTTCAGCCCCACCCGCGACGGCCTCGGCCAGCACGACCCGATCGGACGGGTCGCGGATGACCAGCGCCGTTGGCGGGGGGTCGCGCACCACCTCGCCCTGACTTCGCAGGAAGGCCTCGACCTCCTCAATGAGGCCCGGGGCCATGCGGAGTTTCCGACTGAGGATCCGCCGGAGCTCGACCAATACCGTTTCGCCCACCACGAGCTGGTGATCGGCGATGACAGCCTGGAATAAGTCCGCGCAGAGTCCCCGCGTCGCGAAGGCGCTGACGAAGACGTTCGTGTCGAGATAGACCTTCAAGAAACGTCCCGAAAGACGTCCTCATCGGTCAGATAGCCGGCGGCCTCCGCCAGCGGTAGAATCCGGCGCCGCAGGTCCTGGAACTGTGCCAGCGCGAGTTGGCGCCGCACCGCATCCCGGACAATGTCGCTCCGGCTCCGGCCACTTCGCTTCGCCGCTCGGGCCAATTGACGTTCCAGTTCCCGATCCAGCCGGATAGTCAGGGCAGAGGTCTTCATGTCATGCATTGTAATGCGCACGGCGCCTCCGAACAAGGACTTGGAGAGCGTTGATCCTGCGCCAGCAAGTCGACGTGCCAGTGCTGGCGCTACTGGCTCCGCTTGGCCTCGAGGGCGTTCGTGCCGCTCCCGACCAACAACTTCTCGATCGCCCCAGTCGGACCCGCGACGAACGTGACAGTCAACTCTTGGCCCTTTACGAAGAAGGTCGTCGGCGTCTCGGCCAAGAGCGCGGTCGGCACGTCGGACCCACTCTGCCGGACCACCAAGCCGGCACCCTCGCGGGTCACGATCAGGCTGGCCCCGGCCCCGATCACGTAGGTGCCGACGTAACGGTCGAGCACTTTGGGGTCGACGGTGATGACCTTTTTCTCCACCACGACCGGCGGCACGTACTCCTCCCCCCGGAGCAGTTTGAGGGCGGCCTCGCCGATCGAGGCCGGCGCCCCGGAGTTCGACATGTAGTAGACGCCCACCTTGGCGTCCACGTCACCCATCATGTAGCTGCTCTGGCCTGGAATCCCGCCGCTGTGAGCAATGACGGTGTGCCCGTTCGGCTCCTTCCGGACGCTCCAGCCAAAGGCGTAGGTCCCGCCGAAGGGCGGCTCGTGGGCCAGCTTGGCCGATGCCTCGGAAATGATCCGCTTGCCCCGGAAGGTGCCGCCATTCAGATGCATGGCCAGGAAGCGGGCCATTTCTTCCGCCGTGAGGTAGATGTCGCCGGCCGGGTAAACGTCGAAGTGGACCTGAGCGACCGGCGTCGGCTTGCCGGTGGCGCCGCCCGCGCTGTACGGCAACGCCATCAGCTCGACCATTTCCGGCGACGGCACCACCGGATGAGGCGTGGTGACGCCGAGCGGCTTCAAGATGTTGTCGAGCATGTACTTCTCGTACTCGGTGCCGGACAGTTTCTCGAGCAGGAGGCCCGCCATGCCGTAGGCGAAGTTGTTGTACTCCCACTTGGACTCCGGCGCCCGGATCGAATAGAGCCCGGACACCATCTGCTCCAAGGTCTTCGGCAACTCGCGGCCCCAGAGCGGTTTGGTGACGGCGCCGGCGTTCAATCCCGACCAGTGCGAGAGGATGTGGCGGGTGGTGACGGCCTTGTCGCTCTGCATCCGGTCCTGGACTTGGATGTTGCCGAGATACTGGTTCACCGGGACATCGAGGTCGAGCTTCTTCTGCTCCACGAGCTGGAGGAGCCCGGTCGCGGTCGCGGATTTGAAGGTCGAGCCGGTGCTGTAGATCGTCTCCGGCGTGGCGGGGGTCTTGGTCCGGACGTTGGCGTAGCCGAACGCGGCCTTCCAGACGATCGAGTCGCCGCGGACCAGGGCAATCGAGATCGACGGCACCCCGCGCTCCCGGATGGCGGTTTCGATCAGGCCGGTCAGCACCGTCTTGGTCTTTTCGAGATTGAACTGGCCCGTCTGGGCGGCGGCCGGGGTGCCGGCGAGGAGCCCGAGCAGAGCAATGGCGCGGACGATAGGACGAAGCATGGAAAGTCTCACTTGATTCTCGGCATGATGTAGTTGGTCCGCGCCCGGGTTGGCCGGCCGTCGGGACCGAGGTCGAAGGTCATTCGTTCGCCTAACACGCCGTCCGGCCGGATTTCCCGGAAGGTGTGGTCGCCGGTTTTACGGTACTTGGTGATGGTCTTGACGGGATTGGCGCTCGGCACCTGCATCGTGGCCAGGCCGCCCTGCCACCGGATTACTTCCATTTCGCCGCCGAAGCTCCAATAGGTGCCGAGGTAGCGGTCGAGCGCGGGGTCGGCCGCGGCGATGGTGCGGGCCGAGTCGGCCCGGGCCTCTTTGACCGCAGGGCCGAGGAACTCGTAGGCCTGCTGGGCCAACCCGGAGGCGTCGGTGTCGAAGGTGTTGGTCATGACGATGGTGGCGATCTTCTCGTCGGGCTTCATGGTCAACTGGGTCCGGTAGCCCGGGCAGCTGCCCCCGTGGCCCACGAAGGTCTTGTCCTCATGCCGCCAGACTTCGAAGCCTAAGCCCCAGGTGGTTTTCCAGTCCGGATCGAGGAAGTGGACCCGCTGCATTTCCCGGAGGGTATTGGCCGACAGGACCGTGGTGCCGCCCTCGGCGAGCAGCCGGAACTGCCAGGAGGCGAACTTGGCCAAATCGAGGGCGGTCGAGGCGTAGCCAGCGGCCGGCGCCATGGCCTTGGTCTGATAGAACGGCATCGGGTGGCGGTTGCCGTCCCGGTCGATGCCGCTGTAGCCCATGGCCAACCGCTTGCCGCGCTCCGCCGCCGGCATTTCGGAGAACGTGTTGGAGAGACCAAGGGGCCCGAGAATGTTGGCTTGGACGTAGTCGGCGTAGGGCCGGCCCGAGGCGGCCTCGACCACGGCGCCCAACGTCGTGAAGCCGAGATTTGAGTACTGGAAATACTGCTCGGGCCGGTAGGCCACCTCGCGGCCGGCCACGTCCCGCTTGAGTTCCTCGATGCTCGGGAACGCCATGTTCGGCTCGACCCACAACGTGTCGGCAAACTCCCGCTGCAATCCCGAGGCATGGGTCAACAGCCCCTCGACGGTGATCGGGCCGTCGGCCGGGTAGGCGGTTTTGGGTGTGAACCACGGCAGGTGCTTGGCTACCGGATCATCGAGGCGGAGCTTGCCCTGATCGCGGAGTTGGAGCGTCGAAATGCTGGTGAACAGTTTGGAAATCGAGCAGATGCTGTAGAGGGTGTTCGGGGTGGCCGGCGTCTTCCGGGCCAAATCCGCATACCCGGTGCCGCCCTGCCAGATCACGTCTTGGTCGATGACCAGCGCGGAGGCGATGCCGGGGATCTTCTTGAAGGCTCGTTCGCCGTCGAGCCACTTCTCGTAGGCCGCGAGCGCTTCTTTGACCCGGGGATGGGTGGCGATGGCTTGGCCGTCGAGGGTCCTGGTGGCGGCGCTTAAGAGAAGGAGCGCCGCGGCGCCGAGCCGGAAGGCGGGTGTCAACATGAGTGCTCGGGTCTTGGATGGCGGAAGATACGAGCGTTGTCTGGTCGATGGCTAGGTCTTGGTGATCCTGCTGATGGCGGGGACCGAACGGGACAGGTACTATCCATCGTCAGGGGACCAGTCCCTTCCCAGGAGTTCATGATGACTGAAGAGGATCGCCTCCGCGTGCACCCGCACGAACGATTGGCTGGGAGCGTGCAGCACATCGACTTGGCCGCCATGGCCGCGCAGTTGCGAGCCGAGCCGCACGCCCCGAAGAATGGACACCGACAGGTCGCGCTCGCGCGGCACGGCGCACTCGCCCACCTTTTGTTCGTGTTCGAGCCGGACGGTGAGCTCAAGGCGCACCGCACCGACGGCGAGGTCACCATCCACGCGCTTTCCGGAGAGCTGGTGGTGACCTTGGAAGACGGCCCGCGCGTCGTCACCGGCGGACAACTGCTCTCCCTCGCGGCTGACGTCACGCACTCCGTGCGCGCGACGAAGGCGAGCGAGATGCTCCTGACCATCTGTCACCAGGCCCGCGCGTAGCGTGGCAGCACTCGGTGCGCTGCCGAGCGCGCGACGGAGTCCGTCGTGAGCCCACTGGTCCGGCGCTATCTCAAGACGGCCATCGCCTTCCTGCTGATCGGGTTGGGGTTGGGCCTCTGGATGCTGCTCGGCCGGGAGTTCGGCGTGCCGGTGGCGTGGCGACTGCGTAGCGCACACACGCACGCGTTGCTCGTGGGATTCGTGCTGATGATGATTGCCGGCGTCGCACTGTGGATGTTTCCACGTCCTCGCGCCGGCGAGGCCAAGTATCAACCGCTGCTCGCGGAGGTTGCCTGGTGGGGCATCGCGGGAGGCACCGCAGTACGCGTGCTGCTGGAGTCGTGGCCGGGGACACACCAAGGCGTCGCGTGGCGCGCGACCATCGTCGTGGCGGCGGCGCTGCAGGTTGCCGGACTCGGACTGTTCTTCGTGGCACTGTGGCCACGGATCCGAAGTTCGAGCGCAAACTCCGGGGGGCGCTAGGCCTCCTCCTCCGCCTGACCGCGATAGCGGCGCGCTAGCGCTCGAGCGACCACCTCACCTGATCGGGATCGAGATCGAGAACTGATGGGTAGTGACCCGGAGCCGGTCCATGGAGAGCGGCCCGGCCGGGGCCGCCACCACCCCTGGACCCGGCTCCGTTATCGTCACGTCGTCACCCCCGCCGAAGGCGAACATCGCGCCCAGGTCGGTCCCGGACGCCCGTCCCCGGTAATGCAGCTCGACCCCGTCGACCCGGAAACTCACCCCCCACGTCGGAGTCCACTCGGTCCAGCCATGATCGGCACGACGCCAGGTCCCGGCCACCAGGTCGCTCTGTTCGAGTTCATAGCGGATCCGGTGGGCGCCGAGACCGACCCGGAAGGTGAGCGCATCGGAGTGCGCGCCGAACGGGAACCGCTGCGCGGCGCCGAGCCGGACGATCGTGTTTCCGAACCGGAACCGGTTGTCGACCGTTTTCCCCCCGGCCGGAATGAGCCCGCCCGCCGCCGTCGACCGCGCCGAATCGGCTTCGCCCCAGGTGTGGCTCCGGATCGGCTCGACCAGCACCTCCATCGCGACCTCGGAGAGCGCCGTCCGTTTCCAGAGCCCGACGCCGAAATTGAACGCGGTTGAGTTTCCTGGATCCCGGGGGATGTTCTGGATGACGTAGTTGGGAATCTTGGGATGCGAGAGCGCGTTGACGGTGGCCACCGCGCCGATCTGCCAGCCCCTTGCCCGGAGCGGTTGGCGATACTGGACGTGCGCGCCCCAGGTATTGGTCCGATCGAGATTCGCCTCGAGCCGGGGCCGCAGAATCGTCCGGGTGGCGCCGGGGTCCCAGATCCGGTCGATGAAGACCACATCGTGGGAGCCGGAGTAGCGGTTGTGGACCAGTACCGCGTCGAGGGTCCGCGGTCCCCACTCCTTGGTCGCACCGAGGCGGAGGTCGAGACCGTCGCCCCGCTGCTGGACGCGGGCGCTGCCGGCGTAGAGCAACTCGGTCCCGTGCACCCAGGTGAGATCGCTTGCCGCTATCCCGACGCCAACGGCCATCCCCGCCTCGGGAAACCGCCGCCCGAGAAACCCGGTGAAATAGTCGTTCCCTCGCGGTGGAGCCGGCTCCGACAGGGTGATGCCGCGTGCGACGCAGGCGGGGCACGGCGTGGCCGGTTGGAGGCCGAACCCGTCATCGACGTCGACGTCCTGCATCGCGTACGCCAACCCGCCGAACCAGGCTCCCGCTCGGCCGATCACGCCGAGCGGGAGGGTGGTCCCGTTTCCCGTGGCCCCCTGGACCCGATAGTACCCGGCCGCCGCGAAGATTCGGGCGCCGGTCACCCGATTCCCCCGGGCCGGGTTACGAAACGGATCGAGGAGGGAATCCTCCGCCGCCACGCTCACTCCGCCCATCGCCGCGGATAGCGATGGGAACCGGTCGAATTGATGATCCCTCGGCACCGGCACCGTCCGGACCGCGATGACCTGCGCCGCGATTGCCCCCGGAGCCAGGGTCACGGCAAGCGACCATACCAGCTTCCAACCCGACATGAGAGCCCCGCCTGAGGTCTTGTCCTATGAACGCTACCCCAGCCGCCGCCTGCCCGCTGTGACCTCGATCACCGTTCTCGATTGCGGACCCGTCGCTCTCAGCTGCGCCGGATCACATCGATGCCGACGCCGGCGGTCGTCTCGTCGACCTTTCATCGAACCGTTGCCAGGTTAGGTTTTGGTGATCTACTTGGCATCGCTCCGGCCACCAAGGACCAACGACCAGTGAACGACCAAGCCAGTTCCGGTGGCCTCGCCCGGACGATCGGCCCCTTCGGTCTCGGGGCCAGTACCATCAACCTCATCATCGGCTCGAGCATCTTCGTCTTCCCGGCCACCATTGCCGCCGCGTTGGGTGCGCCCGGCATTCTGGCGTATGTGGTGGCCGCGGCACTGATGGGCCTGATCGCGCTCTGTTTTGCGGAATCGGGCAGCCGGGTGACGGGTACCGGGGGCATGTACGCGTACGTCGAGACGGCGTTCGGCCCGTTTACGGCGTGGTTGGTTGGCCTCCTGACGTACCTCGGGCTTCAGTTGGTGGCGACTGCCGTGGTCGGGACGGTGTTCATTCGATCGCTGTCAGTGTTGGTTCCCGCGGTGGGGGATGGCATACCCCGGGCGCTGATCCTGATCCTGACCTTCGGCACTTTTGCCTGGATCAACATCCGCGGTGGGGCGCGCGGCGGAGTCCGGGTGGTGGAACTCGTCACCTTCGCCAAGTTGGCGCCCCTCATCCTGCTCGGCATCGTCGGCCTGGTGGTGTTCCGACCGGAGTTTGTCCGATGGGACGTGATCCCGCCTGCGGCCGACATCGGCCGGATGGCGATGCGGCTGCTCTATCTTTTTGCCGGCGTCGAGTCGGCCTTGGCGGTCAGCGGTGAACTGCGCGACCCGGCCCGAACCGTTCCCCGGGGCATTCTCGGCGGGCTGCTCGCCGCCACCGTCATCTATCTCGGCGTCCAGTTCGCGGCCCAGGGCCTCCTCGGCCCCGAACTCGGAACCCATACCCAGGCCCCGCTCGCCGATGCGGCGGCGGTCGTGTTCGGCGAGGGTGGGCGGACGTTCCTCCTGCTGGCGGCCGTCGTCTCGACGATCGGGTTTCTCAGTGCGGCCATGCTGATCGCGCCGCGGACGCTCTTTGCCATGGCGCGGGCGGGCCGGCTCCCACGCGGAATCGCGGCGGTGCATCCGCGGTTCGGGTCGCCGGCGGTGGCCATCGTGGTGCATGCGGCCCTGAGTTGCGGCCTTGCGATCGTCGCGGACTTCGACACGTTGACGGCTTTGTCGTCGAGTGCGTTGCTGCTGATCTACTTCGTCTGCTGCGCCGCCACGTTGGTGTTGCAACGGCGGCGGATCGGCGAGGACGGGACGCCGTTTAAGCTGATCGGGGGCCCGGTGATTCCCCTCGCGGCCATGGGGTTGGTGGTGGTGCTCGCCACGACGTTGGAGCGGCGAGAGGTCGCGGCGGTGGGTGTGACGGTTTTGCTGGCTGCGGTAACCTATCTCGGATCTCGGAAGGCGCAGGGGGCGCCAGATCAACCATGAAATCAGCCGTTGCGTTGTTCCTGTTGGTGACCGCGGTCCGGAGCCTGGCCGAGGCTCAGGTGGCGTCGGTCGAGGTCTCGCCGGCCACGGGTACCGTGGTTGCGGGTCGTTCGGTGCAGTTGACGGCGCGCGCCAAAGACGCGGCGGGCAATGTGATCCCGGGCGGCACGGTGGTGTGGCTCTCGGGGCCGTTTGAAATTGCCGCCGTGGACCAGGCCGGGTTGGTCCGGGCGTTCCGGCAGGGCAACCTCAAGGTGCTGGCCCGAGTGGGCGGCAAGGTCGGTTCGGCCGAATTCACGGTGCTTCCGAAACCGGCCGTCAAGGTGACCATCGGAGCCGAAGCCGGCCGCCTGGTTCCCGGCGGGGCGGTTCGTCTCACGGCTACCGCTACGACTGAAGATGACGAGCCCTTGCTCGGTCCGGCGATGGCATTCCGGTCCTCGGCGCCGGCCGTGGCGTCGGTCGATCAAGCCGGCGTCGTGACCGGTCGAGCGCCGGGGTCCGCGACCATCACGGCCACGACCGCGGGCGTGTCCGGATCACTCCGGGTCGAGGTGATCAAGAATCCGGTGACCCGCCTCGAGGTTACCGGCCCAGCGGCGGGCCGGACCGGCGATGTGCTCCGGATCGGCGCCCGGGCGTTCGACCGTTCCGGCGGGACCGTGGCGGACGCCCCGATCCGGTGGGTGGTGAGCGGCGGCGGGGCCACCGTCTATCCGGACGGCGCCTTCGTGGCCGAGCGGGCCGGGGCGTACTTGGTGAACGCGATCGCCGGGACGGTGACGGCGGCTACCACGGTCACGATCGCGCCGCGGGTTCACGACCGGACCTTCGAGACCGTCGGGTCGGTGGTGTTCAGCGACCTCCAGGCGGCGGAGGGGTGGGCCATCGGCAACGTGTACTACGTGAGCACCATCGCTGACCGAGTGTATGCCTTCGACATTTCCAATCCGGCCGTTCCGGTCAAGACCGATTCGGTGATGTTCGACGCCCGGATCATCAATGACATCTCAACCACCGCCGACGGCAAGATCGGGGTGGTGTCGCGGCAGGGCTCGTCGGTCCGGAAGAACGGGATTGCCTTCCTGGATTTATCCTCGCCGCTCCATCCGAAACTGTTGTCGGAGTATACGGCCACTGTGTCGGCCGGCGTGCACAGTGCGTTCGTCGACGGGCACTATGTCTACCTCACCGATGACGGGACCCGGGGTATGAAGGTGATCGACTTCCAGGATCCAGCCAATCCGCGGGAAGTGGGGAAGTGGACGATGGATAACCGGCATGCCTACGTCGACCCGACCGGGCAGACCGCCGGCCGGTATCTGCACGATATCCAGGTGAAGGACGGCCTGGCGTACCTGGCCTATTTCAAGGACGGGGTGGTCATTCTCGACGTGGGCAACGGCATCAAGGGCGGGAGTCCCGCCGCCCCCGCCTTCGTGAGCCGCTACACCTACAACACCACCGAGTTCTATCCGCCCGACATGCTGGCGGGGACGCATACCGTCTTTCGTTACGGGAAGTACCTCGTCATCGGCGACGAGGTATTTCCGCAGCTGTTCGATTCCTATAGCCGGGACCGGATCAAGACCCTGGGCCGGCTCCACGTGCTCGATGTGACCGACATCGAGCATCCGGTGAAGGTGGCCGAGTACAGCGTGCCGAACGCGGGCAGTCACAATATTTGGATCGAGAACGACGTGCTCTACGTGGGGAACTTCGAGGCCGGGGTCCGCGCGGTGGACGTGAGCGGCGAACTCCGGGGTGATCTCTACGCCCAGGGCCGGGAGATTGGCTCGATCTGGGCGGCGTCGGCCAAGGGCTTCCGGCCGAACGTCCCGATGAGCTGGGGCGCCCAGCCGCACCGGGGGTTCGTCTACGCGACCGACATGAACAGCGGGATCTGGGTGGGGCGCCTGGCGCCGAAGCGCCTAACGCCCTGACCCCCGCTCAGAGGCGGGGCTTGGTCTTTCGCCCCGCCTTGCCGCAGTTGGCCGGCCAATCGGCCGGCCAGGTGCCGGGCGACTTCTGCCGGGCAATGAATTCAGGATCTTCCGCTGCCAAATACGCCATCATCGCCATGAGGGTGGCGTTGTGCTTGAGGTCGTCGAAGACGACCTTGTCGTAGGTGTCCCGCCCGGTGTGCCAGGTGTACGAGAAGTAGTTCCAGGGCACCGCCCCCATGCCGAAGGCCGGGGTTCCGTAGCAGGCGAACACCGCCCCGTCGGTTCCACCCGGATTGCCGGTTGGGACATCGTTGAAGCTCCATGACACCACGTTCGGACTCAGGCTGTCGGTGAAGAACGATGGGAGCCGGCCGTACCACGCCTTGAGGTGCCGGCCCATGTCCGACAAACCGGCGCCCGACAGCGACTGGACTCGGCCGGTGCCATTGTCCTGATTGAACAGAGCCTGGAGTCCCTTCATGACCTCCGGGTGGTCCTCGGCAAAGGCCCGCGAGCCGTTGAGTCCTTGTTCCTCGCTGGCCCAGTGGCCCACCAGGATCGTCCGCTTCGGATTGGGATAGGCGGCTTTGAGAATCCGCATGGCCTCCATGGCCATCAGGGTCCCGGTGCCGTTGTCGGTGGCGCCCGAGCCGCCGTCCCAGGAATCGAAGTGGGCCGACAGGATCACGTATTCGTCGGGCTTCTCACTACCCTTGATCATCGCGATGGCGTTGAACGCCGGCTGTTCGCCGGGGAGATCGGCGTCGAGCGTGAGCGAGAGAACCGGTTTCTGGTTGTACTCGGCGAGGCGGAACACCAGGCCGTAGTCTTCGCAGCTCAACGTTACGGCCGGGGCCACGGTGTTGTAGGTCTCGAAGATTTCGGTGACGCCCCATCCGCCGGTGCCGCTCCCGCCCCGAAGGGTGGCGTTCGCGGCCGCGATGCTCGCCGCCGGCCCCCCGCCTCGCGCTGAGGCCGGTCCCGCGCCGGCCGCGCCACCGGGAGGGCCGCCCGGGCCGCCGGGGGTTCCGGGTCCGGCCCCGAAGGGATTGGGGAAGCCGCCGAGCTTGGTGCGCGACGACACGACCCCCACCACGCCGGCCCGTTCGAGCCGAGTGCCGAGCGAACCGGTGCCTAACGCCAACGAGTAGCCGGTGCCGCGGTAGAGCTTGGTGCTGTCGGGGCGGCCGTCCGGTCCGTTGATGACGGCCCACCCGCGCTGCATCAACGCCACGGCGGTGTCGGTCCGGGCCTTCGACTCAGGCGTGGCCCATTTGATCCAATCCTCCGAGGGCCGGCAGGTCGGCCACGCGGGCGAGACCAGAACGATCTTGCCCCTCGCTTGGGGCAGCCACTTCACGAAGGCGGTGCTGTCGGCGAACATCGGCAGCACGATCGCCTCGGCGCGGACCGGCTTGCCCTTGGTGCCGGGGCTCCAAGCGAGCATGGTGCCTTCGAGCGAGCGGACCCGCGGCGCCACCAGGTCGATGTGCGAGGCGCCCCGCCGCCAGCCGCGCCAGGTGCCGTAGGGCTCCTTCCGGGCGTCGATGCCCCAACTCTGATAGGTCTTCAAGGCCCAGTCGCCGGCGGCCGAATAGCCCGGGCTGCCGGTGAGGCGCGGGCCGACCGAATCGAACAGCACTTGGGCCAGGCGCTGGGTGTGGGAACTGTCCATGCCGAGGCGCCAGATCCGGATCAGGGTCTGGTCGTCGTTCGGAAAGGTCGGGATTCGCTGGGCCCGGATGGGCGAGGACGACAGGGCAAGGATCGAAGCCGCGAGAGCGAGGGAGCGACGCATAGGCACGGTTGGCTGAAGGGAGCTTGAACAATAACCGGATATATTCCGAAGCGTCTCACCCCCGACCAAGGATTCCAGATGAAGAGCGTCTTCGATCAGGCCGATGTCAAGGAAATTCTGGCGCGGATCGAGGCGCTGACGCCGAGTTCGCGGCCGCTGTGGGGAAAGATGAACGTGGCTCAGATGCTGGCCCACTGCAACGTGACGTATGAATTGGCGTACGACAACACCCACCCCAAGCCGAACGGGTTGGTGCGGCTCCTGTTGAAACTCTTCGTCAAGTCGTCAGTGGTGAATGACAAGCCGTACCGCCACAACCTCCGGACGGCTCCGGTGTTTCTGGTGACCGACGAGAAGAGCTTCGCGGCGGAGAAGGCGCGGTTGGTCGGTTACGTCAACAAGACACGAGAGCTCGGGCAGCGGCACTTCGAGCAAAGGGAGTCTCATTCATTCGGACCCCTCAGCGCGACGGAATGGAACCGGATGTTCTACAAGCACCTCGACCACCATTTGCGGCAGTTCGGGGTGTAGGCTACCGGGTCGGCGCGGGGGTGGTTCGGGCCAGCCACTCGGCGGCTTGGGCCGGCTTGCCCCACGCTTGGTACAACTTGACCAACCGGCCCCGCGCGTCGGCGATGACCGGGGCCTCCTCCCCTCGCGCGGCGACCAGCGCTTTTTCACTTTCGACCAGGAGCTTCTCCGCCTCGGGGTATCGCTTGGCCAGCACGAAATGCTCGCCTAGCACGCTTTCGCTCGAGGCTATCAACCAATGGTCGGCAGAGTAGTTTGCTTTCCGGACTGCGAGGCTTTCCCGGAGCCATCGTTCGCCGGCCGGGAGCGAGTCGAGCTGGTCGAGCGCCTTGCCGAGTACCTGCATCGAAATGGCCACCGCCGGGTGGGCGTCCATCAGGGTCCGGCCCCGGAGTTTCAGGATCTGCCGGGCCCAACCGGCGGCCTCGGCAAACCGCCCGTTCAGGACCAGAAACCCGGCGTAGTTGACCGCCCCCAATGCATACTCGGGATGCTCCGCCCCTAACAGTTGGCGACGCATCTCGACGCCGGCTCGGTACGCCGAATCGGCGCGTTCGATTTCCCCGGCCCGGTCCCGGTTGACCGCCAAGAGCGACAGGGCCTCGGCCACCCGCGGATGAACCTCGCCATGGGCCCGGCGGGCAGCGGCCAGTTGCGCCACCATGAGGGTCTCGGCCGCCGCGATGTTGCCGAGTTCCGCCGTGACGTTACCGAGATTACCGTAGGCGTAGGCCACCTCGGAATAGTCCGGCGGCGTGGCCGCGAGCTGAATCGTCAGGGCCTCCCGCAACATCGGTTCGGCTTCGGTCATTCGCCCGAGCCGAAGCAGGATCCGAGCCCGGTAGTCGAGATGATTGGCTCGCTCGATATCGTTCTTTGGCGGGTATCGGGTCACCAGTTCGGTCGCGATTTGCATGACGGAATCGGCGGCCTCGTAGCGACCCTGATACTCGAGCGTCAGGGCCAGGTCGCTCAGCGCGGCGGCGGTGGCCCGATCGCCACGGGGCGCCAGACTCTGCCGGGCGGCCACGGCCTCCCGGTGCTGGGCCTCCGCGAGTTCGAACTCGCCTAACGCGAGGTAGGTGTTGCCGATGATGGCGCGGATCTCGGCCGCCAGGGCGGGGCGGGTGGCGAGTTGGCCGGCCCGGACCGCGGCGGAGTCGAGCACCACCCGGACCTGGACGTCGCGGCCGAACGTGCTGGGGCTGGCCGCGCCTAACATGGTGGTCAGGAAGTCCTTGACCTCGGTGGCGCGGTCGCGCTCCCGGGCGGCTTCGCGGGCCTTCAACGCCGTCGCGACGCTCCTGCCGATCAGCGACAGGACCAGGAGGGCGAACGCGATGGCCTCGGGCCGGCGGCGCTCGACCAGTTTCCGGAGGCGGTAGCCGAACCCGTCCGGCCGGGCCGTGACGGGGAGGCCGGCCAAATGGTTGCCGACGTCTTGGGCGAGCTGTTCCGCCGAGCCGTAGCGCCGGTTGGGCTCCTTTCGGAGCGCCATCAGCACGATGGCGTCCAAATCGCCTTCGATCCGGCGCCGGGCCCGGGCCGCCGACCGTTCCCCGAGCAGTGGCGCCCGGTCTTCGGGGACCTTCGTGCTGGGCCGCGGTGGCGGTTCTTCGCAGACGATCCGCTCCACCTCCGACAGCAGTTTGCCGTGGAGATCGAACGGCCGGGTGCCGGTCAGCAGCTCGAACAGCACGACGCCGAGGGCGTAGACGTCGGACCGGGTTCCGACCGGGAGGCCCCGGACTTGCTCGGGCGAGGCGAACTCCGGGGTGTACGCCCGGGCTCCCACTTGGGTCACGGGCTCGGCGGCCGGATCGTCGTCGTCCCGGAGCAGTTTGGCGATCCCGAAGTCGAGGAGCTTCACGGTCCCGTCGGCGGAGACCAAGATGTTGCCCGGCTTGAGGTCGCGGTGGATCACCAGGCTTTGGTGGGCGTACTGGACCGCCGCTGCGACTTGTTGGAACAGCGCAAGACGGTCCCGTACCGAGAGCCGGCGGTGGTCCGCCCATTCGGTGATGGTCTGGCCTTCGACGTACTCCATGACGAAGTAGGGCTGGCCGTCCTCGGTGACGCCGCCGTCGAGTAGCGCGGCGATGTTGGGGTGGGTCAGGTTGGCCAGGATTTGTCGTTCGGCCCGAAACCGGGCGAGGGCCGAGTCGCTCGCGGCATGGTGACGGATCAGCTTGATCGCCACCCGCTTTCGAAACTGGTCGTCGGCCCGAACCGCTTCGTAGACCGTGCCCATCCCCCCGATTCCGA
>JANPEL010000049.1:0-9539 GCA_031431925.1 Gemmatimonadota bacterium | reverse complement strand
TACCGGCGTTTGGAGCTGGTCGGGCGGTCGATCCACGACTTCGTCCCGCACCCCCAGGAGATCGTGGGCGACCGGACCTCGATTGTCGCCCGCCACCGGGACGGCCACGCGATGCGGCTTACAGTGTCGTTCCGGTCGGTACCGGTCGACCACCAGCTCCTGACCGCCGCCTACTTCCGGAACCAGGACGACGGATCGGCGCCCGACGTCTCCGCGCTCGACCGCCTGCCGGTCGCGACGTTCCGGTTCGACGCCATCGGCCGGTTGCTCTACGCCAACGCCGCGGCCGATGGCGTGCTCGGGACTCGAGCCGTCACCTATGCGGGCAAGACACCGACCGAGTTCGGGCTTCCGTCTCAACTTGGTCAGACCTGGCTCGAGGCCATTCGGGACGCGGCTCTCAACGCGGGGACCCGTCGGTTCGGCTTAGCCATCGACGTCGGCAGCCGGTCCCGTTGGTTTGCCGGCCTGGCCGTGGCCGAGCAGCCGGCCGAACCGGTCCACTCGGTGTTGGTGGTGGTCCAGGACGTGTCCGCACTCCACCAGACCCGAACCGATCTGGAAACCGCTGAAACCCAGTTTCGGCGGCTGACGGAAGGCAGCCACGACCTGATTTCGCAGCACTCGGCGGACGGGCGGTTCCTGTTCACGTCGCAGGCCGCCCTTCCCCTGCTCCAACGAACGCCGGAGGCCCTGACCGGCACGTCGTTGGGTGACCTCGTCGCCGAGGAAGACCGGGCCCGGGTCATGGCCGCGATGACACGGGCGGCCTGCGGAGCCCCCGAGCGGCTGACCACGTTTCGGCTCCTTCGGCCCGATGGGTCCTCGGTCTGGTGCGAAATGACGGCCCATGGCAGCACCGCGGCCGGCGCCGCCACCGTCTCCTGCATCACCCGCGACATTACCGAGCGGGTCCGGGGCGAGGAGATCCTCCGGGCCGCGTCCCGGATGGAGGCCACGGCAACCCTGGCCGCCGGAGTCGCTCACGACTTCAACAACTTGATGACGACCATCCTCGGCAACGCCGAGTTGTTGCTGGCCGACCCCGCGTTCCCCGACGCGCCGTCCCGGTTGAACCAAGTGGCCGACGCGGCCAAACGGGGCGGCGCGCTGGCCCAACAACTCCTGGCCTACGCTCGCGGCGGGACGTACCAGGCCCAAACGGTCAACATCAACGATGTCGTCCGCCAGGCGTTACAACTCCAGAAACACGCCATACCCCCACGGATCCAGCTCGAAGCCGACCTCGATCCGAGCCCGCCGGCCATCGAGGCCGATCCGGTCCAAATCGGGCAGGTCATCACCAACCTGTGTATCAATGCGGCCGAGGCCATTCCGGCTGGTGGACGCCTAACGGTCCGGACCCGGAAGGTCACCCTGACCGACGAGGACACTGCCCGGCGTCCGGGCACCCGGGCGGGGCCGGCGGTCTTGATCCAGGTGAGCGACACCGGCACCGGGATCGACGCGGCCGTCCTGGCCCGGATTTTCGAACCGTTCTTCAGCACCAAGTTCCAAGGTCGAGGCCTGGGGTTGGCGGCGGCCTATGGCATCGTCAAGAACCACCGCGGCTACATCGGGGTCGAAAGCGCCCTCGGCCGGGGCACCACGTTCAGCCTCTATTTCCCGGCGGTCTGCTCGATTCCGGATCGGCCGGCCGTGGCGGTCGAGACCTTCCCAACCGGCGAAGAGACGCTCCTCCTGGTGGACGATGACGATGCCGTAATCGAGGTGACCAAGAGCATCCTCGAGCGGCTCCACTATCGGGTCCTGGTGGCCCGACACGGGATCGAGGCCGTCGAAGTAGCCCGCACCCATGAGGGACCGATTCATCTGGCCATTCTCGACCTCGGGATGCCATTCGCGGGCGGGGCCGAGGCCTTCCCGTTCCTCAAGGCGGCCCGCCCGGACATGCGAGTCATGATTTCAAGCGGATATGAGATGAACGAGGTGGTGCAAGGCATGCTGTCGGCCGGGGCGGACGCGTTCCTCCAGAAGCCGTACCGGGTCAGCGCGCTGGCCCGGGGTATTCGCGAGGTCCTCGAACGGCGCGTGGCCGCCACTCGGCTGGCCGACTAAGGCTCCCGCAGCAGGGTCCGCATCCGAATGGCCATCGCTTCGATTTCCTTCAACGCCGTGGCCACCTCGGGGGTCAGCGCCTCCGGCTCCATCAACAGCAACTGGGTTTCGGCCAACAGGGCCGTCAGCGGGTTGGCGATGTCATGCCGAAGCTTATGGAGGCGCTCTGCATCGTCCATGGCATCGCTCACTGGGCAAAGGGAATCGGCACGAAGGTCGCGACGAAGACCGCCAAGCAGGCCAGGCCGAGCCAGGCCCGATGCCGGAAAATCGATCGCTCGGGCAAGATGACCGGCGGGTGCTGCAGACGCCCGCCGCCGATCAGGAACGCCATCGCGACCCAGATGACCCAGTTGAACGAGAACTGGGACAGATAGAGCAGCGCGACGACCGTCACCAACGCGAGCCCGCCCTGGCGGCGACCGAGAAACCCATAGGCGATGTGCCCCCCGTCAAGCTGGCTGAGCGGAAGCAGATTGAGTCCGGTGAGGAAACACCCGACCCACCCGGCAAAGGCGGGGAGACTCAACCGAACCGCCGTATCACCGGGCACCAGCCACTCCCGCAGATAATGGGTCAGCAACGAATCGCCGAGCGTCAGGACCTGACCGGCAAAGGTGACGTAGCTCTTGGTCAGGCCCGGCTCCCAGGGCACCCGCTCCGACGTCAGATAACCCCAGATGAGGACCGCCACCGCCACCACGAAACCGGCCAGCGGACCCGCGGCTCCGACATCCGCCAGTTGCTGGCGATCGAGGACCGGGGTCCGGGCCCGGATGAAGGCACCGAAACTTCCAATCGGCGAAATCGTCGGGGGGACGGGAATGAAGTACGGCGGGGTCACATCGATCGCGTACCGCCGGGCCACGAAATAGTGACCAAGCTCATGGACCAAGAGGATGCCGAGGGACGGCACGGCAAAGGCCCAACCGACCAGAAACACCCGCCAGTCGCCGGCGACCAGCCCCTGAAAAAAGGTCACCAGTTCTTGACCGAAACCGACGACGAAACCCGGGTAATCGACCGGCGTCCAGACCCCAGCCATGGCCGCCCCGGCCGCCAAGGAAAACAAGGCCGTGAGGAGGAACAAGACCACATGCTTGGTCCAACCGATCGGAGCATCCTTCTCGAGCGGTCGGACCAGAATCAGCCGGGTGCGCCCAGGGTCGGCCCAGTAGTGGGCCCCCGGCCAGTTCGCCAGGAACGCCGTAAACTCGGCCGACGGCCGCCCCGGGTTCGGAACGACCAAGGCGTCGATCACCTCGCGGCTCCCGGCCTGAATGGTGCGCCAGGCGGAGAAGAAAACAGGAAACTGATCCATGGGACCCTTGACGGTATGGGGGTGGATGGCTACAATACCGTAGCCATCCTTCTATTCCCCGAACAGCAATACGGCCACGCAGCACGCTCCTCGGTTCGGGGCATCTGGATCACCACTTCACCCATTTATCAGCGGTCTCCGGCTACGAGGTTCCCTCCGTGGACATTTCCGAACTGAAGCAGAAGTCGGTCGCAGAGCTGCATCAGCTGGCCCAAGAGTTGAACATCACCAACTACTCCGGCCTTCGCAAGCAGGATCTCATCTTCCGGATCGAGCAGTCGTTGCTCGACAAGGACACCGTCATTCGCGGTGAGGGAGTCCTCGAAATCCTTCCCGAAGGGTACGGCTTCCTTCGGAGCCAAGACTGGAATTACCTCTACGGCCCCGATGACATCTACGTCAGCCCGAGCCAGATCAAGCGATTCGATCTCCGAACCGGCGATACCGTCATGGGCCAGGTCCGGCCGCCGAAAGAGGGCGAACGGTACCTCGCCCTGCTCAAGGTCGAACAGGTCAACTACGAAGAGCCGGAAAAGACCAAGCACCGAATTGCCTTCGACAACCTGAAGCCGCGGTACCCGGATTCAAGGATCCGGCTGGAGAGCAAGAAGGGCGACATCTCGATGCGGGTGGTCGACCTCTTGTCCCCGATCGGCAAGGGGCAACGCGGTCTGATCGTCGCCCAGCCAAAGGCTGGTAAGACGATCTTGATGCAGAAGCTCGCCAACGCGATCAACGAGAACCACCCCGAGGTGGTCCTGATCGTCCTGTTGATCGACGAGCGGCCCGAAGAAGTCACCGACATGCAGGAAAACGTCAAAGCCGAGGTCATCGCCTCGACCTTTGACGAACCGGCCGACCGGCACGTCCAGGTGGCCGACATGGTGATCGAGAAGTCCAAACGGCTGGTTGAACACGGACGCGATGTCGTCATCCTGCTCGACTCGATTACCCGATTGGCCCGGGCCCACAACGTGGTGGTGCCCCATTCCGGCAAGATCCTCTCCGGCGGCGTCGACGCCAATGCGCTCCAGAAGCCGAAGCGCTTCTTCGGCGCTGCGCGGAATATCGACGGTGGCGGCTCGCTGACGATTATCGCCACCGCCCTGATCGAAACCGGCTCCCGGATGGACGAAGTCATTTTCGAAGAGTTCAAAGGCACCGGCAACATGGAATTGGTCCTTGACCGCCGGCTCGCCGACCGCCGGATTTGGCCCGCCATCGACATCCAGAAGTCCGGCACCCGGAAGGAAGAGCTCCTCATGGACAAGGACGAGCTCAACCGGGTCTATCTGCTCCGGAACTTCCTGGCCGACATGCCCCCGGTCGAAGCCATGGAATTCCTGCTCGAACGGATGAAGCGGACCAAGTCGAACAAGGAATTCTTCGCCACGATGGTGCAGTAGGGCGGACATGAGCGGATCGCTCCCTCGCACCGGACGACTGCTGTCGGTCGATTGGGGTGAAAAACGGATCGGTCTCGCGATCTCCGACGAGACCCAGCTGATCGCGACGCCGCTTGGAACCCTGACCCGGCGGGCCGGCAAGCGGTTTCCAATGCCCGCATTCCTCGAACACGTGATGGCGGAAAAACCCCTCGGCATTCTGGTCGGCCTGCCCCTCGAGTCCAGCGGAGACGAGGGCTCGGCCGCCGGTGAGGCCCGTGAACTGGCCGGCGCCATCGGCGGCCGGACCGATCTGCCGATCGAATTGTGGGACGAGCGGATGTCCACGGCGCGAGCCCTCGCTGCCATCCGGGAGCAAGGCGGTAGCACCCGGGGCCGTCGCGACGAGGTCGATGCCTTGGCGGCCGCGGTGTTTCTCCAACACTATCTGGACAGCCGGTCCCCCGCGTCGTGAGCCGGCGATCGTCGTTGGTTGCGCTGGCCGCCCTGTCGTGGGCCTGCGGCGGGGCCCCGGCCACTGGTCCCGTTGAGGAGGTGTTTCTCCCTCCGGGTGCCAGTTTCAACGAAATGACCGATAGCCTGGTGGCCCACCGCCTCGTCACCAACCGGAAGTGGTTCGGGTTCCTGGCCCGGGTGGGCCGCTTCGATCGAAAGCTCAAAGCCGGCTTCTATGAATTGAAGCGGGGCGAGGCGCCACTCACGTTGCTCAAGATCCTGGTTGCCGGCAGCGAACAGACCACCCGCTTCACAGTACCCGAGGGCTTCACCCTGCTCGACATCGCAGCGGCCGCCGAATCGGCCCTGGGCCTGCCGGCCGACTCCATCAAGGCCGCCGCAACCGACCCCGAATTGTTGCGCGAGTTCGCCGTGGACGGCCCCTCCATGGAGGGGTTCCTCCTCCCGGAGACGTATTTCGTTTCCCGGATGATTACCGCGCGCGGCCTGGTCCGGGAGATGGCCGCTCTGTTTCAAACTCGATGGAACCCCACCTGGGCCGAGCGAGCCGCCGCCGCGGGGCTTTCGCGAACCGATCTGGTGACCATGGCGTCGATCGTGGAGGGCGAGGCTCGGGTCGACGAGGATCGGCCATTGGTCGCCGCGGTCTACTTGAATCGGCGCCGGATCCGGATGCCGCTCCAGGCGGATCCCACGGTCCAATACGCCATCCAAGTGGCCACCGGCAAACGGAAGCCTCGGCTGTTCGAACGAGACTACCAATTCCCGTCGCGATTCAACACCTATTTGCACCCGGGACTCCCGCCCGGACCGGTCGGCGCCCCCAGCACCAAGAGCATCGAAGCGGTCCTCGATCCGGCCCCGGTGCCGTACCTGTACTTCGTCGCGGGCCTCGACGGCAAGCATGTATTCAGCCGAACCTATGGCGAGCACCTCCGGGCCATTGCCCGGATTCGGGCCGCTGAACGGGCGCGCCAATGACCCGGATTCGCCTCGTCGAAGTGGGGCCTCGTGACGGGCTCCAGAACGAAAAGACCGTCATCGCGACCGACGTGAAGGTGGCGTTCGTGGATGCCCTCTCAGACGCGGGCTTCGATGAGATCGAGGTCAGTTCATTCGTCTCACCCAAGTGGGTGCCCCAGTTGGCCGACGCGGCCGAGGTGTTTGACCGCATTACCCGGCGGCCGGGCGTTCGCTACACCGCCTTGGTCCCCAACGAAGCCGGGCTGGCCCGGGCCGTAGCCGCCCGGGCCGACAAGGTGTCGGTCTTCACGGCGGCGAGCGAATCGTTTACCCGAAAAAACATCAACGCCACGATCGCCGAGTCGGTCGACCGGTTCCGCCCCGTGGTCCGGGGTTCGCCGGTGCCGGTGCGGGGGTATGTCTCCACCGCATGGCATTGTCCCTATGAAGGCCCGATAGCTCCAGAAGCGGTGCTGCCGGTCTGCGAGGCACTGCTCGAAATCGGGTGCACCGAATTGTCGATCGGCGACACCATCGGCCAGGCGACTCCGGCGGAGGTCGCGGCCTTGCTCGACCTCCTGATGCCTCGGATCGGCGCCGCCAGGCTCGCCATGCATTTCCACGATACCTTCGGCCGTGCGGTCGAGAACGCCCGGGCCGCCGCTGAGTTCGGCATTACCGTCTTCGACGCGTCGGCCGGCGGCATCGGCGGCTGTCCCTACGCCCCCGGCGCAACCGGCAACGTGGCAACCGAGGCCTTGGTTCGATTGTTCGGCGACCGGACCTCGATCGACGGCAACGCCCTCGAACGGGCCTCCTCGATAATCCAGAACCGGAGTGTTCGCGCGTGAGCTTACTACGGTTGGTCGGTGGCCGGTTGGGGCGAGTCCTCGTGTTCTCCGCCGACACCGCCATGATTCGGCCCCCCGAGGCAGTGGCCGGCCTGACCGTCCGGAGTCTAGGACCAGACGCCCTTCACGCCCTTTCGACATCAGACCCGTCCTTTCGCGCCAGTCAACTCCGACGCCTCAAGCGCTTCGGGGCCAGCTATGCGTACGGCGTGTTCGCGGACGGGCAGGTCGCTCACCTGTCGTGGCTCCTGCCGCCCTCAGCCATCGCCCTCGACCACCCGAGGGTGATCCACGGACGAGCGGGCGAAGGCGAAATCACGGGCTGTGAGACACTCCCGGAGTTCCGGGGGCGAGGGATCTTCGGGTTCGCAATTCGGAGCCTCGCCCAAACGGCCAGGGCGCGGGGGTTGCTCCGCATCTTCATGAAAACAGCGACCGACAATCTGGCCTCGCAGTCCGCGATTACAAAGGCAGGTTTCGTACAGGTCGGGACGGCCACCGTCTTCACATTTCCGGGACTCCCCAACCAGGTCATCCGACGGCATTTCCGGTGAGGTCTCGCCTCGGGCCTGGGTCCCGTGTCGGTTGTCGAGAGGCTCCGCTATCTTCGCCTAGTCAATTCGACGGGAGCAGTCTTCGTGAACAAAGTATTTCCCGATGCCAAGACGGCCTGCGCCGACATCCCAAACGGAGCCATGCTCCTCGTCGGCGGGTTCGGCCTCTGCGGTGTGCCCGATGAGTGCATCATGGCGGTCCGCGATCTCGGCGTGACCGGCCTGACCATCGTCAGCAACAATGCCGGAACCTCGAACCATGGCCTGGTCCATCTGCTCAAGAACGGCCAGGTGAAGAAAATGATGTCGAGCTACGTCGGCGAGAACGACGTCTTCGAGAAGCAGATGCTGAGCGGCCAACTCGAGGTCGAGTTGATCCCGCAGGGCACCCTGTCGGAGCGGATGCGGGCCGGCGGAGCCGGAATCCCCGCATTCTTCACCCCAACCGGGGTCGGCACCCTGGTGGCCGAGGGGAAGGAGGTCCGGGAGTTCAACGGCCGGCGGTACTTGATGGAGCTCGGTATCACCGGCGACTATGCCTTGGTCCGGGCCTACAAAGGCGACCGATTCGGCAATCTCCAATACCGGAAGACGTCGCGGAATTTCAACCCGATGATCGCCACGGCCGGCCGGATTACCATTGCCGAAGTCGAGCACGTGGTCGAACCCGGCGAGATCGAGCCCGATACCGTGCACACCCCGGCCATCTTCGTCCAGCGGATCTTCCAGCGCCACTCGCAGGAGAAACTGATCGAACGCCGAACGGTGAGGCCCCGATGAGCGACGATATCCGCCAGATCATTGTCCGGCGCGCAGCCCAGGAAATCCTGAGCCTCACCGACCAGACCGGCTACTACGTCAACCTCGGCATCGGGATTCCCACCATGATTGCCGACAACATTCCCGCCGGAGCCAGTGTCGTGCTCCAATCCGAAAACGGGATGCTCGGCGTCGGGCCCTATCCGCTCGACGGTGACGAAGATCCCGATCTGATCAATGCCGGCAAAGAAACCGTGAGCGAGCTGCCGGGCACCAGCTACTTCGACAGCGCCACCTCGTTCGGGATGATCCGGGGCGGCCATGTGGCGATGACGTTCTTGGGCTCCATGCAGGTGTCGGAAACCGGCGACATCGCCAACTGGATGATTCCCGGCAAGATGGTCAAGGGAATGGGCGGAGCCATGGACCTGGTCGCGGGCGCCAGGCGGGTCATCGTGGTGATGGAGCACACCGCCAAGGGCGCCCCGAAGATCCTGAAGAAATGCTCCCTGCCCCTCACGGGAGAACGATGTGTCCATCGCATCATCACCGAGCGGTGTGTGCTCGATGTCACGCCGGCCGGTCTCAAGGTCGTCGAACTGCTCCCGGGCTGGACCAAGGAACAAATCGAAGCGTCGACCGAGCCAACCTTGATCTGGACCTAGGCGGTTGCCGGAGGATCGTCTCGTGCAGGAAATTCGGGTTACCAAGCGGGGCGCTGAGCGGTGGACCCAAGGCCATCCCTGGATCTTTGCCAGCGATGTCACGTCCGACGAGGGCTCGGCGGGCGTCGCGACCGTGTCCGATCACCGTGGTAAGGCGATCGGCAAGGCACTCTACTCCCCTGCCTCTGAAATCCGGGTCCGGTTGCTCGACCGCCGGCCGGACGCCACCATCGACCAAGCCTGGTGGCGGGAGCGGATCACCCAGGCGCTCGCCCGCCGGGGGCCGATCGATGCCTCCGCGTACCGGGTCGTCCACGGCGAGGGTGACGGCCTCCCGTCCCTCATCATCGATCGATACGATCGGTGGGTGGTCGTCCAAATCCTGAGCGCCGGGCTCGAAACCTGTCGGTCGGATATCGTCGCGGCCGTCCTCGATGTCCTCGCCCCCGAAGGCATCCTCGCCCGCCATGACCCCAACGTTCGGC
>JANPEL010000048.1:0-14405 GCA_031431925.1 Gemmatimonadota bacterium | reverse complement strand
CGGTCTTGAGGAGCCCGAGGGTATCGGCCGCCCGCTCCAACTCGGCCCGGACCGGGCCGCTTTGGCTCGGGTGGCGGACTTCAACCGCGTCGAGTCCCTGCTCCCGAAAACTCGAGAGCATCGACCGGCTACCGCGATCCCGAAGATGGGCCGCGGACGAGACACCGCAGACTCGACGAATCAACCCGGTGATTTCGGCCAACTCGGGCAGGACCTTGGGCACGTACGCGGCGCGACCCCGCCCGAGGAACCGATCAAAGGCCTCGTCGAAGGTCCGGACGATCTTCCGCTCCATCAAGACCCGGGCAACGTGGGGTCGGCCAATCGGGGCCCCGGCCGCGACTCGCTCGACATCCTCCACCGTGACGGGAAAGCCGATCCGCCGAATCGCCTCGACCATGGCGACACCACGATCGGCGCGTCCCGACCGCATCCGGTCGAGGGTCTCGATCAACTCCGGGTGCCGATCCGGGAGGCAATAGCCGAGCAAATGCATCTCGCCCCACTCGACTTTGACCGAGAACTCGCACCCGGCAACGACCTTGACGCCAAGCTCGGCGCCGGCCGATCGGGCCTCGGCCACCCCGGCGACGGTGTCATGATCGGTCAGCGCCATCGCCGCCAAGCCGGCGGCGGCCGCAAGACGAACGACCTCCGACGGCGGCAACGCTCCGTCGGAGGCCGTGCTGTGGAGATGCAGATCCGCGGTCTGGTTCAGCGGCGGTATCCGAGTTCTACCGAGGTCCACGACGGCTGCGAACGAGCCAACAGATCGACCAGTTGGGCGTCGGTCAATTCGGCGAGCGACGACTCCCGGGCCTTGGTGCCCGCCGGGGAATAGCGGGCCACTCGCTGCTCATCGGTGCCGACCCGGCTGAAGCAAACCGTAAATTCATCCTTCGCGTACTGGGTCCGGCGGCCGGTGGTGGTCACCGCCCACGTGGCGTCCGCCGTCGCAATCTGTCGTGGCATCAGTATCGGCTCCGAATGCTCAGGCGTTGTCAGGGAATTCGTGGAGAGCTTTCTTGACGTCGGCCAAGAACCGATCGGCCGTTGCCCCGTCCACCACCCGATGGTCGAACGACATCGCCAAAATGCCCTTGGTTCGGATCGCAATCGAGTCGGTCCCATCGGCCGCGGTGATCACCGCCGGCTGCTTCTCGATGGCCCCGACCGCGAGAATGGCCGATTGCGGCTGGTTGATGATCGGCAAGCCGACGATCGTCCCAAACCCGCCCGGGTTGGTGATCGTGAAGGTGCCCTTTTGGACCTCATCGGGCGACAGCTTCTTGGCCCGGGCCCGGTCGGCGAGGTCGCCAATCGAACGAGCCAGACCGAACAGGTTGAGCTCGTCCGCGCGCCGGACCACGGGCACGATCAGCCCCCAATCCAGTGCCACGGCTATGCCGAGGTTCACCTCGCGGCGAAGGACCGTAGCCTCGCCCATGACGGCCGAATTGACGACGGGGTGCTTCCGCAGGCATTCCGCCACGGCCTTGGCGATGAAGGCCAGGAACGTCAGATTGACGCCCCGCTCGGTGAACTCGACCTTTCGCTGGGCGCGGATTTTGGCAATCCGGGTGTAGTCGATTTCAATCAAACTGCTGACATGAGGCGAGACCCGGCGCGACATGATCATGTGGTCGGCGGTCAACTTGCGAATCCGCGACCACGGTTCGACCTGGTCACCTTCCCACGGCTCGACGACCGGGCCCGGAATGACGTGGATCCCGGCCGGGACGCCCGCACGCGGAGCGATCAGAGCGGCAGCCGGCACCGGGGCCGGCCCGGCGGCCGGCGCCTGGTCGAGATAACTCAACACGTCGTTCTTGGTGACCCGGCCCGCCAATCCGCTTCCAGCGATCGCAGTGAGATCGAGGCCGTGTTCCGCCACCATTTTTCGGACGACCGGCGTCGACTTCCGACGGAGGCGCTCCTCCATCGTTTCTTCACCGCCCACCGGAGTCGGCGCCGGGGCGGCGGCCGGTTTCTGGGCCGCCGGCTTCGGGGCTTCCGGCGCGACGGGCGCGCTGGCGGGGGCGGGGGCGGGCACGGCCGCTCCAGCCTCGGTCTCGATCCTGGCAACCAACGTTTGGATCGGAACCGTTTGACCCTCGTTCACCAAGATCTCAATGAGAATCCCGGCGTTCGGCGCCGGAATTTCGGCGTCGACCTTGTCGGTCGAAATCTCGAACATCGGTTCGTCCCGCTTGACGGGATCGCCGAGCTTTTTGAGCCATTTCGAGAGGGTGCCCTCGGTAATGGATTCGCCCATTTGGGGCATTAACACATCGATGCGTGCCATTGCGGTCTCCTAGTACCCCACCATCCAGCGTGCGGCCTTGACGATGTCGTCGGTTTGGGGCAGCACAAAATCTTCAAGCGTCGGGGCGTAGGGCAGCGGCACATCGTGCGCGCACACCCGACGAACCGGCGCATCCAACCATTCGAAACACTGCTCATTGATCCGAGCCGACAGTTCGCCAGCCATCCCGCCGGTCCGGGTGTCTTCATGGACAATCAAAACCCGGTTCGTCTTTTTGACACTCGCCATGATGGCGGCGTCGTCGATCGGCAGCAAGGTTCGGAGATCGATCACCTCCACCGACACCCCTTCGTTGCTCAGCTGATCCGCCGCTTCGAGTGCCTTGTGCACCATGGCCGAATAGGTCACGACGGTCAGGTGCTTCCCCTCCCGCGCCACGCGGGCCTTGCCGATGGGCGTCAGAATCTCCTCGCCCTCCGGAAGATCCTCCTTGATCCGGCGGTAAAGATACTTGTGCTCGAAGTAGAGCACCGGATCATCGTCCCGAATAGCCGCTTTGATCAGCCCCTTAGCGTCCCGCACAGTGGCGGGCGCGACGATCTTCAGGCCGGGGGTGTGCAGGTAGGCTGCTTCCGGATTCTGGGAGTGGAACGGGCCCCCGCGAACATAGCCACCCGACGGGCCGCGGATCACCATCGGCGTCTGGAGATCCGCCCGATACCGCGCGGTCGCAACGTAGTTGGTCAGGATGGAATAGGCGCACGACATGAAGTCGATGAACTGCATTTCGCAGACCGGGCGAAGCCCCATGTGCGCTGCACCAGCCGCCGCGCCGACAATCGCGGTTTCGGAAATCGGGGCATCCACGACCCGGTCCGCTCCAAACCGCTCCTGGAGCCCCTCGGTCACTTTGAACGCTCCCCCGAAAAAGCCGATGTCCTGTCCAATCAAGAAGACCCGCTCGTCACGGTCCATCTCTTCGCGGAGGCCGTCACGAATCGCCTCGAGATAGGTTACCAGCGCCATCTCAGAGCCTCCGGTACCATTCGAGCGGGGCGGCCGGTTCCGACGCCAAGACGCCGATCAGCGCCGAGGCCGGCTCCGGGAGCGGTTCGTCTTCGCAGAGCATCACCGCGTTGTCAATTTCGGCGGTCACCCGTTGATCAAGGGCGGTAAGATCGGCGGTCGACGCCCACCCCTGTTCGGTCAGCCGGCGCAGGTACCGATCGATCGGATCGCGGGCCTCCCAGGCCTCGAGCTCTTCCTTCGGGACATATGATTGATTGTCATGCTCGGCGTGGCCTTTGCGCCGATAGGTGATCAACTCCACCATCGTGACGCCGCCGCCTGCCCGAGCGCGGTCGACCGCCCGACGGGTCGTTTCGTACACCGCCAGGATGTCGTTCCCATCGGCCTGTTCGCCAGACACCCCGTAGCCGGCCGCCTTCTCGACCAGAAACTGAACCGCCGTTTGCTTCCGCATCGGCGTCGAGTAGGCATACCCGTTGTTTTCGCAGATGATGACCAAGGGCAGCCGCTGCACGGCGGCGAAATTGATTCCTTCGTGAAAGGCACCGGTGCTCATGGCGCCGTCGCCGATGTAGACCATGCCGACCCGGGGTTGCCGCCGCATCTTGAACGACATCGTGACGCCGCACATGACCGGCACCATGTCGCCCAAGTGGGAGATCTGGCCCAAGAATCCGCGGTCGAGGTCGTTGAAGTGAATATTCAACTCGCGGCCGCGAGTCGGGCTTGCGGCCTTAGCCATGTATTGGCGGAGGACTTCAAGCGGTGTCGCACCCTGCACCAGCATCGAGCCCAAGTTGCGGATCAGCGGCGATAGGATGTCGCCCTTGGACCGATCGAGGGCAAAGGCACTCCCCACGGCATCGGCTTCCTGACCCAGCGAACGAAAGAGGCCGCCGACGACCTTGGTTTGCCGGTAGAGCGCCACCAATTTTTCTTCGAGCGATCGGGTCAGCCGCATCCAGTAGTAGAGTTCATGGAGCGCTGCCCGGGTCAAGCCGGCCGGAATCTCGGCCATGAGGATCTAATACGCTCCGCGAACCACGTGACGATCATCCGCCATCGTGTGAACCACCGAGAGAAACCGTTTGGCGAACTTGTCCAGTTCGCTCTCGCCCGGCTGGTTGGTGTCGACGGTTACCAAGGTATAGTGACCGCCCTCGGCCTGGACGGTGACGCCGACCTGCCCGATGGCGCTGGAAAACCTCCGGGCGCGGGCACCTTCCTCGATCGGGCTCATCCGGGCCCCGAAGTAGGACGCGGCCGACGCCATGGCCTGGTCCGGCGACACCGAGGTCCGATGAAAGTATTTCATGGCCCCCGCTCAGTCCTTGCCGTAGTCGTAGTATTCGACGCCGAGGTGGGTAATCTGGTCCTCACCCATCAGGAACCGCAGCGTGTTCTTGAGCTTGGTCTGTTGAATGAACAGGTCGTGCTCCGGATACAGGCCGGGCGCCACCTGCGGGCTCTTGAAGTAGAACGAGAGCCATTCCTGGACTCCGCTCATCTCTGCTCGTTGCGCCAAATCAAAGAACAGCGCCAAATCGAGAACCAAGGGCGCCGCGAGAATCGAGTCTCGGCAGAGGAAATCGACTTTGATCTGCATCGGATAGCCAAGCCAGCCGAAGATGTCGATGTTGTCCCAGCCTTCTTTGTTGTCGCCCCGGGGAGGGTAGTAGTTGATCCGGACCTTGTGGTAGAGCTTGCCGTAGAGATGCGGGTACATCTCCGGCTGCAGGATGTGTTCGAGCACGCCGAGCTTGGATTCTTCTTTGGTCTTGAAGCTCTCCGGATCGTCGAGAACCTCGCCGTCGCGGTTGCCGAGGATGTTGGTGGAATACCAGCCGGCCACGCCAAGCATCCGGGCCTTGAACATCGGGGCGAGCACGGTCTTGAGCATGGTCTGGCCGGTCTTGAAGTCTTTGCCGCCGATGGCCACGTTCCGCTTCATTGCCAGTTCTTCAATTGCCGGGAAATCGCAGGTCAGGTTCGGAGCGCCGTTGGCGAACGGCACGCCCTCCATCATGGCCGCGTAGGCGTAGAGCATGGACGGGGCGATGGTCGGATCGTTGGCATCGATAGCCTTCTCGAACGCGTCGACCGACTGATGCTGCGGCCCGGGGACGATGAAGATCTCGGTCGAGGCGCACCACACCATCACCAGCCGGGCCACCCCGTGCTTGGCCTTGAAGTCCTGGATGTCCTTCCGCAGCGCATCGGCTTGCTGCCGCTTGGTGCCGGGTTTGACGTTGGTGCCCTGCAATCGCTTCACGTAGTGCTGATCGAACGCGGCCGGCATCGGCTTGATGGTCTTCAGAAAATCCGCAATCGGCTCGACATGTTCGTGCTTGTCGAGCACGCCGCAGTGGAGACACGACTGATAGCAATCGTCCGGCACCGGGTCCCAGGCCCCGAACACCAAGTCATCCAGCCGGGCGAGTGGAACAAAGTCCTTGATCAGCGGCGCCCGCTTGTCGGTCCGCTTGCCGAGACGAATCGTCGCGAGCTGGGTCAGGGCGCCGGTCGGCTGGGCCCGGCCCCGCCGGACATTCTCGACCCCGGCAATGAACGTCGACGCGACGGCGCCGAGGCCGACGACGAGCACGCCGAGTTTGCCTTCGGCCGGAGCGATCGGGCGGGGAGTTGTCTGTGCCACAGGTGTCCTTTCATGGGTTACTTCGGGCCCGGAGTTCCCTCCGTGACCTGGTATACGTAGACGAAACGCTGCACCACGGTGATAGTCGACAGAATCGCCAGCACCACGGTCAATCCCTGCAGGACGATCCCGTTCGGCCCGGCCCCGACGATGAGGGACGGCACCCCGATCATGATCATCCGTTCCGCCCGCTGGACGATCCCAACCTTGCAATCGAGGCCCAGCCCTTCCGCTCGGGCCCGGGCGTACGACACCAGCAACGAGCTCAGGATCGCGATCATGCAGACGACCGCGGTCTCGATCCGGAGCGCCACGCCGGGCGCCTTCAGCAGGTAGGCGGCGATCCCGATGAAGGTCGCCCCATCGCCGACGCGGTCGAGCGTGGAGTCGTAGAAGGCACCGAACTTCGAGACCAACCCGCCTCGGCGCGCGACCTGGCCGTCGAACGTATCGACGACGCCCGACGTAAGGAGCAGCGCCCCGCCGGTCCGAATCCAGCCAAACCCAAACGCCACCGCCGAGACGGCCACCAGCACTGCGCCGAGGGTGGTCAACGTGTTCGGTCGGACTTGGCGCTTGAGGAGCCAGGTGACCACCGGTTCCGTCAAGCCCATGTAGGCTCGTTCGAGGGACTTGGTGACCAGTTTCACGAGCCTCCGTCTACCCCGTCCACCACCGTAAGGCCCAATGGCTACAACGACTTACCAGCCCGAAAGCTTAACCGCCCGACGATCGAATCGCAATTCGGCGCCCCGAGCCTACCGGTACAACAGGAACGGCCTCACCCGGTGACGGAACCGTTCCAGTTCGGCCTGCCAGCTCGCCAGGATGGCCCCAACCGGTCGCTTGGCCTCCAGGTTGGCTCGAAGTGCGGCAGTGCCGGCCAGCCGGTCGAACGATTTGGGAAGGAAGCCGATCTGGTCGGGGTGGACCGCGATCACCGCGTCGAGGACGACGAGAGCCGTCCGAATCGGGTCGTAGGTTCGGTGGTCGGTCATGATAAACCGGATGCCCGCGACCAACCGGCCGGGGTGTTTCCCATCGCCGGGGTTCACTGGCCTGAAGGTCGTCGGCTCGAACCGAACTCCCTTGAGCTTGGCCCGCCGAACCAGGGTCAGGACCCGGGTGGTGTCGAGCCACGGGGCGCCGATTTGGCGGAAGCCGGCATCGGTGCCGCGCCCGACCGACAAAGCGGTTCCTTCAAAGAGACAGGTGCCCGGATAGTGAAACAGACTCTCGAGGGATTGGAGATTCGGACTGGGCGCGAGGAATGGGAGGCCGGTGGCCGTGGCATCGGCGTTCCTCCGCCAGCCACCAGCCGGGACGACGGTCAGCCTGGCGCCGATCCCGAGATCGGCGTTGGCGAGCCGGGCCTGTTCGCCGAGGGTCATCCCATGGCGGATCGGGACTTCGAGACTCCCAACGAACGAGCGCAAGGCGGGGTCGAGCACCGGCCCCTGCACCGTCCCTCCAATCGGGTTCGGCCGATCGAGGACCACGACCGGCTTGCCCGCGGCCGCCGCCGCCCGCATGACCTCAATCGTGGTGGAGATGTAGGTGTAGTGGCGGGCCCCCACGTCAGGCAGGTCGATCACGATCAGGTCGACCCCCTGGAGCATTTCGGCCGTGGGCGAGGAGGTTTTTCCGTAGAGGCTATAGATTGGTAGGCCGGTGGCCGAATCGACCGAGGACGCCACGGATTCCCCGGGATCGGCGGTCCCCCGGAATCCGTGCTCCGGACTGAACAACGCGACGAGCGTGACACCCGCTTGCCGAAGGCGTTCGACCGCGTGGATGCCGGCCCGATCGACGCCCGCGTGATTGGTCACGAGCCCGATCCGGCGTCCGGCCACGACGTGCAGACTGTCGGTCAGCAAGACATCCAGACCCGGCCGAACCGGCGGGCGTCCCCTCTGGGCCCCCCCGACCAGCCCCAGCACAAGGACCGCGACATTCCAGTGACCCGTCATCTCCGTCGTCTCACGTTAGGCGTTGCCGGGCTGCTGGCGGTCGCCGAGGTCCTCGCCGCGCAGATTCCGCCGTCCGCTTCGGCGCGGGCCCGGATCAAGCGAATGCCGCTCAAGGACCAAGTGGCCCAGCTGGTCATGCCCTGGCTGCTTGGCAACTACGTCGGCTTCGATGCGGAGGGCCTGGCCCAGGCCCGGGGTTGGATCGACTCGCTCCACGTCGGGGGCATCATCATTTCCATCGGGGCTCCGGTCGACGTGGCGGCCAAGCTCAACTTCCTCCAGCACCGTTCCCGGCTGCCGCTCCTGATTGCGGCCGATCTCGAAAGCGGGGCCGCCTACCGGTTTTCCGGGGCCACGGCCTTCCCCACCAATATGGGGATAGGAGCAACCGGGCGGGAGGCGGACGCCTATCAACTGGGGCGAATTACCGGGCTCGAAGGCCGGGCCTTGGGCGTCCATCTCAACTTCGCGCCGGTTGCCGACATCAACAACAACCCGGCCAACCCGATCATCAACACCCGCTCGTTCGGGAGCGACCCCGCGGCCGTGGCCCGATTGGTGGCCGCGGCCGTCCGGGGGACCAAATCGAGCGGGATGCTCGCAACCGTAAAGCACTTTCCCGGTCACGGTGATACGGACACCGATTCTCACATTGCGCTCAGTTCCGTCCGAGGCGACTGGCGGCACCTCAACTCGGTCGAACTGGTGCCCTTTCGGGCCGCCGTTCGCGCCGGCGTCGACGCCGTCATGTCCGCGCACTTGGCCCTCCCGGGGTTTGACGCGGACTCGACCCGCCCCGCGACGCTCTCGCCCGCGGTCCTCACCGGGGTGCTCCGGGATTCACTCGGATTCAAGGGCCTCGTCGTCACCGACGCGCTGGATATGGGCGCTCTCGTGACCCGGTACGGCGGCGGCGAGGCGGCGGTCCTGGCTTTCGAGGCCGGCACCGACTTGCTCCTGATGCCGGCGAACCCGCGCGAGGCCCTCGAGGCCATGACCGCCGCGGTCACCTCGGGGCGGATCCCGCGGGCCCGGCTGGCCCATTCCGTCCTCAAGGTCCTGACCCTGAAAGAGCGGCTCGGGCTCTTCAAGCGGCGGACGGTGTCCCTCGATCGGATCGGCCGGGTGGTGGCCCAGCGGGCTTTCATGGACACGGCGCGTTCGATTACGTCCCGATCACTGGTGTTGGTGCGGGACAGCGGCGGCGTGGTTGCCAAGGTTCGAAGCGGCGCGAGCGACCTGGCCATCATCACCTATGGCGACCCCGACTGGACGACCGCCCTCCCGCGGCGGCTGACCCGGCGGGCAACCCGGACAGTGAGCTTTCGGCTCTACCCGACCAGCGGGCCCGCCAGCTATGACTCCGCCCGCGGGGTGCTGACCGGGGCGGAAACCGCCCTGTTCTCGGTGGCGGTGCGGGTGGCCTCGGGCACCGGAACGATCGCGATGCCCGCGGCGTTAGGTGACTTGATCGAGACCACCGCCCGAGTGCAACCCACGATTCTGGTGTCGTTCGGGTCGCCCTACCTGCTCGGGCAGGCGCCGAGCCCCGCGGCCTATCTCTTGGCCTGGACGGCCAACGCCGCCACCGAGGAGGCCGTCGCGAACGCGCTGTCGGGCGCCGCGATCACCGGCCGCCTCCCCATCGAGCTCCCGCCCCGATACCGGATCGGCGACGGCCTCATCCTGCCCGCCACGACTCGGTTCCATGCCAACACGGTTCGCTAGATCGATCGGGGTGGCGGCGGCGGTTTTCCTCGCCGCCTGTCGGAGCCAATTGACGCCGGTGCCGAGTTGCGGCCCGGTTCCCTGCCGATTCGAGGCCCTCGCCCGAGCCGTCGACTCGGCGGTGCAGCATGGCGCGGCCCCGGGGGCGGTGGTCGCCGTCTCGGTCCGGGGCCAGCGATTTCTCCATGCCACCGGACAGATCGGTTTCGAGGAATCCGCCCCGGTCACCCGACGGACGGTGTATGATCTGGCCTCGCTCACCAAGGTCATCGCCCTGACCACCCTCACGATGATGGCCGTCGACCAGGGGCTCTTCCGTCTCGACGACTCCGTCAGCCACTATCTGCCCGCGTTTGGCGGAGGCACCAAGACCGGCGTCACCATCCGCCACCTCCTGACCCATTCCAGCGGGTTGCCGGCCCACCGCCCGTTGTGGCGGGACGCCGCCGACCCAGCGGCCGCTATTGCCTTGGTCCTCGACACTCCGCTCGATACGGTGCCCGGGGCTCGCATGGTGTACTCCGACCTCGGGGCGATCGTCCTGACCCAGATCGTCGAACGAGCCTTCGGACAACCGATCGACCGGTTGTTCGCATCCAAAGTGGCCACGCCCCTCCGGATGACGTCGAGCCGGTTCACGCCGCCTGGCCGCTGGGTCAAGCGAATCGCCCCGACCGAGCGCGATCCGTGGCGCGGGCGGTTGATCCGCGGCGAGGTCCACGACGAAAACGCCGCGTTCCTCGGCGGCCGTTCCGGGCACGCCGGTTTGTTCAGCACCGCGGACGACCTGATTGGGTTCGGTGAGTGGCTGCTCGGCCAACGGGCCGGCCGGGGCTCCACCAGCCGAACCGCGCCCCGGCTCCGCGAAGCGGTCGTGCTCGAGTTCACTAAGCGACAGGATGTGGTGGCCGGCTCGAGCCGCGCACTCGGATGGGACACGCCGGCGCCCGGCAACAGCGCCGGTACGCGGGTGTCGGCCGAGGGCTTTGGGCACACGGGGTTTACCGGAACGTCAATTTGGCTGGACCCGAGCCGAGACTTGGTGATCGTGTTGCTGACCAACCGGGTCAACCCGACGCGCGACAACACCCGGTTGACGCCGCTCCGTCCCCTGGTGGCCAATCTGGCCGTCGGGAGCATTGAGAACGGGGCGCGTTGACAGGGGGGAGGCGATTTCCTACCTTGTTAGTTGGAATTGTCACGCACCAGGAGGTACTCGTGAGCACCACCGAACGAACTCAGTTGGATGGCGTCACCATTCACCTGACAACTAAGGCCGCCGAAGAGGTCCTCAAATTCATGGAGGCCGAAAAGGTCACGGTCGAGCAGGGCGGGCTCCGCGTCAGCGTGATGCCCGGCGGATGTTCGGGTTTCAAGTACAGCCTGAACGTCGAGGAAGCCCCGGCGGAGGATGACCTGATTTACGACGCCGAGGGGATCAAGCTGTTTGTCGACGGCTTCAGCCTTCCCTATTTGAACGGCGTCAAGATCGACCACGTCTCGTCGATGCAGGGGTCTGGCTTCACGTTCGAAAACCCGAACGCCACCGGCGGCTGCGGCTGCGGCACGAGTTTCAACGCCTAGTCCCGGCCGGTCCACGGGTCGGTGACGGGGGGCCTTTGCCGGCTCCCCGTTTTTTTCTCCGTGCCGCTCCGATCCCCCGGCCACCTTTCGGGAGCTCACGATGATCGTGATCACCGCCGATGTCGGCGGCACCAAGACCAGCGTCGCGATAACGAACGGCGAGGAGCGCCTGAGCCAGGTCATCGGCCCAGGCGCGGCCGTCCGCCCGGGACGGGCCCTCGCCTCCGCCACGATCGTCGCCGGCCTGATGCGGAGCGCGCTCGCGCAGACGAAGCTCCTCCGGGCCGATGCGGTCGTGATCGGGGCCGCCGGCGCCGGCCGGGCAACCGACGCGGAGGAAATGCGAATCGCCGTGGCCCGCGAGCGGATCGCCGACCGGGTCGTGGTGGTGAGCGACGTGGCCCTGGCGTTGGAGGCGTTAGGTCTCGACGTGGCGGTCGTCCTGGTGGCGGGCACCGGGAGCGTGGCCATTGGCCGGGCGCCGGGCGGCACGCCGGTCCGCCAGGGCGGCTACGGATGGCAAATGGGCGATGAAGGGGGCGGCTACTGGATCGGTCAGCAGGCCCTCAGGGCCGCGGGCTTGGCCCATGATGGACGAGGGCCCGCCACGACCCTCTTGACCGCCCTGATGCAAGCCACCGGGGTCGGGGCCCTCCGAGATTTGGTCGGTTGGTCGACCATCGCGAGCGCTCGAGAAGTAGCCACCTTGTCCCGGGGGGTTGTCAGTGCCGCGGCCTCGGGCGACGCCGTGGCGGCCGGGATCCTGGACCAAGCAGCCGCCGCCCTAGCCCAGCTCGTCAACCAACTGGCCGAGAAGTTCGGGTCAGCCTCGGCGGTTCCGGTCGGATTCACCGGCGGGCTGGTGGGTCCGGATGGCCCGCTGCAACACCGGGTAACCGGCTTGATTGACGCGCCATTCGTTCCGCGGGCCGCGCCGCTCGACCCCCTCCTCGGCGGCCCCCGGCTGGCCCGTCAGGACGGCGAACGGAATCCGATCCGGTTGTGACTCCCGTCGCAGAACGGCGCGGTCCCGGTGGCGCCGCAGCGGCACAGGGCGCAGCTTTCCTTGGCGACCACCTCGCCATTTTCCTTGATCAGCCGGACGGCACCCCGAACCAACAAGGGTCCGTTCGGCCGAGCGGTGATTTCGGGGACCGTGAGCGGCGCCGCCGCTGCCGGAGTCCGAGCCTCCCCGGCCCGAACCGCCTGGAGCGCGCCTGAGGGGCACTTGGCCACCACCGCCGTCACCTCGTCGGCGGACGCCGCCTCGGGGCGAATCCACCGTTTCTCCGAGACATCGAACACCGCCGGCAAGGCTCTCAGGCAGATGGCCGAATGGATACACACGTTGGGATCGAAGCTGACCAACACCCCGTCACCCTCGTACACTTGCAGCCGTTTCATGTGACCGAACCGTTCTCTCGGATGGCTGGCACCGGGTTCAACCGATCAGCCGGCCGCCCGTCGAATCACGGCGCGCCGTCCAGTTCCTCAACCTCGACCCGCTTGCCGGTTCGGACGACGCTGTGCCGGTACCCGTACATGAAGTAGAGCACCAGGCCGATCAAGAGCCAGACGCCGAACATCTGCCAGGCCCGGGTGGGAAGGCCTTGCATGACGAACAAACACGCCCCCGCACCGCCCAACGTCACGACCCACACGAAGGGGACCCGGAACGGCCGTTCCCGATTCGGTTCTCTGATCCGAAGCACGAGCACTCCGACACACACCAGGGCAAACGCCGCGAGCGTGCCGATGTTGGTCAAGTCATAAATGGTGTTTTCCTCGGCGATGAGCGCCCCCACGGCCACCAAGACGCCGGTGACGATCGTGGTGACGTGCGGCGTCCGGTACTTGGGATGGAGTTTCGCGGCCCACTTCGGCATCAGGCCATCGCGCGCCATGGCGAAGAAGATTCGCGGCTGGCCGTATTGGAACACCAACAGCACCGCCGTCATCGAGACCACGGCTCCGAGCGACACAATCCAACTGGCGGTCTTCAAGCCGGCCAACTCGAGGGCGTGGGCCAGCGGGTCGGCCGACCGGAGCTGGAGATAGGGCACCAAGCCCGTGGCAACGGCGCCAACCACCATGTAGATCAGGGTACAGACCGCGAGTCCAATCAAGATGCCGCGGGGCAGGTTCCGCTGCGGGTCCTTGGTTTCCTCCGCGGCCGTCGAGATGGCATCGAACCCGATGTAGGCAAAAAAGACGATCGCAGCCCCCTGGTGAATGCCCCGGAATCCGTTGGGGGCAAACGGCACGTAGTTGGCGGGGTCGATGTGGATCGTGCCCACCACGACGAACAGCGTGAGCACCGCCAGCTTGATGACGACCATGATGTTGTTGGCCCGGGTGCTTTCCTTGACGCCGACACAGAGAAGCGCGGTCACCAAGCCCACAATGACAAACGCGGGGAGATTGAGGAGAATCGGCACCCCGCCGATGTGGGGAGCCGTGTCCATCAGCGAACGGAGGGCCGGATCGGCGGCCATCTTGACCTGGAAGTACCCGTGGGAGAGCCAACCCGGTAGTGCGATTCCAAAGGCGCTCAGCAGTGAGCTGAAGTACCCGCTCCACGCCACCGCCACGGCCACGTTGCCGATAGCATACTCGAGAATCAGGTCCCACCCGATGATCCAGGCCAGAAACTCGCCCATCGTGGCGTAGGTGTAGGCGTAGGCAGAGCCCGAGGTCGGGATCATCGAGGCCAGTTCCGCGTAGCAGAGCGCGGCCAGCCCGCAGACCACGCCGAGGAGCAGGAATGAAATGATCAAGGCCGGCCCGGCGCCGGCCCGAATGATGGTCCCGTCGGCCGCCACCTCCCCGGCTGCGGCCGTGCCCAAGGAGGCGAAGATACCGGCGCCGATAACGGCCCCGATGGCCAACATGACGAGGTCACCGACACCGAGAATCCGCTTCATGCCGCGGTCCCGTTCGACGGTAATTGGCTTCCGGGCGAATATCGACATTGGGATCCGAACTAGAAGGTCAACTCAACCGTGATGGTTCCGGCGATCGGAAGCCCGTCGGGCCCCCGGGCCGGTCTGAATCGGTAGTTCCGCATGACGTCTTCGAGCTTTTTGGCGAACCCGCGATCGGCCGGTTCGGGGGAAAGTCGGATCTCCTCGACTCGCCCCTCGGGACCGACCCAGAAGGTAACTGCAATCGT
>JANPEL010000047.1:0-6119 GCA_031431925.1 Gemmatimonadota bacterium | reverse complement strand
CGTTCAGGTAGGCGTCGATCTGATATCGAAGATCGGCGGCAATGTTCTGGGTCCCGGCCCGCCGGCGAATGTTTTCTTCGATGGCCGCCCGGTAATAGTCCATTACCAGTTCCCGGTCGAGGTCTCGGTAGACAAACGGGTTCTGCATCAGGGCCCGAAAGTGGCCGGAATCGACCGGGGCAAGCGCGCGGCGGGTCTTCTTGTCCCATCGCATGTAGCGGACGAGTTCGAACGGATCGGCCCGGAGCACCGCGATCCGGCGGGCATAGAGGGCCTCGGGCCAGGACGGTTCGAGCTCGAGGGCCCAGTACAACGCATCGGCCGCGCCCTGGTTGTCGCTGCCGAGCTTGGCCATGCCCATCCGGTAGTACCCGAGGGCGCTGTTGGGATCGGCGACGGCGGGGCGGAGTGGGGCCTTGGGTTGCTTCTGGGCGGCCGCCGCGGTGGCACCCATCAACACAATCCAGGCCAGTGTCAGTGCTCGCATCGGTCCCTCCCCGTTAGTGAGTGGTGGTGCTATCGGTCAGCGTCGTGGGCAGAGTCCGGGCTCGTGCGGTCTCCGCCCCTCGCGGTCCCCGGGCAAGGTATCCCCGGAGACCCCCCACGGCCCTCGCTGTATCGGCGACTTGGAGCGCGGCCGTGGCCAAGGTCAGATACGGCCTGGCGTAGTCTGGTGACAGCCGAATCGCGGCGTCCGCTTGGGCTATGGCGTCCGCGTACTCCGCGTGGAGCCAGCCCTCGCCCGATTCGAGTTCGATGGCTTGCCGGAGTTCGTCGACCGCTCCCTTGAGATCGCCGCCGCTGGTTTTGACGGTGGACCGGGCCCAGCGCGCGGGCCAAAAGCCAGGTTTTCGCCTAACGCCCGGTCGAAGGCCGCCTCGGCGGCGGCCCTGATGCGTCAGCGGATTGCGAAGAAACGCCTGGCGCCGGTTTTCCTTCGCCTCAGCTGGTCCGGGACGCTTCAGGGCCGCGCCGGGATCGGCGAGATAGTCGGCGAAACGGTTGGCGTTGGAGAGCCAATCGGCGACCCACGAGGCGAACAGCGGCTCGGCCCGGCCGGGATCGAGTCGGTGGGCCAACTCAACGGCGGCCAAGGCCTCGTTCGGCCGCTCCTGCAGCACCGCCACTCCATGTTGGTAGTAGGCTTGCCAATCATTGTGGTCGGCGGCCCGGTCGAGTTTCGGGCGGCCCGCCTGGGCCCGGAGCGGCCCGGTCAGGAGGGCCATCGCAATCGGGATCATCCAGACTCGCATTGGCCGCCCGGGGTTACCGGCTCGCCGGCGGAATGATGGGGAGAACGATCCGCGACGGGTGCGCGGGATCATGGTAGACGGCGTTCTCGGCAACCTTCCATCGCCGGCCCTGACCCAGGGGCTCGCCCGTGTTCGGATTGATATCGAATCGCGGAAAGTTGCTGCTCGAGATGTCGAGCCGGATCCGGTGGCCGCGTCCGAAGACGAGCGACGTCGGATACATCTCGATGGTGTATTCCTGGGGACCGGATCCAGCCAGCAACCGAGCCGACTTCAGCGATTGGCGATAGCGGGCCCGGACGATCCCGTCGCCCACGTTGAGATCGATACCCGCGGGGTAATCCGGGTTTGGAGGATAGACGTCGATCAGCTTGACGGTGAAGTCGGTGTCCCGCGCGTCGGAGCCGGCCCAGAGCGTCACCACCAACCGGCCGGTGACCTCCACGTCCTGTTCGAGCGCCGGAGTCTGAAACACCAGCACATCGGCGCGGGCTGAAAGCGGCAAATTATCCTTGCAGAGCCAATGGGCGGGTGAGCACCGTTGATCCTGGGCACCCCGGGGCATCAGCACGCCTTCGGAGGAAACATTGCCGCCGATCGTCGGGACCGGATTCCGGGGATCGAAGGAGTACCCCGTCGGCGCGGACGCGCGCGGCATCCGCGGAGCCAGGGAGCCCCCGGCCTGGAGGTAATACGGGGTGTATCGGGTCCGCGCGAGCGGCCACTCGCGCTCGTCGCGCCAGGCTCCGCCCACGAACAGCCGGTTGTCGGGTGTCTTGTGGGCATCACCGCCGCCCATCACGAAGAGCCGGACCGGCGGCTCCCGGTCGACCCCGTTCTCGATCCCGAGCAACCAGCGGTCGAACCACCGTTTGCGGAGCCCGTTCATGTCGATGGCGGCCGCGTCACCGAACTCGGCCATGCCCGCATAACTCACTTCCTGCCCGCCATGGGTCCAGGGTCCGACGATCAGGCGCTGGAGGCTCTTCTTGGTCTTCGACAACTGGAGGTAGTTCATGTTGGCCACCTGGGTTCCCCAGGAGTCGTACCACCCGGTGACGTGATAGGCGGGAACATCTTGGTACCGCTTCAGATGGTCCACCACGCTGGCACCCATATCGGCCCAATAGGCGTCGTTGTCACCGTGCCGCATGGCCTCCACCAACCACGATTCGTAGTCCGGGGCGAACTTGAGCGCCGTGGTCCCGGCCTGGAGCGGCAGCGCCCGCGCCGATTCCTGGATCTTGGTACCGAGTTCGAGCAACGCCGGAATGGCCGCGGGGGTGGCGGCGGCCCGGGTCGCGGCCAAGAGTGCGTTGGGCGAAGCCGAGAGGCCGGTGGCGGCGGCCCGGGTGCCGGTGGCGTTGCCTAACGTCATGATCCAGTTGAGCCACCGGAGCTCGAAGGCGCCGTGGTGGCGAATCCCGTAGTACCCGGTGTTGCTCATCGCGTCGACCGGCACCATGGCCGCCAAACTCGGCGCATTGGTGATGGCGATCGCGTGTTGGGTGGCGCCGCCGTACGAGGTGCCGACCGTCCCCACTTTTCCGTTCGACCAGGGCTGCGCGGCAATCCAGGCCAGCAAGGCGGCGCCGTCGGGACCGTCGTCGCGGAGCGGCCGCCAGGTTCCCTCGGACCCGTAGCGGCCCCGGATATCTTGGCGGACGACGACGTATCCAAGCGGCACGAAGTACTGGACCTGTCCCTCGGCCCCACTGTCTTTGTTGTAGGGCGTCCGCTCGACAATGGCCGGAAACCGGCCGGACACCACTCCGCCGCGTCCGGGAGCGTAGACATCCGTCGCGAGGCGGACCCCATCGCCTGAGCTGACCATCACGTTCCGGGTGGCGACGACTTCGAACGGAGCTGGGGGGCGCTCGTGAGCGAGCGGGAGGGCGGCAACAACGACGGCCACCGACCAGGTGCCTAGGGGTGTACGCACGCGGCCGAACTCCTGAAAGGGAGACCGTGGCAACCTACGATACTCTGCGCGGGCCGTCCACTATTCCGGGTTGAGCTGCCGCCGAAGGTTGCCGAGAATCGTCCCGCCGGGCTCTTTGGCGGCGAGCGCTCGATGACGAGCCACCCAGGCATTGATTCGCTGGAGGACCTCGCGAGGCCGGTCTCGGAGGTCCTCCGGGGTCGGCAGCATCTCGGTCAACGAGAGGTACTCCACGGCCGACATCAGGTTGGTCCGATCGTGCGGCCACCGTGGATCCAGATCGGTCCACCGGGGTTCGATGCCCGCCTTCTCCACGTCCAATGTTGCCACGCCGCCAATCCAGCCCGACCGCGGCCGAAGCCAGGCCATCACCACGGAGGGAACGCCGGGCCGGGCCCAGCGAGCGCTCTGGCTGAATGGCAACGGCTCGCAGTCCTCGCTGAATTCCCACGGCACCAGGACCACGGCGGTCCCGGCCGCCGGCCGCCACCGAGACCGGGCGTCGAACGCGGTGACGGTGGCGCGAAGCCCGAACGGCGTCCGGCGCCGGAGGTCGCCGTGGCGCTCGAACGCAGCCGCCCTCGCGGGAGCGAAAACCGGGCTCGACAAGTCGGCCACGGTATCCGGGGAGAACCGCACGACCAAGGTTGCCGTGGCCGGGAGTCGAACCGAAGGAAGCCAGACCGGATCGCAGGCGACCAAGGGCGCTGCCGTCACGCCAAGGATCAGAAGGATGGCCAAGAGGAGGCGCATCATGGGTGCCGCTTCAACCAGCTCGCCACCACCTCGGCAATCGAGACGTCGGTTCCGGAGCGTTGCAGCGAGTGGTCCGCTCCAGGGAAGCCGACCCCCGTCACGTCCCGACCCGTGGCCCGGAGTGCCTCAACCAAGGCGAGGTTCCGCGCCACCGGGCTCAACCGATCGAACGCTGGGTCACCAAAAAGGAACAGCGCCGGAACCCGGAGTTCTTGCCACACCGGGACCGGATCGAAATCCATCACGGAACGGTACCACTGGCGATACGGGTGATCAGCCGGCGCTGGGCTGTCGTCACCATACGCCCGTTTGAACCACGGCGCGGATCGGTTCCCGTTCCACGATTCGGCAAACGCGGCAAACTGAGTCCCGGTTCGGGACACCTCGATGTCCAACTCGTGCATCCGCCGCGCCGCCTCGACGTCGGAGTCTGAAAACCCCTCGGCGCGGAGCCGGGCCTCCCGCTCGAAGAGATTGTCCTCGGCGATCGTCGTCAGCGTCGCCGATACCGTCACAATGAATCGCGCATTGCCCAAAAGCCGGGCGGCCAGCGGTGCCACCCATCCCCCCTGACTCACGCCAAATAAACCCACCCGGGTTGAGTCGACATCGGTGCGGGTTTGTAAATAGCGGGCGCCGGCCGCGGCATCCGACGCCAGGTCGGTCAGGTTGAACCGGCGCCAGGCCTGCTTGGCGCCCTGCGATTGGCCCACGCCACGTTTGTCATACGCCAGCGCGGCTACTCCCTGGCGGGCGAACATTTCGGCGTAGTACCGGACGGCGGTGCGATCGGTTGGCCCGGATCCGTGGATTAGCACCACCGCGGGGTGCCGGCCGGTGCCCGCCGGTCGGTAGAGCGTCCCGGCGAGCCGAAGGGTATCGTTTTGAAAGAGGACTTCCTCGCGGACCACGGCGGCTTGGGCGCCCATCGGCCGGCCTCCGAAGAGGCTCGCTGCGGTGGCGACGAGCGGCAGCCGGAGTCGCCTCAAAAGGTCAGAGCCCGCCATGATGGTCGGCATGTGCGGGATCGTACGCCACCGCTTTCCCCGGGTTTCGGGTCTAACCCAGCACCGGTCAGAGCTCTTGCCAGACTCGGACACTAGGCCATGGCCTAATCCCACTGCCGAGTCCCGATGCGCGCTGACGCCCGCCGCCCTCGCCGATCGGGCCTGGGAGCTCGAGCAGGCCATGGCTGGACCAATCTTGTCGCGTGATTGCTTAAAAGCATACTAAATGTCATATTATAGGCGATACTATTGTACGTGATGTGCTATAATAATACTTATTGTCATATTATAGGTGATTTCGGAGATCAATGCCAGGCAAGGCCGCGAGGACGATCTTCGAGATCGCAGAAGACCAGTTGGGGTACTTCACAGCGGCCCAGGCGCGCGCCGCCGGGGTGAAGCCGGTCACCCTGGTCAAGATGGGACAACGCGGGACGGTCCAGCGAGTCAGCTGGGGCGTTTATCGACTCCCGAACTTCCCAGTCTTGCCATACGCCCAGTTCATGGCGGCCAGTCTTTGGCCCCAAGCACGGAGGATCGGGATTCAGGGTGTGATCTCCCACGCCTCGGCGCTTAGCCTTTATGATCTGTCCGATGCGAGTCCAGCGCAGGTGCACATTACCCTGCCGAAGGCTACCCGCCTCAACCGAGCGGTGCCGGCCTACTTGATTGTCCATCGGGCCGACCTGCCGCCAACCGACGTCCAGCAGGTCCACGGCCTGCCGGTGACGACGCCGGAACGGAGCATCCGCGACTGTCACGCGGCGACGATGGGCGGCTCGGTCGTAAGGGGTGCGATTGACGACGCCGAGCGGGAGGGATGGTTGAAGCCGGTTCAGGCCGCGAAGCTCAGGGATGAATTGCTGCGATGACCCCGCCGAGCCCTCCCCCATCGTCAGCGGGCCGGCTCGGCAAGCTGGTCTTGGCGTACGCAACCGAATCCGGCGTCGCGGACGGGCGGGTCCGCAAATGGATCTCGTTCATGGTCATCGGGGGCGCCCTCGAGCGAGCGGGGAAGGGTGACAACCACCCCTTCACGATCAAGGGCGGCGTGGCTCTGGAACTTCGGTTGCGAACGAAAGCCCGGGCGACGAAGGATCTCGACCTCATCGTCAATCACCCGGAGGCAGACCTCCTTCGGGAGCTGGATGGCGCGCTGGC